>DATAVY010000192.1:0-46140 GCA_036267495.1 Edaphobacter sp.
TAGTACCAGCGGCGAAGCAGGGAGAGATGGTCGCTCAGGAGGGCGAGGTCGTTGGGCTTGCCTGCTTTTTGTTCGAGCGCTGCCAGGGCGTGAGCGGCGCGTTCTTCCGGTGACGCAGCGGCGCTGTCAGAGGCAGGTTCGCCTTCGAGCGGGACGGCCTGCAGCATGAGAGGCTGCGCGAAGAGGGAGCTGCCTACGCTGGTTTGTTCGCGAACGGCGCGGACGCCGAGAGTGGAGAGACGCTCGGGGCCGACGAGACAGCCGCCCTCGAGAAGGAAGAGCGCGGCGTGATCGGGATGCTCTTCTTCAGGATTTGGGTCGGGGGCGGCCTTTTCAACGATGACGGCGCGGAGCTTGGGGACGGGACGGACGATCCAGTCGGCGAGAGCCTGTGCGGCCTTCACTTTTTGCCATTGAGCATGGAGCGCCGCGGCTTTTTCGAACTGCATTCCGGAGGAGGCCTCTTCGCGCGCGAGGCCAATTTCGATGATCATGCTCTCGCCGCGGGTGTCGAAGAATTTTTTCACGGCGGCGGCCTCGGCGGCGTACTGCTCGGGCGTGCAGGCCTGTTTGCAGGGCTCGATGCATTTGCCCATCTCGCCGTAGACGCAGCCGGGATGCTCGGGAAAGGGCGCAAGGTCTTCGTAGCAGCGGCGGAGTTTGAAGAGGTCGAGGACGGCGTCGCAATAACGCTCGGCACTGAGGCGCGATGGGAAGGGACCGTAGATCTGGGCGAGGCCGCGTTTGGAGAGCTTGTTGGTGGAGTAGACGCGGGGGAACGCGTTCTCGATCGTCATGCGCAGGAAGTAGGGGGTGTGGAGTTTGAGGCGACGGCGGCCTTCGATGTGTCCGAAGAGAGCGGAAGTTGCGTCGTAGAGGACGAGCGAGGACTCGAAGGCGGAGCCGGTGACGCAGTATTCGATGCGCGCGACTCTTTCGCGGAGATTGAGGCGCTTGGATTGCGGCTGAACTCCGTTCGCTGAAGGCTCCGGCGGTCCGAGTATACGACGCATGCGACGGCGGAGATCGGTGGTCTGGGTGAGGTAGGGCGCGTCTTCGGCGCGTGGGCCGTGAAGGGCAAAGACGCCGGGCTGTGCCGGGATGGAGCGCAGGATTTCGTCGGCTCGCTGGGGTGCGAAGTCGACGAAATGATCGAAGTGGAAGCTCGCAGCCACAGATGGATTGTAGACGCGTTGTGTGCGGCGTGTTGGGGATACGGGCAGGGAAAATTAACCTGATTCCCGTTACGATCCGGCGATGGTCATGCCTTCGATGCGGAGGGTGGGCGCGGCGCTGGCTCCGCGAAAGACGAGGTCGTTGCCGATGGCGGCGATGTTGCGGTACATGTCTTTGAGGTTGCCGGCGATGGTGATCTCTTCGACCGGGTAGGCGAGCTCGCCGTTCTCGATCCACAGGCCGCTGGCGCCGACGGAGTAGTCGCCCGTCACGAGGTTGACGCCGTGGCCCATGGTGTCGGTGACGTAGAGGCCGTTTTGGATGTCGCCGATGATCTGTTGCGGCGTGAGCGTACCGGGTTCGAGGTAGAAGTTTCCGGCGCCGATGCCGGGATTGCCCGCGAGGCCGCGCGCGGCGTTGCCCGTGGACTTCATGCCCAGCTTGCGCGCGGTGTAGGTGTTCATTACGTAATTTTTAAGGATGCCGCGTTCGACGAGGACGGTGCGGCGAGTGGGCAGGCCTTCGCCATCGAAGGGACGAGTGCCGAAGCCGCCGATGCTGTCGAAGACGAGAGTGCCGTCGTCGATGACGGTAATGTTTTCTCCGGCGACGCGTTCGCCGAGCATGCCGCTGAAGAAGGAGGCGTGGCGATAGATGGCGTCGCCGTTAGCCGCGTCGAAGATGTTGCCGATGACCGACTGCGCGATGTCCGCGGAAAAGACGATGGGAGCTTTTTGGGTGGGAACGCGCCGCGCGCCGAGACGTTGCAGGGTGCGGCGTGCGGCTTCGCGTCCGATCTCTTCCGGGGATTCGAGTCTGGTTACGGTACGCGCATTGGAAAACCAGCCGTCGCGCTGCATGCCCTTTTCATCCTGGGCGATGGGCGCGACGGAGAAGCCACAGTAGCTGCGGCGATACTCGCCGAGGAAGCCGCGCGAGTTGATCATGATCTTGTGCGAGATTGCGGTGTCGAAGTCGCTGCCGCGGGAGTTCTGGATGCGCGTGTCGTAGGCCATCGCGGCGGCTTCGGTGCGGCGGGCGATCTCGATGCGCTCGGCCGGCGGCATCTGGTTGACGTCGTCAAAGTAGAGGTGCAGGTCGCCGTCGAGTTGGCCGAACTCATGCGCTTCGGGGAGCCCGGCGAAGGGATCTTCGCTGGTGATCTTCGCCAGGGTGATGGCGCCTTCGACGAGGCGGGCGATGCTCTCGGGCGAAAAGTCGGACGAAGAGGTGCTGGCGGTGTGCTGAGCGTTTCCCGAGTTGAGAAAGACGCGAAGGCCGACAGCTCGCGAGCTGGACTCTTTCAGGGTTTCGACCTGACCGAGATGAACCAGCGCGGAGAAGTCGTCGCCTTCGTAGACGACGGCTTCGGCATCAGTGGCTCCGGCTTTCAGGGCCTTCGAGAGAATATCGGAGGCGAGTTGTTTCAGGTCGGAGGAGACTACCGTTGCTGTTTGCGGCACGTTCTTCAAAACCTCAGCGAACAGGAGCTGTGGAGGGCCGTGGCTGACGGCCATCTGTAGCTTTCAAAAAGTACATGCCCGCGGAGCAATACTCGGAGTCGCTCTTCAGCTTGTGTTCGATGTGCGTGGCGGGGCCATCTTCGGAGCGGCGTTTGAAGAGCTTGACCGCGCCGCCGCAGCTCTTGCAGCGGAACTCAGTATCGTTATCTTCGAGCGCTACCTCGATTGGTTTGACCTTCCAGAAGGGCTCGTAGCCGCCGGCTGCGCGGACGCGGAGGCGTTTCACTTCACATTCGTAGAATCGTTCACGTTCGACTGCCATTTGAGAACCTCGATTGCATGATGCGGTTGAGTCGTACGGTTAGTTTGTGCTTTCCGGTCTCGTGCGCACAGCGAAGTCGCGAAACTTGCTGCAAGAGGAAAAGCCGTTATTCGACGGGGTGTTGCGACTGTCTGGGCTCGCGTCCGTCGGTTGCTTTTTTGAACAGCAGCCCGTTTTTGCAATACTCGGAGTCGGCCGCGGACTTATGTTCGACATAGGGCGTGCTGCCTTCCTTGCCGTTGCGGCCCAGCAACTTCACCACGCCGTAACAATCTTTGCAGCGAAACTCGGTATCGCTGTCTGCGAGCGCGACCGCGACGGGCTTCACCTTCCAGAAAGGCTCGTAGCCTCCGCCTTCTTTTACGCGACGGCGTTTCACTTCGCACTCATAGATTTTTTCGCGTTCGATTGCCATTATTGTCCCGTTCCCCCGACCGTCATACGGTCGAGCTTGACTGTGGGCATGCCTACGCCTACCGGCACGCCTTGTCCGCTTTTGGTGCACGTTCCGATGCCTTCGTCGAGAGCAAGATCGTTGCCGACCATCGAGACATACTTCAGTGCTTCGGGACCATTGCCGATTAAGGTTGCGCCCTTGACCGGCCGCGTTACGATCCCGTCTTCGATGAGGTAGGCTTCGCTCGCGGAGAAGACAAACTTGCCGTTGGTAATATCGACCGAACCGCCGCCGAAGTTGACGGCGTAGAGGCCGCGCTTGACGGATTTGATGATGTCCTCGGGCATGTCGTCGCCGTTGAGCATGTAGGTGTTGGTCATGCGCGGCATGGGAATGTGGTGATAGCTCTCGCGACGGCCGCTCCCGGTGTTGGGCATGCCCATGAGGCGGGCTGAAAGTTTGTCGGACAGATAGCCTTTCAGAATGCCGTTTTCGATGAGCACGGTCTCCTGTGTCGGCGTTCCTTCATCATCCACGTTGAGGCTGCCGCGGCGGCCGGGCATCAGGCCGTTGTCGACGACGGTGACTTTGGGGCTGGCGACCTGCTGGCCGATGAGTCCGGCGAAGGCTGAGGTTTTTTTGCGGTTGAAGTCGGCTTCAAGGCCGTGGCCCACGGCTTCGTGCAGCAGGACACCCGGCCAGCCGGGGCCGAGGACGACGGGCATCTCGCCCGCGGGTGCATCGACTGCGCCCAGTTGCAGGATTGCGGTGCGGGCGGCTTCGCGGGCGTAGTGCTCTGGAGATTTGTCTGTCCCTCCGGGGCCGCCGGCGCTTGCGAAGAAGTCCATGGTGACGCGACCACCGCCGCCGCTGGTGCCGCGCGCGGTGTTCACTCCATCTCTTGCGATGACGAACACGTTGAGGCGGGCGAGAGGCTGAGTGTCCGAAGCGAAGGTGCCATCGGATGCGGCGACGAGGATGCGGCGGAGCTCGTCGTTGAAGCCGGCGCGAACCTGTGTGATGCGGGAGTCATAGGCCCGGGCGGCTTTATCGGCGCGCTGGATGAGAATAAGTTTGGCGGCAATCTCGGCGTCGGTGGTTGCGCCGGCAACCGGATAGAGCGTTGGCGTTTCCGTGTGGCGGAAACCGCTCATCAATTCTTTGGCGGGGCCGCTGGCGATGAGAGCTGCGGTACGGGCGGCGCGAAGTAAACGGTCGCTGGAGAGATCGTCGGTGTAGGCATAGCCGGTACGCTCGCCCGAGACAACGCGGATGCCGCAGCCTACGCTGATGCCCTGACTGGCGGATTTGACGAGGGACTCGTCGATACCGAGCGATGTGGAAGTGACCGACTCAAAATAAAGGTCGGCGTAGTCGCCTCCGGCTGAGAGCGCTTCGCCCAGACACCGTTCCATCAGGCGTTCCGAGATACCCAGCTTTTCGATGAAATAGCGTTTATGGTCGGGAGCGGGTATTGTCATCTGCTTTGATTCTAGGCTTCGCGGAGAGCCGCGGCAAATGGCGCGATCGTGGAGTGCTGCTGAAGAGGGCGTTTTTTGCGGCTTTCCGTCGCATCCATCATCGCCCGTGCGATGGGTCCGGTGAGCTTGCGACGTTGAGATCGAGCCAGATGCCGGGTACGTCGGGTGCATAGCAATTGCCGTCGGCGGCGTAGGTCTTGCTGCACGCCGCTGTGATCTCTTTGCGTTGCGGCGACTGCGCGTATTGCCATGCGGTGACGTCGGGCGTTCCGCTGGCTGTGAGCGGCGGCGGCTGCAGGGTGCATCCGTTGGCTGGCGGGCAGGCGTCCTGATAGATCCAGAATGCGATCTCATGAAGATGCTGGGCCGCGACCATCTCGCGGACGTTCTGGATCGTAGTGATGGTCTTGCCGGGAGCGTCGTCGACGGGCTGTCCGCTTGCGTAGACGCCGGGAAGATAACCGGAGTGCGCGACTGTTTCCGTCCAGGCAAGCAGGTAAGAAGACTGATTGGCGTCGAGGCGGCCGCCTTCTTCCTGGTCGAGGAAGAGGATGGTGCTGGGTGGAAAGTGTTCGCGCTGGGCGGCGGCGATAGCTGTTGCCGCATCCTTCGCTCCGAGTGCGGCGGGCGTCGTGCCGGAACGTTTTGCTCTCGTGAGCTCGGCGCCGATCTTTCCGTTCGCCAGCACGAGAAAGCCAAAGTTGTTGCGTACCAGAACATCGCGCTTGCCCTGCCAACTGTTGTGATCTTCGCCTGGCGGGTTGGTGAGCCAGTATCCGGCGAAGGCGAAGTGCCGCCGCAGTGCGGGCAGGGCAGCATCGCCGGGATAGTCATTGCTGTCGAAGCCGATGGGATTTTGCGTTGCCTGGGATGATTGAGCCGCGACTGCGGTCGTGCGGCTTGCCGGTGCCGCCGAGTTTTGCCGGGCACAGCCAGCGACCGCAAGAAGGGCGAAAAGAAGTGTCACATAGGGTCGCATCGTCAGGCTTTCATGAGCGGAATACTGGATAAAGGTTACACAATTCTTTGAACGTTGTTGCATAGTAGAGAGGTGGAGAGTCGGCAAATGTCCTTGCAGAATGCAGACCCGAGATACCCGGTTGGCCGCTTTGCCGCGCCTGCGACGATCACGCCCGGTGAGCGAACCGATGCGATTACGACGCTGGCCGAACTTCCGGAGGAGTTGCGAAATGCAGTCGATGGATTGAGCTTCGCCCAGCTGGGCACGCCGTATCGCGAGGGCGGATGGACGGCGCGGCAGGTGGTGCACCACGTCGCAGACAGCCATATGAATGCGCTGATCCGCGTGAAACTTTCCCTGACCGAAGACTGGCCGACGGTTAATCCCTATGACGAGGCCGCCTGGGCGAAGTTGCACGACATGGCGGCGCCGGTCGAGTGGTCGCTTGAGTTGGTGGAGAGCCTCCATGCGCGTTGGGTCATGTTGTTGCAGTCGCTCAATGAGGAACAGTGGAAGCGTGGATACAACCATCCACAGAACGGCCCGATGACCGTAGAACTGGCCACAGTCCTTTATGCGTGGCACTCGCGCCATCATGTTGCGCACATCACACATCTGCGCGCCCGAGAGAAGTGGTAGGCGCGGCGCATGCGCACTATTCAAATCGCTGCTACGCCTGCTGAGATCGATCGCTGCTTTCCAGTGATGAGCCAGCTTCGCCCTAAATTGATTGCGGCGGAGTTTGCCGGCAGGGTTCAGGCGCAGCAGGGCGAGGGCTATCAGCTTGCGTTTCTTGAGAACGATGGCAGCATTGTTTCCGTTGCGGGTTTTCGTGTGCAGAACATGCTGTCGAGCGGGAAGACTTTGTATGTAGACGATCTGGTGACGGATTCTGCAGTGCGCTCACAGGGGCATGGCGAGGCGATGCTGCAGTGGCTTATCGATCTGGCTCGCGAGGCCGGCTGCACCTCGTTCAGTCTCGACTCCGGCACGCACCGGCAGGAGGCTCATGCTTTTTATCTCAGGAATCGCCTGCGGATTACCTCCTTTCATTTTCATCTTCCCCTTTAGCTCTTCACTCTCGTTTCGCGCGTGAATGTGTTAACGTTCGGCTATGCCGCCAAGAGCCTCCTCCGCGGAGCACACGCATATACCCGCACAGACGATAGAGCAGATTGCAGCGGCACTGGAGCAATTTCTTGCCGAGCACGCGCGCGCCGTTGTGTTTGAAGACGGCAAGGTTCTCTTCGACATGCGCGAGGCGAAGTACAGGCTGGCGACCGACCATGGCCGCTGCACGCTGCATCTGTGGGGGGAAGAGCGCAATCTCGTGCGGAGCGTGACTGCGACGACGATGAGGAATGGGGCGTTGCGGCTGAGCACGCATCGCTTCGGGCAGACGAAGCCGCAGACGCTGGAGCTTGTGGCCGACCGTGACCGTCGTACGCCGTCGACACGGGAGGCGACGCGCGTGAAGTATCTGCGCGTGCTGGGGCGGGTGTTGCTGCGGAATTTTCCCGAGTTCAAGGCAGACGCATTTCGCACCGCGATGGACCTGGAGAAGAGCTTCGGGCCGGCGTATGCGCGGGGCTCTCTGGTGCAGGGGCAGAAGGCGTGGGCCGTGATCGCAGTGAATGAGGAGGAGACACAGGCGACCGTCGATGGGATTCTGACGCTGGGGATCTTGTGGCTGCAGCATTGCCGCGAATCGGGAGACGGGCGAAGGCTTTATCAGGGGTTGAAGCTGATTGTGCCGCGGGGGATGGCAATGCTGACGCTCTCGCGGATGGCGTGGCTCAACGCGAATGCCGCGCAGTGGGAGCTTTGGGAGCTCGATCAGAAGACCGAGGAGCTGGAGCAGCGCGACGCTGCAGATCATGGCAATTTAACGACTCGTCTCATGCATGCTCCAAATGAGCGCGCCGCGGAGGAGAGGTTTGCCGAGTCGAGCGCGCGGGTCATGGCTCTGGTGCCGGAGACGATGCGGGAGACCGTGGAGCGGCGCATCCGGAGCGGAACCGAGGTCGCTTTTTTGCTGCATGGGTTGGAGTTTGCACGAGTACGGATGGGCTACGCAGGAAACTCGTTCAACAGCGCGCAGGAGATTACGTTTGGCGCGGGAGCAAATGAGACCCCGCTGACAGAAGAAAACGAGGCGGAGCTGCGCGAGCTGGTGGCGCGGCTGTTTGCGCGGCGCATTGCCGGCGGCGATAAGCGGGATCCGCTCTATCGCATGCAGCCGGAACGATGGCTGGAGAGTGTGCTTCGACGGGATGTCGAGCCGCTCGATGCTCATCTCGATTCCGCGCATGTTTATACCCAGGTCCCGGCGTTTGCCGCGGCGGATCGCGGGATGCTCGATCTGCTAAGCGTTACGGATGACGGACGGCTGGCGGTGATTGAGCTGAAGGCCGATGACGATCTGCATCTCGCGTTGCAGGGTCTCGATTACTGGGTGCGCGTGCGTTGGCATCATCTGCAGAATCCCGACAACGTCACCGGGTTGGGAGAGTTTCAGCGGCATGGATACTTCGGCGGGCTGCGGTTGTGGCCGGAGGCTCCGCGGTTGTATCTGGTCGCGCCGGCGCTGCGCATTCATCCCGCAACGGAGGTGGTGCTGCGGTATCTGTCGCCGCGCGTAGAGTGGACTCTGGTTGCACTGGATGAACGGTGGCGGGCCAAAGTCAAAGCTGTTTGGCGCAAACGGAGCGGAGCTTAGCTTTGTCGGCTGGGATTGCGAGCGGCGGGATGGTATAGCTGATCGTGAGCAGAAGCCGATCGATTTGGCGTCAACGGTTGACGCTACGGAAGGCGGGGCAGCAACAACAGCCGGCGAAACCGTGGCGGAGTTTGCGTTTTAGGTCAATCGCAATATGCTGCGGCCGCGGCGAGGAGTTGTTCGTCTGGCTGCGGCTCTACATGTTCTGGACCTGTGGCCGCGTCTTCCGCACGAGCGGCGAAGAAGCGATCGACAGCATCGAGGACTGCGTCGCCGTTCTTCGATTCGAAGATCTGTTTGCGCAGCGCGCCTCCGCCGGGAACGCCGTGGGTGAACCAGCTTGCGAACTGTTTCATCTTGCCGACACAGTCGCGGTGGCGCTGTTCGCGGGCGATCTGACCGGAGGCCGTGATAGCTGCTGCCCGGCTTGCTTCCGCAACTTCTTCGATCTCGATCTCGTTGACGAGCATGCCGAAGTAATCGCGGATCATGCGATAGCGATCCTGATCGGTGGGCTCGTCGTAGGTGCCTGTGCCGGTGGCTTCCTTGGTGGCGGTGTATTGCGCGATCTGGCGAAAGATCCACGGATTTGCAGGAGCGGTGCGGCCGATCATGACAGCGTCGCAGTGAGTGCGATCGACCATGGCGGCAGCGTCCTCGGGAGTGCGAATGTCTCCGTTGCCGATGACCGGGATGCTCACAGCGTCCTTGCAGGCGGCGATATACTCCCAGCGAGCCTGGCCGGTGTAGCCATCCTCGCGGGTGCGGGCGTGCAGGGCGACGGCATCGAGACCACAGTCTTCGGCGAGCTTCGCAAGATCGACGCAGACGATGTGCTTGTCGTTCCAGCCCATGCGGAACTTGACGGTAAAGGGAATCGAGACGGCACTCCGGATGGCCTTGAAGATCGTCTCGATCAACGGCAGGTCGCGCAGCAGGCCGGAGCCGCCGTTGCAGGCCACGACGCGCTTTGCCGGGCAGCCCAGGTTGAGGTCGACGAGGTCGAAGCCGGCGTCCTGCACGATGCGGGCGGAGTCGGCCAGCGTGATGGGGTTCGATCCGAAGAGCTGTGCGGAGATGGGGTGCTCGTCGTCGTAGTAGGTCAGGTAGCGTTTGCGTTTGACCTCGCGCATGCGCGAGAGGCCGTCGGCGGAGGTGAACTCCGTCATGATGAGGCCGCAGCCGGATTGCTGGTTCGTCGTCTCTTCGGTCACGTCAGCGGCGCTGGCTGATGCGGTGAACTGACTCGCATTTTTGATGAAGCGGCGAAACACCGTATCAGTAACCCCAGCCATCGGAGCGAGAACCGTCGCGGGCGCGATCTTCACGCTGCCGATCTTGAAGCTGGCCGGGACGCGGGTGTGCTCGGGCATGGCGTGCTCGTGGGGCGAGTCCCAGCGTTTCTGCTCGAGGGTATAGCGCTTCTTCATGGTTAATCTTGTTAGCGTTTAATTGCAGTCAAAAGGCCTCCGTTTTTGGCGGAGGCCTGGTTGATAGTTTGGCCTCGCCTACTTCGCGGCTTCAGCCTTGCCGGCGTCGGATTTCGCGAATTTGCGGCGGAAGCGTTCGACGCGGCCTGCGGTGTCGACCAGCTTCTGCTTGCCGGTGAAGTAAGGGTGGCACGCAGAGCAGATTTCGACGACGATGTCGCCTTTGTGGGTGGAGCGGGTTTCAAACGTGGTCCCGCAGGCGCACTTGACGTGGATGTTTTCATACTTCGGGTGAATTCCTTCTTTTGGCATGTGACTTATCCTTTTCCTGATCTTTTGCCTGCCGGCGTGCGGATCGCTTGCAACGGTAGAGTTCACGTCACATCGAAGTGCCTGTCGCGCCGCCGCTTACGCCTTCGTTGGAAGAGCGCTCAAGCAGTATGTCCAGTTTATCTGATTAAACCGGATATATCCAAGATTCACACAGGGCGCAGTTGGATTCAGGTGCTGCGATACTGAAGCCACGGCTATGAGTGAAGTTTGTTCGATATGCGGTGGTTCGGGTCTGCGGGTAGTGCAGGAGAACGGCAGGCAGTTCGCCCAGGAGTGCGTCTGCCGGATCGAGCGCAGAGCCTCGCGGATGCTGGACCGGGCGCATATTCCCCGGCGTTACGAGCACTGCTCGCTCGAAAATTACGAGACGAATTTCCCGTCGTCCAACCGGACCCTGGGCGCGGCGCACCTGCGGGCAAGGAAGTTCGTCGAAAGCTATCCGCTCGAGACAGCCGGAACGGGATTATTGCTTACCGGTTCGATCGGCGTGGGCAAGACCCACCTCGCAGTCGGGATTCTGCAGGCGCTGGTAACCGAACGCGGCGCGACGGGACTCTTCTATGACTATCGCGACCTGTTGAAGCAGGTGCAGAACAGCTACAACTCGCAGGTTCGGGAGACCGAGCTTGAAGTGCTGGGGCCTGTCTTCGAGGCCGAGGTGCTTGTGCTCGATGAACTGGGCGCCTCGAAGCCAACCGATTGGGTATGGGACACGGTCGCCCATATTCTGAACACCCGCTACAACGACCGCCGGACCACCATCATCACGACCAATTATGCAAACGCCGGACCGTTGGGCACGGAGCCGGGAGTTCGTGGATTGGTGCGGGAAGAATCTCTGGGCGACCGTATCGGCGAGCGCATGCGATCCAGACTGCAGGAGATGTGCGCGGTGGTGGAGATGCAGGGAGAAGATTTCCGGCAAAAGGTCAAGCGCGCAAGCTTCGCCTGACCAGCGGCCTAAAGCAGCGTCGCCAGCAGGAAAATTCCGGCGGCTAAGGCGGCAACCTGATAAAGGCGATCCGCCGCTGAAACAATCACAGGCGTCTTGACAGCGCCAGATCCAACTCCGGGAAGGGCGAACTGAGGCTCAAGCTGAGAGTGCGGCGACCTTTGATTCTGCGGATTCATGACTGGCCTTCTTGGCTGCGGGGAGGTTCACCTTACAGAACAGTAGATGTTCGTTAACGCGATCTTGCACCAACCGGTTCTTATCTTTTGTGAAAAAGTTGCGAAGATCAACCGAAGGCAGCTTAGTTGATTCCCCCGCAGACATCCGCCTGGAGCCGGCTGTGGAGACGGGGTATAGAATTTCGGCTTATGAGCGAACCGCATCAGCCTGACGATATCTCTGCGAATCCACCTTCGGACACTCCCGCTTCCGCGAAAAAAGGCGAGATGTTCGCCAGCAAGCCGGCCGAAGGTGGCGGGATTCCGGCAATGGCGTGGGGAGTGGCTGGGCTGGTGGTATTGATCGTGGTGGTGGTCCTGATCTTCGCGGGAAGGCATAAGGCGTCCGCTCCAAACACACTCCAGCCGCCGGCGGCATATGCGGCCAATCTGCCGCTGTCGCAGCTCGCCATGAGCGAATCGACCAGCCTCTCGGGAGGCAAGTCCACTTTTATCGATGGCCATATCCAGAACACCGGCAGTCAGACCGTCTCCGGCATCACGGTCCAGGTAATCTTTCGCAATGAGGAAGCCATGCCGCCCCAGATGGACACCGTGCCGCTTTCGCTGATTCGTACGCGTCAACCCTATATCGATACCCAGTCGGTCAGCGCCTCTCCGCTGAAACCTGGCGATAGCCGGGATTTTCGTCTTATCTTTGAGTCGATCCCGGCCAACTGGAATATGCAGATGCCGGAGATTCGCATCGTCCAGGTTGAGGCAAAATAACCCTTTCCGGGCGCGGGCTCACCAGTAATAGTTACCGGGCCACCCGGAAGATTTTGCGGGAATCGGTGCTTATGTCCCCCACGCCGGGATCGGAAGGCGCTAATAAAGAACCCTGCTTTCAGTAACATACCTAATTATTTAAGTTTGGCACGATACCTGCTCTAGTCATGGCGTATTGACGTCTGAAACACAGGCGCATTGTTGATAAGAGGAGAGTCAAAACCATGATGAAATCTGGAATTACTTTCGGCCTCCCGGCACTTGTACTCGGAAGTGCACTCGGGCTCACGGCCTTCGCCCAGACCAGTACCACTCCGACGCAGACGACGCCCGATCAGACCGCAGCGGCTTCGACCAGCGCCAGCAACCCCAATGACAGCACGACCTACGCTACCGGCCAGCCACTTCAGGATCAGTCCAAGGAAGGTTTCTGGGGTCATATGAATCCGTTTGCCCGCAAGAAGTGGGTGAACCGGCAGGTCAGCCCGGTCAAGGGCCGGGTCAACGAGCTTGACCAGCTGCAGGCAAAGAATGCAAACGACATCAAGGATGTAGATTCGCGGTCGCAGGCCGGCATCAGGAATGCCATGAGCGCCGCCAACACGGCTGACCAGCACGCGCAGGACGCTTCCAACCGCGCGAACTCAGCCAACCAGCTGGCCAGCAATGCCAGCACTCGCACCGATTCGCTGGGTAACACCGTCGGCAATCTGGACCAGTACCAGACTGTCTCCTCGACCGCTGTGAAGTTCGCCTCGGGACGCACGACCCTGGGTCCCACCGGCAAGTCGGACCTCGACGCTCTGGCCACGACCCTCTCCGGCGAGAAGGGCTACATCATCGAAGTACAGGGATACAGCCGGGCCGGGGTACAGACCTCGCAGGCAATGGCCGACTCAGTCGTCCGCTATCTGGTAACTGAGCATCAGGTTCCGGTGTACCGAATCTATAAGTCCGGGCTTGGCAAGAATACTGCCACGCCAGCAGATGGAGAGCAGGCAGTCGTGAACGGCGTTCGCGTAACCCTGCTGCACAACAGCCTGGCGACGATGGGTGGAAACTCCGCATCGAACAGCGCTGCTCCTAACACCTCCCAGACGGGAGCCAGTTCACCCCAGGTGGTGAACAACCAGTAGCCCCTCCCCCAGGGCGGTATGGCTTGCTGTACCGCCCGCAAGTTTGCCGAGATAGCGGCTTAGATCGCACTCGCAAAAACCTCTCCTAACCAGAGAGAACCAAGGCAGATTGGCCCCTCAATGAGGGGCCGCTTTTTTTAAGGCCACTTCGTGGCGGGTATACCTTGTCCGGGGTGGAATGAACTGCGTGGGTTCTCTCGTTGGTCGCATGGTCTTCTTCCGACCAACGGGAGGACCACCGAATCTATCCAGCAGCAAGACAAGTTAAAAAGGGCGTGCGAACGCCCGCCCAAACCGGGGTCCCCACAAACAGGTCTTCGTTTGTGGGGTGGCTAAGCATAGCGGGCCCGTCCGACAGGACACTCTTTATTTGACGGCCGCATGGATGGCCAGCAGCTGCTCCAGCACGCCCTTCAGCTTATTCAGGTGAAGCGCATTGGCTCCATCGGATTTCGCCTCCGCCGGATTGTTATGGACCTCAAGGAAGACTCCATCAACCCCGGCAGCCACCGCGGCGCGGGCGAGCACAGGAATAAACTCCGGCTGGCCACCGCTGACCGATTGTCCCTCCGGGCCGCTGGCGCTCCCCGCAGAGGGCGTCTGCACCGAGTGTGTGCCGTCAAAGACCACCGGCGCAAAGCCTCGCATGATCGGCAGCGAGCGCATATCCACGACCAGGTTGTTGTAGCCGAAGCTCGCGCCGCGCTCGGTCAGCGAGACCCGCGGGTTGCCGCTCTCGCGGATCTTTTCAACTGCGTGGCGCATGTCCCACGGTGCGACGAACTGGCCTTTCTTCACATTGACTGCGCCACCGGTCTTCGCGGTCGCCTCGGCAGCGGCGATCAGCAGATCGGTCTGGCGGCACAGGAACGCGGGAATCTGCAGCACATCGACCGCCTCAGCCACAGGCGCGCAGTCGCCAGAGGTATGGACATCGGTCAACACCGGCAGCCCGGTGCTCTCGCGGATAGCGGAGAGAATGCGGCAGCCTTCGGCGAGGCCAGGCCCGCGAAAGCTCTTGATGGAGGTGCGGTTCGCCTTGTCGTAACTCGCCTTGAAGACGAGCGGGACCCCAAACTCGGAAGCAATGCGCTGAATCGCGTCGGCCAGCATTCGCGCATGGCCTTCGGATTCAATCACGCAAGGGCCGGCAATAAGAAAGAGCTGCCCGCGTCCAACAGAGACCTGGTGGGGAGCTTTGCCGATGTCGAAGGGATTGGTCACAAATGTTATTTCACCACATCTGTGGTGTCCCTTTGTGCTGAAGACGTATCGGTGAACTGCTTGTGCCTTCGCTTTTGCCCTTGCCGTCCGCGTCGCCGTTTGTTTGTCATTCCGCAGCGCAGCGGAGGAATCTGCTGTTCCTCTTGCCTTCTCTGCCATCCCCGAAGCGGATATGCCCTGTCGCCGTTGCCCGTCCCTTTGTTTGTCATTCCGTAGCGCAGCGGAGGAATCTGCTGTTGCCCTTCCGTCTGTCATCCCCGAAGTGAATCTGCTTCAGTTTCTATGCCTTACAACTTTTTTCCTCAGAAACAACCCAAAAACCCCATGTCAAGACCCCAAATCTCTCGAAAACCACCCAACCAGCACATTACAAGCGAAATAAATCTTCTCGCCAAAGTGCAATTCAGTTAGAGTCAACCTGCTATACTGAATATAGAAAGTTAAACAAAGAACCCCGGCAAAGGCCGGGGTTCCGCTTTTAACCAGCAATATAACTAAGTCCTTTATTAACAATATTTTGGACGCAACTCATTTGAATGCAATATTTTAGCGGCAGTCATCCTTGCTAAGTAATTGCATCTATGAGACTTACACGCAGGCAATAGGGGGGGGGTACCTCTAAGCAGAAGACGCCCTATAACGACCTGCCCAGGCCGGAGAGAACCATCGTCAGGAACGAGAGCCCGCGCCGGCTGTCCTCGCTGTTGGCGCGCCGGGCAAGCTGGAAAAGGCTGGGAGGTTTTTCTTCACGCCGGTGTTCTTCGGTCGCGCCCGCCATCGCCTTCGAGATCTGACCGAGCACCTCAGGGTCAAGCTCCGTGAGGATCTTTGCGGCCGTCAACAGATTGCGAAGACCCGCAATCCCTTCCGGCTGGCTGGCGTAACGCGAGAGCGTGGTGATGATCGTATCCTTGGACGCGATCATGCCATGCAGGATGTCGAGCAGTCCCTCGTCATAAGCCGCTTCGAGAACGTCGTACGCAGCCATCAAAGCGGCGGCGTGTTCGTCAGGAGCCTTCTCCAGGCGGCGCACGAGATCGGCCTTGAAGTCGAGAGGAACGGGTTTGAATTCGAGCGGTTTGGCCATCGAAGACTCCTTGTTGCAACTTTTAGCTCTTAGCCGTTAGCTAAAAGCTAATGGCTAACAGCTTGCCTTACGCCTCACACTGTAGTCGAGGTGATCTGAACCAGCTTGTCTCCCTCGGCGGTGCCGGGCAGATGATAATCCGCCCGCGCCCACTTGCGCTCGATCTCAAGGCCAGGCTGTGGCGTGCGCGTGCCGTAGCGGAAGTTCCTCCGCGGCAGCGGCGAGTTGCCCTGCTCCGGCAGCACCTTCATGTTCACCGCCGTCTCCTTGAATGCAGGAGTGTGGGTAGCGCGATCGGTGAAGCCGCTGGTCAGGCGATTGACCGGCTCTTCGATGGAGTTGAGAGGCATATAAAGTTGTTTGCCCTGGACGCGGTCGGTGACGATAGCCTGCACGCGGACGATGCCGTGGGGACTCATGACCTGGACGTAGCGGCCAGTCGTGATCCCGCGCTCGGCGGCAAGCTCGGGTGAGATTTCGACGAAAGTGGAAGGTGTCATGGCCTTGATGCCGGCTGTGCGATACGTCATGCTGCCCTGTTCGAAATGCTCGAGCAGGCGGCCATTGTTAAGATGCAGGTCGAAGTCTTCGTTGACCTCTTCGCTGGGCGGAAGGTAGTCGACCGGGTAGAACCTCGCCTTGCCGTCGGGAAAAGGAAACTTCTCCGTGAACAGCACCGGCGAGTCGCTGCCGTCCGCGTGAACCGGCCATTGCAGGCTTTTGAAGCCCTCCAGCCGTTCGTAGTTGACGCCGGCAAACAACGGCGTCAGCCGCGCCACCTCGTCCATGATGTCGGAGGGATGTTGATAGTTCCAATTGGCGCCCATGCGATTGGCGATCAGTTGAATGATCTCCCAGTCGGCCTTCGATTCGCCGAGCGGCTCCATCGCCTTGTAGATGCGCTGAATACGGCGTTCCGTGCTGGTAAAGGTGCCGTCCTTTTCGAGCGACGGGCAGGCCGGGAGAACGAGGTCGGCGTAGCGGCAGGTCTCGGAGAAGTTGATGTCCTGGACGACGAGAAACTCGCATACGCTGAGCGCGTCGCCCACGTCGCCGGCGTTGGCATCGGAGGTGATGGTGTCTTCGCCCTTGACGTAGAGACTCTTCAGCGTGCCGTCCTGGATGGCGCGGATCATCTCGTGGTTGTCGAGACCCTTGCTGGTAGGCAGGGTTACGCCCCAGTCCGCTTCAAACTTCGCGCGGACGTCCCCATCGTCCACCTTCTGGTAGCCGGAAAAAACATTCGGCATCGAACCGAAGTCGCTGGCGCCCTGCACGTTGTTATGCCCGCGCAGCGGATACGCTCCTGTGTTGGGCCGCATGTAGTTGCCCGTCAGCAGCAGCAGATTGGAGATGCATGTCGCCGTATCCGAGCCGCCGCAGTGCTGCGTGACGCCCATGGCGAACAGGATGCACACGCTCTCGGCCGCGGCAATCTCATGCGCCACCGTCGTCAGCGTGCTTGCGGGAAGGCCGGTGATTTTTTCGGCATACTCGAGCGTGAAGGGTTCGAGCGACTTCTCGTAGTCCTCGAAGTGATTGACCCATTTCTTGACGAAGTCCATCTTCGCCAGCCCGCTGTCGAGGATGTACTTTGCGATCGCGCACATCCACACTGCGTCGGTCGAAGGACTTGGCTGAAAGAAGATGTCGGCGCGCTCGGCCATCTCGTTCTTGCGCAGGTCGGCGACGATCAGCCGTTGACCCCGATGCTTGTGCGAGCGCTTGATCCGCGTCGCAAGCACAGGATGGTTCTCCGCCGGGTTCGCGCCGACGATCACCACCAGAGCGGCTCTCTCGATGTCGGCGATCGAGCCCGAGTCTCCGCCGTAGCCCACCGTGCGCTGCAGTCCCATGGTGGCCGGGTTCTGGCAGTAGCGCGCGCAGTTGTCGACGTTATTTGTGCCGATCACCGCGCGTGAAAGCTTCTGCATCAGGTAGCTCTCTTCGTTGGTGCACTTCGAGGAGGCGATAAACGCCAGCGCATCCGGCCCGTGTTCCTTGCGAATGCGTTTGAAGGTCTGCTCGACGATATCGAGCGCTTCCTTCCACTCGATCTCGCGGAAGCCGTCCCCATCGCGCAGCAGAGGCTTCACCAGCCGGTCCTCCGAATTGATGTGACCCCAGGCGAACTTGCCCTTTATGCAGGTCGAGATTCCGTTAGCGGGACCATGTGTCGGCTCGACCTTCAGGATGTGACGGTCACGGGTCCATACCTCGAAGCTGCACCCGACAGCGCAGTAGGGGCAGACGGTTTTGGTGCGTTTCGTTCGCTTCGAGCGCATCTCGGCCTCCATCTCGGAGAGCGCGAGAATGGGCCCGTAGCCTATCGGCGGCTCAACCCCCTTGACGACATCGATCATGTCGTTCAGCGCCTCGACTGGCGTGTCGGTGAGATAGCCTGCCTGTCCAAGCATGGATTTTTCCATCAGAGCGTTGCATGGACAGACCGTGATGCAGTGCCCGCAGGAGACGCAGCTCGAACCATCAATCTTCTCTCCGCCGTCCCAAAGCACGCGAGGATGATTGCTCTCCCAGTTGATGGTCAGCGTCTCGTTTACTTGCACGTTCTGGCACGCCTCCACACATCGCCCGCACAGAATGCACTGATCGGGATCGTAGCGGTAGAACGGGTTCGACATGTCCTTCTCATAAGGCTTCGGCATGAAAGGGCGCGCCTGGTGCTTTACGTCGAGTTCTGCCGTGGTGTTGTGGATGGTGCAGTTCTGGTTGTTGTTGTCGCACACCGTGCAGTACAGCAGGTGATTTTGCAGAATGCGGTCGAAGGCCTCGCGCTGCGCAATGTCGACCGCCGGCCCCACAGTTTCGACCGTCATTCCGGCAGCGACCCTGGCGGAACACGCGCGCGCCAGTTCGCCGTTCACCTTCACCATGCAGGTATCGCAGCTTTCAATCGGTCCCATCTGCTGCAGATAACAGACCTGAGGAACCGCCTTCTGCGCCTGAACGGTCGTCCGCCGGTTCAAAAGATCGATCAACAACTCGCCTGCATGCCCGGGCACTTCGACTCCGTCGATAGTCAGCTGGGTATTCGGGGAGTGGTCAGCGGGAGTGTTCAGCAGCGATTTTGTCGTGGCCATATCTTGTCGGATGCCGAGATGCACGGCGGACGTTGGTCCTGACCATGCACATCGCCGCCTTTCACCTTACACCAGGCCTTCGCTCTTGCGCTCAACGGCTCTGCTTCGCGATAGCCGCCCCGGCGAGGATCTGCTCCGCAGCTCTCAACCCGGACCGCATCGCTGCGTGAACTGTCCCCCAGTGTCCTGTGATGTCTGTGTGCTCTCCGGCAAAGAAGAGCGTTTCTGCGACAGGTTCGGCCATCCGTTTGGAAGCGTCCAGCCCGCCTGCAGCGACGTAACTGTATGCGCCAAGCGCAAAACGATTATGTTGCCAGTCGTGTGTGTAGCAGCCTTTTAACAGGCTCTGAATTCTATCCTTTCGCAAGCCGAAGATCCGGGCCAGGGTGGCGCAAGCTTTGCCGGCGAGAGCCTTCGCGTCCAGTCCAGTCAACGCGGCCGCGCGTGGTCCCCCCACCCATCCCGTGATGGTGTGGCTTGCTTCCGGATGCGGGGTCCACCATACGGGCGGCATCTCCGCAAAGGCAAAAAGAAAACTCATTTTGTTCAGCGCGGGTTGCGGCGGCAGGTTCTCCCAGAACTTCTCCGCAAACAGCAAGGTGAAGCGGCAGACCTGTCCCACCCGCAAGCCTTCGGCGGCAATCAGAGCCTCGTCCGGCCGCGGTTCAATCTTCACGCTGCCGCTTTGCAGCACCGCCAGCGGCAGGCTGACCACTGCCTGGGGCGCGCTGAAGCTCCAGGGATCCGAGACAATCTTCACCCAGCCCGGCTCCCAGTGAATCTCCTGCACCGGCGTTCCGGTCAACACCTTGCCGCCAAGCTCGCCAATTCTCTCGGAAAGATATCGGGGAAGCTGGTCGTAGCCATCGCGCAGCCGATAGATGCGATCGCCTTCCGTCGCATCCTCAGCCTTCTGCTGCACGCCAAGCGACGCGGCGCTGACCTCGCGATGATCGGCGGCGTTGAAACCTTCGACATAGCCGATCATTCGACCGCGTTTCTCCATCGGTATCTGCTCGCGATCGAGATATTCGGCGAAACTCAGGTCCGGCCCGGTGAATTCCTTCAGTTTTTCGAGCGGCTCGAAGACCTGATCCATCTCTTCGCCGCAATCGTTCAGCGCTTCGTCCTCAAAGCAAATCCGCGTCCCTTTTCGCTCGTAAGTTTCGAGGCCGGCCTCTTCAATGAGCGCCCACAACTCCGGCGGTTTGCCGTGGATGAACTCCGCGCCAAGTTCGATTGCTTCTTCGCCCACATGCCGCGTCCAGATACGGCCGCCGATGCGGTCCTGCGCCTCGACCACCAGGACCTTCCTCCCACCCTCGGCCAGTGCCCGCGCGGCAGTCAACCCGGCCATTCCTGCACCGATTACGGCAACGTCATAAATGTTATCCGCCATATTCGCCGTTAGATGCCGGGTCGTTGTCTTCCGCTGCCACCGTGGTCCTTGCTTCCATGCTGCTTGTTTCCATGATTCTGACTCCACGCACCGTAGGTATCCAGGGCCTGCTGCGGGCTCGCGCTATACCATGCATATCCGTTACGCCGCTCCAGCGAGAGTTCGTTGACGTCGTCGTGAATGGTCTTGTCGCGATCGCCAAAGACCGGAAGGCCGGTAGTCATACTGTAGTAGCGCGCCCAGATCGGCCCTGCTCCTGCCTTCGCTTCCAGATGGCGTCCCTTCGGATCGCCGCGTCCGCCGACCCATTCCTGTCCAGTGATTGCCGCGCTCTTCAGCCACGCCACGGCGGCGTCGACTGCAGCGACGACGGCCCGCGATGGATGCGGCAACTGCATCAGGTACAGCACGACGTCGGCGCTCTCTCCCGATGACAAAGCTGCCGGTTCATAATTTCGCCCAGAGACCGGAGCCAGCGTCAGAGCGTCGTGCTGCTGAGCCCACACGGTGCGGCGCCCCTTGGCGATCACCTGAGTCGCCAGGATGCACTGCAGCGCGCGGCTGGCGCTGGTCCGAGCCTGGCTTCGCAACTCCGCCGGGACAAAAGTGTAGTTTTCCGCACCGTCGGCAACTGCGGTCAATGTCTGGGCGGACTCGGTTACGGCATTGTCGTTATAGGTGATCGCATCGTGATAACCGCCCTCGAGCGGCCATACCTGCGGCCATCCTCCGTTGGGAAACTGCGCCGCCAGCAGATAGCGTATGCCGCGAACAAAGCTGGCGCGATAAACATCGCCGGCAGCACCGGGAGTAGCACCCGAGACCAGAGCGAGAAAATGCAGCTCGGTGTTGGTGGCATCGTTGTCGAGCGTTCCGACATAGTTCCAGTGCGGATCTTTTGGCGTATCGAAATCATCCGGACCGGGTTGTTTCGAGAGATTGTCCGGCGTGTAACTCTGGCCCGGTAGACGCGGACCGGCACTCATATCGAGGTTCTTGCTCCATCCGCCGGCAGGTGTCTGGAAGCTGACGATCGCGTCCGCCACATGACGCGCCTCTGGAGTGCCGTACCAGGCGGCCTCACGATTCAGCGGCATTGTCCGCGCGCTGAAACCTTCCTTCGGCATTGGAGGCTCTGGCGCTGCCGCCGCGCGTTCGCCAGCCAAGGTGGCGCGGTCCATCTGCATCTGTTTCTGCGATCGTTCGAGATAGGCCATCCATGCGGCGCGCTCCTTCACCGGCAGCGTCGCAATCCGGGAAGGGGTGATGGACTCCGCCGGCTTGCTCGTGCCGATAACTGCGGAAGAAAGTGGGGCTGCGGCAAGAGCGGCCAGCAGAAAAATTCTGGGTGAAACTGTCAGCGGCATGGATAGATGAATCCTACATGCTAGGACGCCTGTGTCTAACCAAAAGACGCACGGTCAAACGCGGCATGCCCGTACCTGTTCTCAGGAACCAGGTGCGCCAAATCGCTCACGCACGATCGCCAACCCACCCTCTGTCGTCAACGCACAACCCTCAAGTTGAGCATCCTCGGCGGCTTCCAGCATTGCTTTGAACTCCGGCCCAGGACGATACCCCGCGGCAATTAAATCTCCTCCAGTCACCAATAGCTTCGGGCGGATCGTCTCGACTGGCGTCGCCTCGTACTGCTCCCTGGCAAACTCATACAATCGCAGGTCGCCATGCGCCGAGCTGACGTCCATCCAGTGCAGCGCCAGGTGCTCATCAAATTTCGGCAGCCGCAGAAACCGCTTGAGCGTCGATTCGCGCATGTGAACGATGTCACCGAAGCGCATGTGATTCTTCACCAGCGCGACAATCTGTTCCGTATCCTCGTTCGAAAAGCGCAGCCGGCGCAGAATCTCCTCAGCCACGCGCACTCCAACGTCGACATGCCCATTGAAGCGAATCCGGTCTCCCGGTTTCTTCGGATCGGGCGGCTGAAATGTCGCTGGTTTGCCGATATCGTGCAGCAGCGCTCCCCAGGCGAGAGTCGCCGAGACTGCTGGCCTAAGCTTTTCGAGCAGCAGCATCGTATGCACCCACACGTCGCCCTCAGGATGAAACTGCGGCGGCTGCTCCACGCCATGCATCTTCACCGCCTCGGGCAGCACCTCTGCGAGCAATCCTGTTGCATCGAGCAATTCAAACGCACTTCGCGCATGACCCTCGGTTAACATCAGCGTCAGCTCATCGCGAATGCGCTCGCAGCTTACCTGCCCGATCTCCGGCGCAGACGTACGAATCGCGGCCATTGTCCGTGGCTCAATCGCAAACTCCAGTCGCGACGCAAACCGCACCGCGCGGAGCATCCGCAGTTTGTCCTCGGTAAAGCGGAGTGCCGGATCGCCGATCGCGCGCACGATGTGCCTCGCGAGATCCTCCCGGCCATTCACATAATCGAGCGTCGCTGCACCGGGATCGCCAGTGCTCTCGAACGCAATCGGATCGAGCAGCATCCCATTGACGGTGAAATCCCGCCGCAGCACGTCCTCGCGTGCATCGGTCGAGAACCGCACTGCGTCAGGCCGCCGTCCATCGCTGTACGCCCCATCGTGGCGAAACGTAGCGACCTCGGTGGCGATCTCGCCGCCCTCTATCTCGGGTCTACAAACCAGCACTACGCCAAAGTGTGCACCTACCGAATATGTCTTCGCAAACATCCCCATCACAACGTCAGGCGTAGCACTGGTCGCAACATCGAAGTCCTTCGGTTCGACCCCAAGCAGAAGATCGCGCACGCATCCGCCCGCGAAATACGCCTGATGTCCTTTCGCGCGCAGATCGACGACAATGTCCCGTGCCGCCCTGTATTTCGGATTGTCGATGTATTGAGTGCTCATGCCTTGACTCTATGATAGAGAGATGCGCGAAAGCCCCGGTAACGGACAAGCAAACGGCCTGATCCTGGGCATCGAAAGCTCCTGCGACGAGACCGCCGCGGCTGTCGTCCGCGCAGGCACCACCGCGCTTTCGAACGTCGTCGCCTCGCAGATGGCGCTCCACGCGAACTACGGTGGCGTCGTTCCCGAACTCGCCTCCCGCGAACACCTCCGCAATATCGTCCCCGTAGTGCGGGAAGCCATGCGCCGCGCCAGCGCTGCCGCCGGCCATCCACTTGCGTTCGCCGATCTCGACGCAATCGCTGTCACCGAAGGCCCAGGCCTCGCGGGCGCGCTGCTGGTCGGCATCACCTATGCCAAGGCCCTCGCCTACGGCCTCGATAAACCGCTGATCTCCGTCAACCATCTCGAAGGCCACATTCACGCTGTTTTGATGGAGGCGCGAGAGCGCAGTGAAGCGCCGATGGAACTTCCGCTTCTTGCGCTCGTCGTCTCCGGCGGCCATACCCATCTCTATCTGGCAAGACAGAAGGATCTCCCGAACCAGCAGGCAAACGGAGGCACCTGGATTTATCGCAGCGTAGGCCGCACGGTAGACGACGCCGCCGGAGAAGCCTACGACAAGGTCGCCAAGCTCCTCGGTCTGGGCTATCCGGGAGGGCCCTGGATCGACGCTCTCGCCCCGCATGGCAACCCGCGCGCCGTCCCCTTCACCTTCGGCCCCATCAACTCACGCCCGCCACGCGCAGGCATCACTAACAAAAAAGCTCCTGCGCCAACACCAGGCCCGCACTTCGACTTCTCCTTCAGCGGCATCAAAACCGCCGTCCTGCGCTACGTCGAAACTCACCATCTCCGCGAAAACATCGAAGTCCGCCGCGCCGCGCTCGCCGCCGATTTGAGCCTCACGTCCAGATCCGAAGCAGTAACAAAACTCTGCGACCAGCAGACCCTCGACCTGATCGCCTCCTTCCAGTACGCCGTTGTCGGCAATCTGCAGCGCCAGACCTTTGCCGCCGCAGAATCTCTCGGCGCCCGCAGCATCGTGGTCTCTGGCGGAGTTGCCGCCAATAGTGAGCTCCGCCGCCGGTTGCAGGCCGAGGCCGACCGCCGCGGACTGCCTATCGCCTTTCCTTCGCTCGCGCTCTCCACCGACAATGCCGCCATGATTGCTGCGGCGGCGTGGCCGAAGTTCCTCGCCCGCGATTTTGCCTCCGAAGAGCTTGGTGCAACTCCTCAGCTCCGCCTCGGCCATCCGTAGCCGCCGCGGCAAACGCTGCCGCATGATCAGCTAAAATCATCAGGGAACCTCAAGCGAGAGCAGTCTGCACCGCGCCACGCGCCCGGCTGCGGCAGGAACAGAGAGCACGTGGCAATCATCGAACTCTTCAACACCCTTGGCGGTAAGACCGAACCGCTAGCCCCGGTCGGCGCGCCTGCACTGCGCATGTACTGCTGCGGCCCCACCGTTTATGATTACGGCCACATCGGTAACTTTCGCACCTTCCTCCATGTCGATGTGCTCCGCCGAACCTTGCGCCAGCAGGGCATCCCGCTCAACCACGTCATGAACATTACCGACGTCGATGACAAGATCATCCGCAATGCCACAGCCGCGGGCGTTCCCATCGCCCAGTACACGGCAAAATTCGAACGGGCCTTTCTCGAGGATCTCGACGCTCTCAACATTGAACACCCGGAACATATCTCTCATGCGACCGCCTGTATTCCTGAGATGGTCGCGCTGATCGAGAAGCTCGCCGCCAGAGACATCGCTTACCAGACGGAAGACGGTTCCTGGTACTTCCGCATTGCGCGTTTTCCGGAGTACGGCAAACTCTCTAAAAAGGACTTCGACGGTATCGAAGACGGCGCCCGTGTCGATGTCGATGAGTATGAGAAGGACGCCGCCCGGGATTTTGCCTTGTGGAAGGCGGCGAAACCCGGAGAGCAGTTCTGGGAGACACAGCTTGGCCCCGGCCGCCCTGGCTGGCACATCGAGTGCTCTGCCATGGCCACAAAGATCCTCGGCGACAGCTTCGATCTTCACGCCGGCGGCGAAGATCTCATGTTCCCGCATCACGAAAACGAGATCGCCCAATCGGAATCAGCCAGCGGGAAGACCTTCGCAAGGCACTGGATGCATGTCCGCTTCCTGCTTGTCGAAGGCAAGAAGATGTCGAAGTCCGAGGGCAATTTCTATACCCTCCGCGATCTTCTGCTCAAAGGCTACCGCGCCTCCGCGATTCGTTTCCTCCTCATCTCCGTCCCCTACCGTCACCAGATGAACTTCACTTTCGACAGTCTCATCGAGTCGACCAATGCCGTCGACCGTCTGCGCACCTTTCATCAGCGCATGGTCAAAGGTTCTGCCCCAGGCGCTGCCGGCTTCCCGGAAGGTCTCGACGCCGAGATCGCGGCAGCAACCGCAAAGGCCGAACAGGACTATACCGCTGCACTCGCCAACGACCTCAACACTGCGGAGGCCCGCGCCGCCATCTTCGATCTCGTCCGCGCCGCCAACTCAGCTGCCGATGCAGGCACTCTCCGCGCAGGCAATGTCGTCGAAATCCTTCGCGTTCTCGCTCTCTTCGATGGAGTCTTCGCCGTCCTCGAAGATAGAGATGCCGCCATTACCCGCACCGCCCTGGCCTGGGCCGAGGCCGAAGGCCGAATCAACGAAGCCGCAGCTGAACTTCTCGCCACGCTTTCGCTCTCCGACGCCGAAATCGACGCTCTGGTCGCTGAGCGCACCCAGGCCAAAAAGACCCGCAACTTCGCCCGCGCCGACGCGATTCGCAACGACCTTCTCGCCAAAGGCATCCTAATAGAAGATTCCAAGGATGGCGTGCGCTGGAAGCGCAAATAAAATGTTCCCCTCGCTCAAAAATTGCGCCGCAGCATCTGTGCTCTTCGTTACGATGTTTGTCTCGGCCAGAGCACAAACTCCAGCCCCTAACACAACAGAGTGGGAGAGCGAAGCTCTCAAGCTGCGCCTCTTCTATCCCTCCGACCTGGCGAAGGCCGATGTCGAGCAAATAATGCACGACGGTAATCTCGCGCTCGCTGGCGTTTCTGGTACGACGGATCAAAAGCTCGCCGAAGCGACCCGCTGCCTGCGCCCGCTACTTGTCCTTCAACTTCCCGAATCCGGCCCATCGCAGACGGCGAACAGCCAAGTCACCGCTTCCGGCGGACCACAAATCACCGTAGCACCGTCCGTCACCGCGACTATCCTGCTCGCCGAACTCGACCTCAACTGCCTGAACGCCGAGCATGCCAGCCGCAGCACCACCCTGCTCAACAACATGGCCGAGATCGTCAACAAAGTGCCCGGCATGAAGCCCACCGCGCAGCCCGCCACCTACACCATCGGGTGGCAGAAGGTGCAGATGGCCGCGGCCCAAGGACAACCACAAGCCAAGCCGCAGAGAGAGACCGCGGCACCGTCGCAACTCTTCACCATGGGCATCTCCACAAACTGGAACAATCATCTCCTCGTCTGGTATTTCACGTCGAACAGCATCGACACCCTCAACCGGATCACCAAGACCACCGTGCGCTTTGGCCGCAACCAGGCCGCACCGCTTTACCCGCTCACCATCGGTAACGCGACGCCTTGAATGCAAGAATTCAAGAGCCTAAGCCTGCTGCCTCATCGCCAGGTCCTCGTCTACCACACCAGGCTTGCCGCTCTTCGTTCTGGAACTTGTTACCAGAAATACGGCCAGCAGAATCCCCGCCATACCCACGTATTCAATGCCGGCGAAGCGCTCATGTAAGAAAATCGTCCCCAGGATCACGGCAATCACCGGATTCACAAAGGCATAGGTAGCCACCTTCGACACCGCAACATTGTCGAGCAGGTAAATGTATGCCGTATAGGTAACCAGCGATCCGAAGATAACAAGATAGGCGATCGCGCTCCACGCCTGCACTCCCCATCGCGCGCCACGATATCCGCCCGAGATCACCATCAATCCCACATTGAACAGCCCGCCAAACACCATCTGCCATCCTGCCGACGCGACCCCGTGAATGCGAATCGTCGAGCGTCTTGAGATCACCGAGGCTGCGGTCCAGCACAATGCTCCTCCGAGCGTCACAAGCGATACAAAGATCTGCCGCGAGTCCCCATTCAGGCCGTTGCGAAGCCCGGGCCATAACAAAAATACGATCCCTGCAAACCCCAAAAATATCCCGATCCACCCTCGCACAGCCAAGCCTTCGCCGCGAGGCATCACCACTTCGATCAGCGCGGCATAAAGCGGAATGGACGCGACCAGCAGCGCAGCCAGGCCGCTGGGAATGTACTGCTCGGCCCAGATTACCGTGGTGTTGCCGCAGCCCAACATCAGCACGCCGATGATCGCAAGCCGGCCCATCTCCTGCCAACTCGGCCATAGCTTCAGCCGTAGCATCGCACTAAGCCCCAATAGGAGCGGAGCAGCAATCAGATAGCGCGCACTCCCCAGCACGAAGGGCGGCAGCACTTCCACGCCATAACGCATCGCCAGAAATGTCGCTCCCCAGAACAGGTAAACGCAACAAAAGGATACGAAAATAAGCGTGCGGTTCGGAGAGGATGCGGGAGGCATTTCTCTCATGGTATCTCCCCTTTCCGATCTTTCTGCGGCCCGATCGCGGTGCTACGATAAGGAAATGGTGCATCGTTTCTCGGTTTTGCTGCTTCTCCTTGTCTGTACGACCGCTATAGCCCAAACCCCCGATCAACCCGACCCCAAAGTCCCGAAGAGCTTTCACGATTCAGCTCTCAACGTCACTTATTTTTATCCGGGCCGTTTCGTGCCCGATCCCGCCAGCAGCACGCCGAAACTCAGTGACGATCCAACTCCCAAGTGCGCGCATTCGACGCTCTTCGCGAACTCCGTCACCCCGGTCGACACATCCTCTTTCGTCCTGTCCACGATCGACAATACCTGCCCCAAGGTGCTTCGCGGCGCCACTCTTCTTGGTCCGTTCGTTCGCGAGCAGATCCTCCGCCAGCTCAAACAATATGGCCAACCCACTATTACTCAGGAACCCACGAACTACAGCATCGACGGCCACCCCGCAGCGATCGTTCTGGCTTCCGTTCCCATGCCTGAGGTCAAAGGCAAGATTCCGACGACCACTTACGCCGCCAAGGCTTGCGTGCTCGGCAACGTTCCAGTCAAGCCGCGAAAAAAATCGGAGCAGGTCGAACCGACGCGCCACGTCCTCTGCTTCGACTTCACCACCCTGCATAGCGACCTCTATACGCTGATGTTCGCCTTCTCCATGCAGTTCGACAACGACCAGCCCCAGCCAATGGTCCCCGGCAGCGTCATCCGATAGGAGCAGCGATGCAGCCTGCGCTCTCTACCGATCCTGCACTCCTCGGTATCCTTGAGGAACTCAAATCCCGCGACCCATCTTCCATCGCCCCGAGTTCGGCACAACCGCAGCCGAGTTAGAAAATATGATGGAGACAGATTTCTGGGAGATCGGCGCTTCCGGCCGCCGCTACTCGAAAGAATACGTCCTCGCCGAACTCGAAAAGCGTCGCCGGCATCCCCGCGAAGACATCTCGGAGACCAGCGGTTTTCACTGCCGCGAGCTGGCCCCCGACCTCTACCTCCTCACCTACACGTTGATTCAATACAAGATACGCAAAACCCGCCGATTAACCATCTGGCATCGCACGAAAGTGGGATGGAAGATCGTCTTCCATCAGGGGACCATCGTCGCAGAGTGAAGACTGAGAAGTCGGGCAATCGATAAAGACCCGCTGGAGTATACTCAGCCCAAAGGTACAGGCCCATGATGAAACCTCCCTTCATTGCCACAGCCCGTACACATCGCGTTGCCGGCCCGCAATGCCGTTCGCAACGGCACCAGATGCCGCGCCGCCACCTCCGCGTGCTCCCGAGCCTCACGCGACCTAGCCTCTTCGCCGGCGACTAACGCGAACACCCCACCAGCCGGCAAGTCCGGAAATCCAGAATCCGGAATCCACACGCCCAGCCACCAGCGCAAAAACCGTTCCCTCCGCTCCCGCGCGAGGCCGCAGTCCTCCATCCGGACATCGCGCTAACCAACGGCACCCCAACGTATTCGCTGAGCCGCTAAGTTCTCAAAGGAGACACCGCATGAGCACCCTCACCCACGAAAAGACACAGGAACAGACCCAGGAAAAAAACCAGCACCACGCAACTGCGGCTGATCATTCCAAATACGGCCCAAAGCTGAAGACCGCGCTCCCGGGCCCGAACGCCAAAAAAATCGTCGCCGCCGATGACCGCCTCATCTCCCCCAGCTACACCCGCAGCTACCCCATGGTCGCCAAATCCGGTCGCGGCCTTCGCGTCACCGACGTCGACGGCAATGAATTCCTCGACTTTGCCGCCGGCATCGCCGTCACCTCCACCGGGCATTGTCATCCGGAAGTAGTCAAGGCCATTCAGGATCAGGCCGCCGAGCTCATCCACATGTCCGGCACCGACTTCTATTACGACCACATGACGCGTCTCGCCGAGCGTCTCTCCGCCGTCGCCCCCATGCCCGGCCCGCACAAGTTTTACTACGGCAACTCCGGCGCCGAAGCCGTTGAATGCGCCATGAAGCTCGCCCGCTACCACAGCGGCCGCCAGAACATCATCGCGTTTCTCGGCGCCTTCCACGGCCGCACCATGGGCGCGCTCTCGCTCACCGCCTCGAAGCCTCAGCAGAAGCGCCGCTTCGCGCCCTTCGTCCCCGGTGTCCATCACGTTCGTTATCCTTATGCCTACCGCGGCGTCACCGGCGGCCCGGCAGAGCAGGAGGCCTTCGCCCTCGACTGTGCCCGCTACATCGAAGACCGGCTCTTCAAGACCATCCTCCCCCCCGAAGAGGTCGCCGCCATCATCCTCGAACCCATTCAGGGCGAGGGCGGCTATGTCGTCGCCCCTGATAACTTCCTCCGCGAGATTCGCAAGATCTGCGACCGCCACGGCATCCTCCTCATCGTCGACGAGGTGCAGTCCGGCGCGGGCAGAACAGGGAAGTGGTGGGCCATCGAACACTCCGGCGTCCAGCCCGACATTGTCTGCATGGCCAAAGGCATCGCGTCCGGAATGCCGCTCGGCATCTGCATGTCGAAGGCCGGCATTATGGATTGGGTTCCTGGCTCCCACGCCAGCACCTTCGGCGGCAATCCCGTCTGCATCGCCTCCGCGCTCGCCACCATGGACGTTCTCGAGCGCGAAGGCATCAAAAATGCCGCCGCAATCGGCGAAACGATTCTTCAGCGCCTTCGTTCCTGGGTCGCAAAGTACCCCACCGTAGGCGACGTCCGCGGCCGTGGCCTCATGATCGGCATCGAGATCGTAAAGGACCAGAAGTCCCGCACACCGGTTGGTCCGATGCGCGACAAGATCGTCGATCTCGCCTTCGAGCGCGGACTCCTCATCCTCGGCTGCGGCGAAACCAGCATCCGCCTCTGCCCACCCCTCATCGTCAACCAGCATGAGGCGGACATAGCGCTTGACATTCTGGAAGAGTGCATTCAACTCGCAGCAAAATAGTTCGGCACGAGAAAAAGGACGAGCGGCACGATACGAATCGCCGCTCGTCTTATTTTTTTACATCGGACAGACATTAGACCGGCTGCTCGTGTCCACCGTGCGTCTAAACTGTTGAGCACACGATGAACTCCCGACACGTCATCTCGAAGATTTATCCCGGTACGCTTCTACTGGCCGCGTGTCTTCTAGCCGCGCCTCCAACCCACGCTGCCCCGCAACACACCGCTGCGCTTCAGCCCGATGCCACCACCCCGCATCGGACCCGCCTCATCCTGAAGGATGGCAGTTACCAGATCGTCATGAGTTATCGCATCGCCGGCAATGTCGTGCGTTATGTCAGTGCCGAGCGCGGCGGCGCGGAAGAAGAGATTCCGCTCTCTCTGGTTGATCTTGACGCGACTCATCGCTGGGAGAAACAACATGCCCAGCCAGACCCCAACAATCCGCAGCCACCCGCCATTGATCCCGAGCTGCTCAAAGAGGAGGCCGATCGCGCTGCCCTTACTCCCGAAGTCTCGAAAGACCTGCGCCTGCCCGAACAGGACAGCACTCTCGTACTCGACACCTTCCAGGGCACCCCCGAGCTTGTTCCGCTCGCCCAGACCGACAGCGATCTCAACCGCAATACGGCCCACAACCTTCTCAAAGCCGCGGTCAACCCGCTCTCAGCCGCTCACCAGATCGTCCAGCTCAAAGGCGAGACCTCGCCTGTCCAGCTCCACGTCAAAGATCCCGTCTTCTATCTCCGCATAGGCGACGAGAGCGTCGGGAACACCGCAGGCACGCCTCTGACAGTCGATACCCACGGCGCAACCAGCCATCTTCCGAACGACCCCGGTGGCGGCTCGCCCGATAGCCGTTATGTTATCGTCCGCGCCGACGTCCGCACCGGTGCGCGGGTCATCGACAGCTTCCGCATCCCGCTGCTCGGCACCGGCCAGCGCCAGGAGGACGTCGTCGAAACCACTACCGAGCTACTCCCTGGCGGCCATTGGCTCAAAGTCACGCCAAGAGCCCCTCTCGACTTCGGCGAATTCGCTCTCATGGAGGTCATCTCCGACAAAGCCGTCAATCTTGGCGTCTGGGACTTCGGTGTCCACCCCGTCTCTCCGGAAAACCGCGACATCATCAAACCCGAACCTCGCCGCGGCGTCACCCTCGAGCGCCATGGCCCAGGTTAATCGAACAAAATTTCCTTAAACAAGCACTGACTTGGCGCAGAAACCGGTGACTCGATTCTGAGACGTAAAATTCAATGGGCGATACTTCTACTCAAACAAGAAAAATCTTCCTAGTTCGAAGCTTCATTGATAATCGCATATTTTTCGTTGCAATTAATAACAAGCTGGGAATCCTTTAGAACAGGAATTCCCAAAGCACCGTCAACATTTGTATCATCAGTTATGCCGCCACTCGTTTGGCTCAAATACACGTCTGTGAGCTTTATTTTACGGTTATTTATCCGAAGAGATCCCGCAAGACCATGCGAAGTTAGGTGACGCCCGCCAACCCCTTCTAGTTCCAATTGCCTCAAGCCATCCTGCTTCAAAAGACGTTCCTTTCCCACGTAAGGACGATATAACTCAAGAGGAACTTGAGTGCCGGTATCAATCATTAGATTTGCCGACAGATATTCAGTGCTTCCCACTTGAATTTCGGCATTTATGATTGGAGACCTTAGGCATGATTCTAGAACAATGCGATTCATGGAGTTACGAGGTTCGAAAGCATCGGGCATAAAGATTCCGATTGTGCCGCTTACGAAATCGATTACTGTGGGATGGGCGCGAATTACATTGAAACCAAGAATACCGACTACGGGCTGTGCGAAATAGGACGTCAATTCACTAAGCGATATCGCGGGGGCGGGACCACTATAAATTCCGAACCTGCCACTATCAATACGGACTTTTTTTGCAATTTTTCCGGACACCACATCCTTTCCCGACGCTGCAAACTCGGAATGTGAATCAAGTATAAGAGGGATATGAAAAATATCCGCTGCCTCTTTCGAAATTAGAGTGTCAGTTGAGCCCGTATCAACAAGGAATAGCTGATGGGGATGCCCATTGAGCGTCAGAAACGTTACCGCAATGCCATCAATCAATTGGAAAGGGATAGATATATAGTGGTCGCGTCTAGCGCCATCGCGCAAATAGCGGGAAAGAGGCTCTTGACCTGACAGATCAAGAGCCCATAGCATTAAGCAAATAAAGCCTAGGAAACGATACATGGAATTAGTTGCCTGGCGGGACCTGGCTGCAGTGAGTATGCCCAAGCGGGCATGGATTATTATCGTCAGGGGCCGATTCGCTATACGATACCGTTGCTACCGGGCTTGGATCTGCAACGATACTGGTGATTTGCAATCCGATAGGGTAGGTGCCGCTTGTGCCCGTAAAAGGCAGGTTGCCATTACTAGTTATCGTAGCCGAAGAGTTCGTGTTTGCGGCAACAGTTGCCGACCACGCCTCCAGTTCGGGTGTGTCCGGAAGAACGTAACTATAGACTGCATCCCCGGAATTGATGGGATCTATTGCGGCACTAGTTGTCTGAAGGACCACTTGAATCGACGACGTAAATCCAGTATCTGTCGTCGCTGTTAGTGTTGTAACCGCTTGAGAAGAGGAATCGGGGCTGAAGGCCGATGAGGGCACACTCGCAGACACCACAAACCCGGCGTACGCGAACTGAGACAAATCGCTTTGGGCGACATTCGACGCTACGGAATGCGAAACTATGACTAGCCCTACCTTGCCACTCGCACTCCAACTACCGTTGGAGTTATAGCTTCCATCTCCTTCAAGACTAAGTTGGCTTACGTGGCAACCTTGAGTAAACAGCAAACAAGGCAAGAGGAAAAGGCTTACATGCATAAACTCTTCATGCGCATATACAGAACCTCAAACGAGAGTGGGTGCCAAAGAACCCAATAAGGGTAACCATGGGGAGTTACCATGTCCATAAATATATTTTGAATATAGAAAAATTTACATATTCCTGACAATTATTAGATTATCGAGACCGGATTCGTCTCATGCCTCATCAGCTCTGCATCAATAGTGCCTGAGGACCTCAGGCTATTTGCAGCTAAAAGAGCCCTCATCGGCGAGGTATGGAATCACGTTCCACAAAGAATCCTGCGACCGCCTGTCGCGGACCACTATCGGATGCAGCGAGCGCTGCCTTTCCAACAGTTCCTTTGCCCGCGATAGCCACGCTGTCTCGCGTTACCTTTGCTTCGTACATCATCGTGTCGGCTGCACGCAGGATCGTCGGCACCGTTCTTCCGTCCTCGGGATAAGTCGCCAGCCCAAAGCTCCCCGAGACATTCAGTGAAAGTCCCGCGCCTTCCAGAAAACGAGATGATCGCAAGTCCTCGCGCAGCGCCATCGTGGTCCCGCTCGCCGCTGACTTGCCCATCCCAGGCAGCAGCGCAACAAACTCGTCTCCGCCATAACGAAACGCGGAGTTGTTAGGCCCCAAACATCGCTTCAACAATCCGCCGATCTCCGCCAGCAGCCGGCTTCCTATCAGATGCCCATGCGTATCGTTGACCGATTTGAAGCGGTCCAGATCGACGAACATCAAACTAAATACCTGCCCATGCGCCACCTGTTCGTCCAGCAAGGTATACAGATGCCGCGCATTGAAAAGTCCGGTTACGTCATCGGTGATGGTCAATTCCTGGATCAGCGTCATCGACCGCGCATTCTGAATTGCGATCGCCGCGTAGTCGCACAGAATTCGCAGGAACGAGATCGAGTACTCCGACAGCAGGTCCAGCTTGCTGTTCAGCAACTGGATCACGCCCAGAGTTTTGTTTCCGGATCGCACCGGTACGCAGGCGATCGATTTGATCTTCAGGTCCGGATGCTTGCTCGCAAACGCCGACCAGTGCGGGTCCAGCGCCACGTCCGGCACCACCAGGGGATTGCCCGTCGACGCCACCCAACCCGCCACCCCTTCGCCCATCGGCACGCGAAGCCCCTTCAGGCTCTCTGTATTTTCTCCTACAGCAATGGCATAGTAGAGCTCGCTCGAAGCGTCATCCACCATCAGCATCGACCACCGCTCCGGTCCGAAGAACTGCGCCATCTTGTCCATGATCGCGCCGAGGATCTCTTCCAGTTCCAGGCTCGAAGTCAATGCGCGCGCCACATCGTGGAACACCCGGAGGTGGTCCATCTGGCGGCTTTCGATCACCTCAAACTGCCGTCTATCTTTCAATCGCGATCCTCACCAGCAGCAGAACATCAGATATCAGCCGACTCTACCAGACGAGTTCAATTCGTAAAGAGTTTCAATTTCCCGCTGCAACCGCGAAGACAACATCCCTTAGCCGCCAATGTGAACCATATTGCGCGAAGGTTTCTCAAAACCTGGTTCGCCAATGTGATGTCGTGCCTCTTTGCGCATGACCGTCCTGCGTATATACGCAGTCAACTCCGCGTCGGTTCCGCCACGGACCATCTCGCCGTGCAGATCGTGGTCGCTTTGCGAAAATAGGCAGGTCCGTATCTTTCCATCCGAGGTCAGCCGCACCCGGCTGCAGTGTCCGCAGAAAGGCCGTGTCACCGGCGCGATAATTCCGATCTCGCCAATGCCATCGTCAAATGTGAACCGTTTTGCTGTCTCGCTTGCCGCATGCGGAGCCAACTCCACCAGCGGGCGATGCCGATTCAACCTGCCTACAATCTCATCCATCGAGATCACGGCCTCCCGTGTCCAACTGCGATCTTCTTCCAGTGGCATCCACTCAATGAAGCGAACGATCACACCCTCACGCCGCGAAAACTCCGCGAATCGTTCGATCTGTCCATCGTTGAATCCACGCAACAGAACGCAATTGACCTTCACTGGTCCCAGGCCGACCGCATTTGCCTTGCGTACGCCGGCCAGCACCCTGTCGAAACTCCGCGGGACCCGCGTGATCGCTGCGAAGGTCTCCGCATCCACAGCATCCATGCTGACCGTCACACGGTCCAACCCGGCATCCTTCAACGGCTGCGCCAGGTCCTCCAGCAGATGTCCATTGGTTGTCAGCGCAAGATCCAGCGGCAGACCCTCCCGCCCTGTCTCGCCGGCAAAAGTTCCGTCGGCCAAATAAGCGGTACGCATCGCCCCCAGTTCGCGCACCATCTCCACCAGACCCGATCGCAGCAGCGGCTCCCCGCCGGTCAGCCGGACCTTCTCCACTCCCAGCGAGACAAACAGCCGTACCATCCGAAGGTAGTCTGCAACTGGCAGTTCGGTATATTGCGTGCCCTCATTGCCCGTCCTGCAGTAGACGCATTTGTAGTTGCAGCGATCGGTTACCGATAAGCGAAGATCGGTAATTGCTCGGCCAAACTTGTCTCGTAACCTGATCGGCGCCTGCGAAGTCTCACCCATCGGTTCCAGCACCGCGGCGTTTCCATTGTCGGAGATCACGGAGGAGAAGGGCATCGTCGCCGCCATCTGCTTCATTTCTATATTGGATGAGATGCCTTGGCTTGGAAAGCGAATCAGACCTGCAATAGTCCCAGTATAGCCGTGTCCGCTTCCGGTCCTATGTCGTCTGCCCCACACATGCGTCTTGGAACTCTACGACGGCCCTTCCATTGATATAAACTATTTGCGCCGCAGGGCAGGCGAAGGGCGCTGCAAAATTTCGCTGGCCGCGAGTGCCTGCCGAATGAATGCTCAATAGCTGAGGAACTCGTTACTCCCACGTTTCAGCCGCACCCCCGCAACGCCGAAGATCAGCGTAAGCAGAAACATGATCGCATTCCAATACACCATCGGCTTGGTCCAGCCCGGCGACAGGGTCCAGTCCTGTCCGCTCCACAACGTCACCAGCGTCCCGACAATAAAAGTCTGAAGCGAAATCACCAGGAAGAGCTGCCCGCGACGCCGTCGCTTGTCCAGCAGTTCCACCTGGTCCGGTGTCAGGTTCCGTTCTTCAATGGGAAGCAGTGTGTTCGCCATGGTGTTTCAAGTCTCCGCGTATCTTCGTTCGAAAGCCGCTGACGACCAATCGAAGGACATCAACTGCTCTTGATGTATTAAATCACAGCTCGGGTGGCCAGACCACGGCTGCAAAACGCAAAACAAGGTCTCCCCCGCTAAATAAACGCTACCGACTGGATTCCTACAACATCGAACCGTTTTCGGCACCGCACATTCTTGCATCCCATCGGGTCGTCCCGGCGAACCATGTAGCTTTGCGCCTTGGCAAAACGCGCCCGGTCGCGGTCATCGGCCCCGCGCGGCAGCTGCGCCTTCTTCCGCCGGACAATCCAGTCGATCTGGTACTCCCCCTGTTGCCCGCAGTGCGGACAGGTCATCACATGCGTCCGCTGCTCTGCCTTTTCATCGAAAAAATCGCGCTCCTCCATACCGCACCTCATCCATCCGGCAGCCTGCCCTTCGGCCAGCCGCCCTCCTCCCATCCTGCATCACATTCCCCCTCGCAGGCAAGAGTCATGCATAATCACGCAAGGGCTCTGACGTCCCAAAGGAACCACGATGAGCAAGCCGAAGAAACGTGTTTTTTCGAAGGTCAAAGCGGTGAAATCCAATGCTCGCGACCGAATCGGTACGCCACCGCCCGAGCGTATTCTCCCCGACCCTAAACAGAAGCTTGCCGCTAAGCCGAAACACAAAAAAACCCTTGCCGATCTGCTCGGATCCAAAGGAGAAGACCTATGAAAGTTCTCAATCTCTCGATCGTTGCTATCGCCGCCGCGATTTTCACAGGGGTAGCCTCAGCCCAGACCATCCAGGTCAACAAGGAAAACCGCACCATCGCCATCACCGCCACCGACAAAGTCACCGCGATGGCCGACACCGCTACCGTCCACATCGGCTTCATTACCTACGGCCTCGATAAAGACGCCGCCTACGCTGCCGGCTCCCGTCTATCCAACGCCATCATCAAAGCGCTCACCGCCGCCGGCGTTCCCTCCGACGCCATCGAGAGCGAAAACCAGAACGTCTCTCCCATCCAGGAGTATCAGACAGACAAGCTCATTCCTGCCGAGAAGGCCAAGCGCAAGTTCCAGGTCACGCAAAGCTGGACCGTCCGCACATATGCCGCCGACGCCGCCAAAACACTCGACCTCGCCGTCAAGGCCGGAGCCAACCAGTCCGGCCAGATCGACTGGAGCCTGCAAGACGAAAACGCCGCACAGGCCCAAGCCGCCGCCAAAGCCCTCCAGCGCGCCCGCACCGTCGCCGCCGAGATGGCCAAGAGTCTCAACGTCAAACTCGGCGGCCTCATCTTCGCCAGCAACGAAACCCAGGCCGAGCCGGTCCGCCCCCTTATGAAAAATGGGGTCATGAATGGTCCCCTCGCCGACGGCAAAAACCTTGCACCCCTCGCCATCAATCCCCGTCAAATCGAAAAATCCGCCACCGTCTACGCTGTCTTCGCCATAGAATAGCTTTTCTGAAAGAGGGATCTCCCATGGCAGTCCACGAGTACCGCGAACTCAAGCCCACACCCGAAGCCGAAGCGATCTACCGCCGCTGGCTCGCCCGGCTCAACGACGAATTCACCCGCCACACCAATCCCGAGATTCGTTCCGAGATCGTCCGCGACGAACTCTTTCAGCTCTATCTCGGCCATCCCCACGGCGGCGCCACCAAGGCCACTCTCAACTCCGAGCTCGCCATGCACACCCTCATGGAGAGCCTCGACCCCCGCAACGTCACCCTCGAGCCCGAATACTACGGCGACGTCGACGCCGCGAAATACGCCGAACGCAAGCCCCTCATCTGGTTCTGGCAGATGTTCGACCGCTCGCCCGTCGGGCTTAACCACTGGCTCGGCTTCCGCTTCCGCTGCATGCTCGGCCGCCACATCTTCCGCCACCTCGGCAAGCACGTCAAAATCTTTCACAACGTCGAGTTCACCTATGGCTACAATCTCACCGTCAGCGACTGGTGCACCATTCACAAGAACGTCATGCTCGACGACCGCGGCGAGATCATCCTCCACGAGGGCACCAGCATCTCCGACTACGCCAACGTCTACTCCCATACCCACGACATCAACCACCAGGCCGACGTCACCAACAAGCGCACCGAGCTAGGCCCGCGCGCCCGCGTCACCTACCACGCCACCGTCCTCGCCGGAGCGAATGTAGGCGAAAACGCCATGCTGGGAGCCATGGGCCTCGCTACCAAATCCGTTCCCCCCGCTACTGTCGCCGTCGGCATCCCCGCTCACGTCAAACGCCGGAAAGATCCGTCCCAGCATCAACCGAAGCCGTAAAGGCCACACGCACTTTTGTTGTCATCCCGAAGGGTTTTACTTTGTTCTTCTGTCCTGCGCAGCATCCGCGTTACCGCTGGAAATGGTGCGGCACGCGCCAAAGCGTGTCCTTTACGCTTTCCTCACGCGAATTTCAGTAGACTTGAGGCTTATGCCCCTGAATGTTGTCGTTATCTTCTTCGAGATCGTCGTTCTAATCCTGGCCTTCAGCATCCATGAGTGCGCCCACGCCTGGACGGCCATGCGCCTCGGCGATCCCACCGCCATGATGCTGGGCCGCGTCACCCTCAACCCCCTGAAACACCTCGACTTACTGGGCTCTGTTCTGTTCCCGCTCATCTCGCTGGTGTATGGCGGCTATCTCATCGGTTGGGCCAAGCCCACGCCGGTCACTGGCCGGAACTTCAAGAACTATCGCCGCGATGACATTCTCGTTACCCTTGCCGGTCCTGCGAGCAACCTGCTTTCGGCCACTATCGCGCTTATCCTGCTGATTCTTATCAAGCATCTGGTTCCCAATGGTGTCGTCTCGATTGCGACGGCCATGGCGATCGCTCAGCACGCTCCGGGCGTTGCTACCGAAGGGCTTCCTGCCCTTTTCCCTATCGCGCTGTTTCTTTATCTGGTTATCTTCATCAATCTGCTGCTCTTTGTCTTCAACCTGATCCCGTTGCCGCCGCTCGATGGCAGCCACATTCTTCGGCACTTCCTGCCTTACAAGGCCGTTCAACTCTATGACCGCATGGGCATGTTCGCCCTTCTTCTTCTCTTTCTGCTTGGCGGACGATTTATTTCGGAACTCTTCTATCCCATCTACAACGTCTTTAACCACATTCTTTTTTCTGTTTAGATCTAAAAAAATTAAGTTGTGGCGGCGGACCGGTTTTCTGCTGATTATGGGCGTTTTTGAGGGGGGTTTTGGGAATTGCGTGTGGTTGAGCGTGGTTTTTTGATGGTGAAATCGTGGTGGAATGCGTGGTAATCGTGGTGTTCTGACGGTCCTATTTTCAAAGCTAAAAACCTGCCATCCGGTTCAACTATTTTTTCGCCGGGGACGCTTTTTCCACACCTCCGGCGTCCGGACGTATTTCCCGCTCGAATCATTTACCCTTGCACTTGATCGCAATGTCTGAAAACTTCTCAATTCCCTCACGCCCACGCGTTCTCAGCGGTATGCGCCCTACCGGCCGCCTGCATCTCGGCAACTACATGGGCGCGCTTTACAACTGGGTTCAGCTTCAGGACCAGTACGACTGCTACTTCTTTATCGCGGACCTGCACGCCCTGACGACGGACTACGCGGACCCTTCGACGCTGCGGCAGAACATCCGGGATGTCGCGCTCGACTTTCTGTCGGCGGGGCTCGATCCGGAGCGCTCGACTGTCTTCATCCAGTCGCACGTTCCGCAGCATGCGGAGCTGCATACGCTGTTCAGCATGTTCACTCCGTTGCCCTGGCTGGAGCGTGTGCCGACCTACAAGGACCAGCAGGAGCAACTGCGCGAAAAAGACCTGAACACGTATGGGTTCCTGGGGTATCCGCTGCTCCAGTCCGCGGACATCCTGCTGTATCAGCCGGACTTCGTTCCGGTAGGGCACGATCAGATCGCGCATGTCGAGCTGACCCGGGAGGTGGCGCGCCGGTTCAACGCGCTCTACTGCTCCCAACCCACGCCGGCGATCGAGAAGGCGCGGGCGGACCACTCGGACAAGGAGATTATCGCCGCCGAGGTGGCCGCGAATAATGTCACGGCAGGAATTCTGCCGGAACCGAAGGTCCTGCTTACGCCCTCGCCCAAGCTGCCGGGCCTCGACGGGCGCAAGATGTCGAAGAGCTATAACAACACGATCATGCTCAGCGAGCCTGAGGCGGATGTCCGTGCCAAGTTGAAGACGATGGTGACGGACCCTGCGCGGGTTCGCCGGACCGACCCTGGCAATCCGGATGTATGCCCTGTCTTCGATCTGCACAGGGTCTTTTCGACCTCGGAGGTGCAAGCCAAAGCCGCCCAGGGATGCCGCACCGCCGGGATCGGCTGCATTGAGTGCAAGAGCTGGGTTGCCGACGCGATTGTGAAGGTCATCACGCCGATCCAGGAGCGCCGCCGCGTCCTCGAAGACGACCCGAGCAACGTGGATGCAATCCTGTGGGACGGCTCAGCCCGGGCACGCCGCCGCGCCATCCAGACCCTCCAACACGTTCGCCAGGCCATGGGGCTGGAGTAAAGAAATAAAGCCAGAGTAGATCGATGCCCGACAAGACCATCCATTCCGATTCCGTGACCAGCGACAGCGAAGAGACTTCGGGCTCGCAGCCGCGCGACGCCGGGATGCCTTTCATCCTTGAGGCGAAGCCGGTGGCGCCTGCTCCGGAGACAAAGCGCTCTGCTCAAGCGAAGGAAAAGGAAGAGGCCTCGCAATCGCCCTTCTCCGTTATCGTCGGACAGGTCTACGACGGACCGCTCGATCTTCTGCTGGACCTGGTTCGCAAGCAGAACATCGACATTTACGACATTCCCATCGCGCGGATTACCAGCCAGTTTCTCGAGTACACCCAGCACCTGAAGCAGGTCGACGTCGATGCTGCCGGCGAGTTCATCTATATGGCCTCGCTGCTGATCCACATCAAGTCGAAGACGCTGCTGCCGCGCGATCCGACCGATGTTGCGGGCGGAGAGTCCGAAGATCCGCGCCGCGAGCTGGTCGAACGGCTGCTGGAGCACGAGCGCTTCAAGGCCGCCGCGCAGATGCTGCTGCAGAAGCAGCAGATCGAAGAGGCGACGTGGACGAATCCGGGGATGAAGAACTTCCGCCGCGACACCCAGGAGGCCGGAGCAGAAGAGCTTGATCTCGAACAGGAGATTGCCGCCGACGCGGTCGATCTGGTCCGCGTCTTTCAGGACATCCTGTTTCGGATGCGCGAGCGTCCGGTGCTCGATGTGGATGAGGACTCGGTTACGGTCGCGCAGATGATCGACTATGTGAAACGCCGTCTGATGATGGAGGACAAGCCGATCAGTCTTCGCCGCCTGCTCCACAATACTCATACGGAGCGTTCGCTGATCTGCATGTTTCTGGCGATGCTGGAGCTGGTTCGTTTGCAGGCGGTTCTGCTGCATCAGCCCAGACTGCTCGGCGACATCCTCGTCAAGAAGACCGATGGCTTCGACCAGGTCTTTGCCGACCAGGCCCAGGCGCGCGACGACTGGCGCTGAAACCAACACAAACACCGAAGGAGATCGAGATGGCCCAGCAAACTCCATTGCACTTCGTCTTCTACTTCGCCGCTCCTCCCGATAAAGTCTGGGAGGGCTTCGTCTCCGCCGAATCCAACCGCATCATCTTTATGGGAGCTGAACTCGAAGTTGACCTGAAGCCCGGCGGCCCGATGAACTGGGCCGGCACCGGACCCGATGGCAAGCGCATTACCTATGTTCGCGGCGAGGTGCTCCAGTCTGAGCCGCCAAGGTTATTGCAATATACCTTTGCCATGGGTTCCAGCAAAATCTCCCGCGTCACGATAGAACTCGTGCCGGAGTCCGAGGCGACCAAGGTCTCTGTTACGCACGACGAGTGGGCGGAAGATGATAGTGCCTACGCTTCCTCTGCGGATGGCTGGCCACGCATCCTGTCCCGCCTCAAAACCCTGATCGAAACAGGCAAAACATTTAAGCCACACTGATGCCTGCATCATCGCCGAGGATCAATCACAGTGTGCCGAGCGGGGTGTAGCCGCCGTCTCTCTTACTCCGCGAGACTGCGATAACGGTTTGCCCTGCTGCGCCGCAGCATGATGGTCGCGAAGATGAGACCGCTACCGACGAGCAACAGGCTGCGCGGCTCAGGAGTCGTGACGGGATCGAAGTCCGGTTGAATCGAGGCATCGAAATCGGTAAGGACAGGGCCGGCGGTCTGGATTAATTCGTACATCTCTTCGCCCTGGCCATCGGTCCACGCAAAATCTCCGGCAGAGTTCAGGAAGACCTGGTCGGCCGAACCGCTGTGAATGAAGTCGAGGTCGGTACCTGAACCGAAATAGACGCCATTGGAATCACCGTTCGGATTGAAGAAAGAACCCAGCCCGGTCCATTCGCCGTTGCAGGATGTTTTGGACGCATTGAAACCGGCGGGCGCTGAGCCGCAGGATGTCCCATTGTCGTAGGCAAGAGTCGGAGCCACAGAACCATCGTTGCTGGCCACGCCGTCGCTGTAGGTGACGTAGCAAAACGAGGCGGCGGGGCCGCATCCGCTGGTCCCCCACACGACGACATCTCCCGCAGTATCGATGCCGTAGATGCCATGGCCGTTGGCATTGCCGAGGTCGACGATGCTGTAGCTATCTGCGAGTACAGGGCGACTTAAGCAGGACAACATGAAGACAACGGCGACCACCGCACTACCAAGCCACTGTGCGCAACGTTTCATGGGAACGGCCCTCAAACCTGAATTATAGGTATCGATCGGCGCGGCGGAAACGGACGATAGTTGTAGGAGGGAGAGGATTTAAGTCAGATTTCGGTGAATTGGAGCGCGTTTTCCACATCTTTCCACATCCAGGGATGGCTGTAGCTGAAAGAATCGAAAGAACATATCTTTCACATTCCTGTAACACGCCGTTCGCACTGCGGTTCTATTGTGATCACACGCAGTCATTTTGATTTTCAGGGCGTCTGAATCGATGGCCACTCCCGCACTCACCCCTCCCGGCTCGACACTCGAAGAAAAACTCAAGAAGTCGTCTCCCGGCAGGATTGGCGGGATCATCTTCGCTGTGATGCTGGTTGGCGGATTGATCTACATCGGGATCAAGCTTGCCCACGATCTCTCCTTCGTTCATTCGGCGTCGGTATTTCCGTTCATTCTGCTCGCGGTGGCTCTGCTGATTGCGCTCGGCTTCGAGTTCGTGAACGGCTTTCACGACACGGCCAACGCCGTTGCGACGGTGATTTACACGCACTCGCTCGAACCTCATATTGCCGTGGTCTGGTCGGGATTCTGGAATTTTGCCGGCGTGATGACCAGCTCCGGCGCGGTAGCTTTTGCGATCATCTCGCTGCTGCCGGTCGAATTGATTCTCAAGGTCAGCAAAGGCGCGGGTTTTGCGATGGTCTTCGCGCTGCTGGTCGCGGCGATTTTATGGAACCTTGCGACGTGGTGGCGCGGCCTTCCGGCGTCGAGCTCGCACACCATGATCGGCTCGATCCTCGGTGTCGGCATTGCGAATCAGTTGATGCAGGGAAACTCGGGCACGGCGGGCGTCGATTGGGATCAGGTTGTGAAGGTCTTCAAGGCGCTGCTGATCTCGCCAGTGGTGGGCTTCGTGATGGCCGCGGTGATCTTTTATCTGTTCAAGCTGGTGGCGCGCGATCCGCGGCTGTATGAGGCGCCGAAGGGTTCCGCGCCGCCGCCGTTTTATATTCGCGCGATGCTGATTCTTACCTGCACTGGCGTGAGTTTTTTTCATGGCTCCAATGACGGACAGAAGGGCATGGGTCTTATCATGCTCATCCTGGTGGGAACGGTGCCTACGGCGTACGCGCTGAACCACACGGTGAACGCGCGGGAGATGCAGACGTTTGCCGCGGTATCGACCGAAGTCGCCGGAACACTGGGAAGTTACGTGGAACCTGGAGCGGTGCTGCAGGACGTCACTCCTGAACTCGAGCATTTCATCAGCGCGAAGAAGTTTGAGCCGGGCGTGATGCTTGCGCTGCAGCAGGAGGTTAACGACATCCGCAACGAGGCGAGCTCCTATGGCGCGCTGAGCAACGTGCCTGCCGACATGCAGGCTAACGTCCGCAATCAGATGTATCTGACCAGTGAGACGCTTCGTCTGCTGCCGAAGTTTGGACCGAAGATGAGCGCGGGCGATACCAGGATCCTCGCCAACTACAAGGGATTCCTCGACAAGTCGACGAAGTTCATTCCGACCTGGGTGAAGGTTGCGGTGGCGCTGGCGCTTGGCCTGGGAACGATGGTGGGCTGGAAGCGCATCGTTGTTACGGTAGGCGAAAAGATCGGCAAGACTCACCTGACGTATGCGCAGGGCGCCGCGGCGGAGATTACGGCCATGATCACGATCGGGCTGGCCGACGGCTATGGTTTGCCGGTGAGTACGACGCATGTGCTCTCGTCGGGCGTGGCGGGCACGATGGCGGCGAATGGGAGTGGTCTCCAGACTTCGACGATCCGTAACATTGCTCTGGCGTGGCTGTTTACGCTGCCGGCAGCGGCGTTGCTCTCGGGCAGCCTCTTCTGGCTCTTCAACACGATCGCGAAGTAATTACACTGCAAATAAGGGCTCACCTTGACGGTGGGATTTTTGTTGGATGTGGCTTACCGCTTCTTTGCCTTGTCGAAGCTCTCGCGCACGGCGAAGAATGCGGGTGCGGGTGCGTACTCGGGATCGAATGGCAAGGGCCGCTGCAGCCGGTCGGGATGTTGCTTGCGGAATTTTGTGCCGTTATTGAGCCACGTATTCTTGTCGCTCGCTCCCCAGGTGAGGACGGCTTTGACCTCGGGGCCGTCGAGTGCGGCGGTGAGGTAACCGCGATAGACTTCGGCGACAAGTTTGTCGCGTTCGGCTGTATCGTCAGTGGGAACCGCGTCGTCGTCGACGTCAAGCTCGGTGATGAAGACCTGCAGGCCGAGAGCTTTCGCGCCGTTGAGAAGCTCGCGTACGCCCTGGCTGAAGCCGCCTTTGCCGACAGCCTTGATATGTGACTGGATGCCAAGTGCGTCGAGCGGCACATTGTCCTTCTTCATCCGATGGAGAAGCGCGAGGACTGCGGCACGCTTCTTAAGGTCTTCGCCGGAGTCGTACTCGATGCCGTAGTCGTTGTAGGTGAGCAGCGCCGCCGGGTCGGCCTCGCGTGCTGTGCGGAAGGCAAGGTCGAGATATTCGGGGCCGAGCATCTGGAACCACGGAGACGAGCTTCGGAGCCCGTCAGGCCGTCCGTCGGGGATCCAGATGGCTTCGTTGACGACGTCCCAGGAGTGGATCTTTCCCTTGTAGCGGCCGCCCACGGTGCGGATGTGGTCGACGAGGAACTTCCGGGCGTTGTCTTTGGCGACGGCGCCGACGAACCATTTGGGCAGCGCTTCGTGCCAGACGAAGTTGTGGCCACGGATCTTCATATCGTGGGCTTCGGCGAAGGCGACGAGGCTGTCGGCATCGGTGAAGTTGTAGGTGTCGGCGGTAGGCCGCAGGATGTTCCACTTCAGGCAGTTTTCGGGTACTACGATGCTGTATTGCGCGGCGAGCAGGTTGCGGAAGTCTTCATCCTCGCGGAAGAGCCGCGCGTTCACGGCGCATCCGGTCAGCAGGCCCCGGGCGGCGGCGTGGGTCTTCAGGGAGCCTGC
>DATAVY010000193.1:0-5424 GCA_036267495.1 Edaphobacter sp.
AAACATAGCCCCATATCCACCCGCCTGCCCCACACGCATCAGGAAATCGCGACGGGAGATTCCCATCCAGACACCCTCCTCAATCAGTTCGCAAGACGAAGCAGTTGTGCACAAGGCACCATTGAAAAAATTGCCACCCGCGCCTGCAGATGCTGGAAAAACCGCACCTGAAATCGTTGGGAAAATATGGCAGTGTGAAGATTTGATCTTCCCACTCTATCGCAAAATCCCGCTGTTCTTACGTCTTTGCCTTTTGTTGTTTGCCTTTACGCTTCATCCTTTTCGTCACGCTTGAAACGGAAGGTTTGGTTTGCCTCGGAGGGACGATTATCCTCAACTCATTGACTGTCGTAGATTTATCGCATTGCGATGAGGTACTCCAACGCGCTTTCAATTCTGGGAGGGGGTAGACAGGGGCAGCAATGCGTGAATGTATCCCCTATTCTCAGTGCATTCCTGGAACTGAATATTCTTGAGTATCCCTGCGAGAGCGCGGTCGATGACAACCTGCTCAGGACGCGATTTCAGCCGAGGCGCCTCTTCTGAGGTCGCGCGCGGCAGCTTGGAAAATTGAACGATGCTGTCCCAGCCTTCCGGCGCCGCAAAGTTGACGACAGAAGTAGTCGCCTGCATCTTCTTGTACGGCCAGAAGGCCCAGCCGATGTCGTTTTTTTCCAGCACCGAGACAAACTTCGCAATCCACTCATCGTCATTTTCGCCCGACTCGCCAAGCCAGATTGGCACGTTGTACTTCTCGCGAAAATCGACGTAGCTCTGGACAGTCGCCTGTTCCGCCGCGGCATGGTAGCGATGGAAGGTATAGACCACATTGTTATCGAATGGCGGACCGAAGATAGAGAAGTCGGTATCCCACTGTGCTCCTCCCAGGATGAGAATATGATGCGAATCGACCTCGCGGATGGCCGCGGCCAATCGCTTGTACATCGGTTCCACCGCCGAAAGTAGCGGGTTGAGCCTGGGATAATTGGGGACAGGCTCGTTCAGCAGATCATAGCCGAGTACCGTCGGGTTATTTCGATAATGCCGGGCCAGCCGCTGCCAGATTGCGATAGCTTGCTTTTGGGCGCCAGCATCGTTGAAAAGCCATGGATAACCATCGCTGTCGTCGATATTTTTTCCGGTCTGTCCGCCGGGAGCCGCGTGCATATCGAGAATGACGTAGAGATTGTCCTGACGAGCCCACTGAATGATGCGATCAAGCAGAATAAATCCTTCGGCATCATCGGTCTCAAAGAACTTGTAGTGCAGCGGTACCCGAACCGAATTGAAGCCGCACTGTTTGATGAAATGGATGTCCCCTCGTGTAACGTAGTTTTCGCGATAGGTGTGCCAGAACTCACGGGCTCGTTGCGGACCGATGAGTTCGGTGATCAGCGCCTCAATCTCACGTGGCGATTCAGGGCCGCCATTATTCAGGTGCCACATATAGCCCTCGGGCACAAACCAATTGCCGAGACCGGTCCCGCGAAGCAGCAGCGGTTTCCCCGTCCGATCGACAATCTCTTTCCCGTGAGTATGAGCGAACTGAGCCTGCGCGACCCCAAAGGTCATGCAGAAAGCAACAAGAGTCGTGCAGACGATTCGGCGCATCGGGAAAATCCCTCCTACCCATGTTGGGCCATAGACAAGCGCTTGTCGACGGAATAAATAAGCCCGACAACCATGCCCGGAATCCCAGGTAATTTGTCTTCACATCCAGCATTCCCTTTCATAGCCGTCGCAGAAAAACCGTGCATCTATCCCGATCAATCTCTTCCAACACAGTAGTTCCACCCTCCACTGTGCCGAGCTTCGGCTAGACTGGTCCTGACCAAGAGCTTTATGCCCCGACGACCGTCCTCGCCACCTGCCAACGCCCGCCGTGTCAGCCTGAAGATGCTGGCCGAATATCTGGACCTCAGTCCGGCAACTGTCTCCTTTGTCTTGAACAATGCGCCAGGTCGTTCCATCCCTCCGGCAACTCGCGAGAGAGTCAAAGCTGCGGCAAAAAAACTCGGCTATCAGCCCAGCCTCATCGCGCGCTCATTGCAAGGCCTGAAGACGCAAACGATCGGCATTCTTCTTCCAGAACTCGGCGAAGGTTATCATTCGCAGGTTCTCAGCGGAGCCGCGGACGTCCTGATGAAAGAAGGTTATTTCTTCTTCACGGCACACCATCGTCACAGGAAAGATCTCGTCGCAGAATATCCTCGACTCCTGCAGGCGCGGGGCGTCGACGGCATACTCGCCATCGATACCCGATTGGAAGGAGTTATCCCCGCGCCTACGGTTTCGGTTGCCGGTCACATTGAATTCGCGGGAGTCACCAACGTGGTTCTGGATCATCATCGAGCAGCAGAGCTTGCACTGGGGCACCTCTACCGGCTTGGGCACAGAAAGATCGCCTACGCCCACGGGCAGCCTTTCAGTTCGGATTCGCATGGCCGCTGGCAGTCGATCATGCAGGTGGCGCAAGCGCTTTCGCTCGACGTTCCCGAAGACTTGATCATCCAGTTGGACAAAGATCTCAACACGCCTGAGCTTGGCTATCCTGGCGTCCAACAACTCCTGTTGAGACGGCGTGATTTTACGGCCGTTCTCTGTTTCAATGATGTTTCTGCCATCGGTACTATTCGCGCGCTTCACGATGCAGGGCTGAGGGTTCCCGCCGATGTATCTGTGCTTGGCTTTGATGACATTCAAGCCGCTTCTTACATTATTCCCAGCCTGACTACCATTCGGCAGCCATTGCAGCACATGGGCGCTTTGGCTGCGAGTTCCCTGCTGAAAAAGCTGGCACACGAAAAACTGCCTGACGTTATCAAAGTCGATCCGGAGCTAGTCGTGCGTGAATCGACGGCACACGTTGCTTCTACCCCGCGCAGATCCGCACATTAAATGGACTCAGCTGCCGAAGGTATGTCCCCTTCGTTCACGCCCAACGGCAGCCATGATCGACGCCAGGACAAATACACTGATCGCGGTCAACGCCATCGCCGCCGCATAGCTGGTCTTCTGGGCATAGACAGCCTCAATATAGACGACGGAACCGGCGATAATGCCGGCTGTCTGATACGCGAACCCCGGAAGCAGGCCGCGCACAGAGTCGGGTGAAAGTTCAGCAAGATGCGCTGGAATCACGCCCCATGCGCCCTGCACCATAAACTGCATGAGAAACGCGCCCGTGACCAATACTGCCTGATTCGGAGCGAAGGCCCACAGCGGAATCACCAGGGCACCCAGCACAAAAGCAGTAATGATCGCTCTCCGACGGCCCCATCGGTCGGAGAAATGCCCAAAGATAATTCCACCGATGATCGCTCCTACGCCGGAGATGGCAGTGATTACGGCCCGACGCTGTGGAGTGAAATGCCACTGCCGCTGCAGGAATGTAGGGTACATATCCTGAGTGCCATGAGAAGCGAACAGCATCATCGTCATAAAAGCGACAAGGTAGAGAAAGAGCTTCCAATGCGAAAGAATCTCTCGTCCCTGCTCTTCCCAGCCACTGGTCTTCGTCTTCTGCCACACCGTCGACTCCTGGACGCGAAACCGGATGAACAGCACCAGAAGAATTGCCGGAAGGCTGCCGAGGAAAAACAATGGACGCCAACCAACACGCCCAAACAGGAAGAGGAAGCAAAGCGCTGCCAGTACATTGCCCGCAGCATACCCCTCCTGCAGCAAACCCGAGAGCATGCCGCGCTTGTTCTTCGGCGCTCCCTCCATTGCCAGTGAGGTGCCGACTCCCCAGTTGCCGCCCATCACTACGCCAAAGAGGGCGCGCACGATAAGTAAAGCCGTATAGCTTGGTGCGAGACCGGTAAGGATCTCCGCCACAGCGAAGAATCCAATATTGATCATCAAAGGTAGGCGGCGTCCGTAACGATCGGCGATAAGCCCGAAAACAAAGCCGCCGACAGGACGAAAGGCAAGCGTCATGGTGATAACGAGCGCGATTTCGGCGTCGGTCTTGTGAAACTCCTTCGCCATAGAAGTGAGGCAGAAGGTTACAAGAAAAAAATCGAAAGCATCGAGGAGCCACCCGGAAAATCCGGCTGTCACCGCAGCCCAATGATTGTTGACGACTCCCGCCTCCGCGATTACCGGCAATTCTTCGCCGGAGGCCGGCTCGTCTTTGAACATGGACCCTCTTGAACAACGCTGATGCTGAACTCGCTAAAGAGCATACCTAATTGCCACAACGAATGACTATCTGGCTGGCGGGGTTGCCGGCTGTTCTGTCGAGCCAGCGTCTGGCCGGCTCAGATGGTCGTAGTTCAAGATCGCATTGAAGACCAGAGCATAACTTCCGATCGTCTCTCCGCGATAAACAGGGTTATTTGCAAACAGCAGCACATTACCCGATCCCAGATGTGCGTTCACCACGATAGCGTGCTCCGCGATTGAACTCGCCTTATCGAGGAGGCCCGACAGCAGCAAACTCTTCTGATCGCTCAACCGTAAAATGACCTCGGGGCGATACTGCGCTGGAATGACCTGTAGGTTGTTGCGCATCTGATCCTCGTTCAGCTGCTTTGGCTGCCATGGCTGTTGCTTCGGAATCACTTCCGGCTGCACGTCCTTGCGTCCCTGCGTAATATCGCTGTCGTCCGGGCCACCGCGGCCGGTGGGCCGGTGGGCATAAGGATCCATCAGCATACGGCCGCCCTGACGCCCCAGCGTGTTGCTCACATTGAGGACCATTCCATTGGCGCTCATCACCGGCAGTGAAGCGCCATAACCATTTGCGATCGGGCTCGACGGCGCAACGAAAACGCTGTTGAGAACGCTGCCGACGACACGCGCATCATCATGGGGCGCGACACTGACACCGGGAGCCAGACCCGCATCGATGGCGAATTGGGCCGTATCTTCGCAAGTGATCAAGAGACCGCCTTTTTCGACGAATGACTTCAAATGTTCAAGTCCGTCATATCCAAGACCCGGCCGCATGTCGGCAGTCGAATCGAGCAGTCCAAGGTTAGGAGTGAGTTCACTCTTCTGCCAAGGAAGAGCGTTCCCCCACATCGGCAGTCCATTGATGATGTCCTGGGACGAAGCGCGGCCCACCGGCGCGAAGATGATCACATCGTATTTGCCGCGAAGATCACTGTCGGAGGCGACCGCCTGAGTGCTGACATAGTTGAAGGGAATCCCAGCCTTGTCGAACGCCAGCCTCCACCACCCTTCAGTCTGCGTTCCGAGCCATGTATGCATAAACGCGATGCGCGGCGCAGGCGCGGGATGAGCCGCTACTGACGGTGCAGCACTCAGTCGAGTCGCGTCCAGCGACAACTTCCGAAGTGCATCGCCAAGAGCCTGTTCATCCGTCTGCGTTACCAGCAGCGAGCCCGCGGCAAAATGCTTACCATCCGCATCAAACGGCTTGTCCGTCGTCTCAATGTGCGCCTGCTTCAATGC
>DATAVY010000194.1:0-45838 GCA_036267495.1 Edaphobacter sp.
CTCCCCGTCCGCCTCCACGCCCACGTCGAAAGCACCGTCCGCCCCTTCCAATCTCCCAACGTAGTCGGCATTCTCCCGGGTTCTAACCCTTCTTTGTCGTCATCCCCCCGCTCTTCTTTGTTGTCATCCCGCAGCGCAGCGGAGGGATCTGCTTCTCCGACCACCAACACTAAAGACCAGGCCGTCCTCTACACCGCCCACTTCGACCATCTAGGCTTCGTCCCCGGCATGTCAGGCGACAACATCTACAACGGCGCCGCCGACAACGCCACCGGCTGCGGCATGCTCCTCGAACTCGCCCGCGTCTGGTCGCAACTCGCGCAGTCCGGCACGAAGCTCCCGCACTCTGTCATCTTCTCCGCCGTCACCGCCGAAGAACAGGGCCTCCTCGGCAGTGAATACCTCGGCCAGCATCCACCCATCCCCGCCGGCCAGATCGCCCTCGACATCAACTACGACATGATCCTCCCCATCGGCGTCCCCCTCCAGGTCAACGTCAACGGAGCGCAGCGGACGACATTCTTCCCGACAGTTGAGGCGACGGCAAAGCGCTTCAACCTCGCCATCGTCCCCGATCCCAAACCCTCCGCCGGCAGCTACTACCGCTCCGACCACTTCTCGCTCTCGCGCGTAGGCATCCCCGCCTTCTCCATCGACACCGGCGATCTTTATGACGGCCACGACGCAGCCTGGGGCAAGAAACAGATGGAAGACTTCACCGCCCACGACTACCACAACTTCTCCGACAACTACCACGCCGACTGGGACTTCGCCGGCAACGCCAAACTCGACCGCTTCGGCATGGCCCTCGGCTGGCAAGCCCTCACCGCCCCCACCACAATCAACTGGCTCCCCAAAGACGAATTCGAACCCGCCCGCAAAGCCAGCCTTGCGACCCGTTAATCGTGAACTCCGGGGCAACCAAGGTTGCCTATAACGTCGTTTTGAGGAATGCCTTTGGGGTGCGTGTTATCGGGCATGCCTCCGGTTCTTGCACTTGCATGGATTAGAACCGCAACCAATGCAGAGACCCTCGTCGCGACGCTGCTGTGTTTTCGCAAACGCAGGTGAGATAGTCTTCGCAAAGAGCTTCCAGTGTCGAAAGCCCCTCGGCGAAGCGACTTTGTCGGGTTGCCGTTCATCAGGGATTAGGAGTTTCAGCGAGCGAACGGCCGCGTCTCGTTCTTGAGCTGGAAGAAGCGGATCGCCTTGCGCATCAGTCAAGCCCATCCTCTCAGTCTCCACCTTCCGAAGATAAGCCGCGACTTCATTAGAACTGGCTTTCGCGTTCAGCAGGTCCAGCACAGGACCGATATAGCCGTCGTATTCATCAGTGGCTTCAGGAGTGTCGTTCACGCCGATTGGGTCCCACTCGGACATCAGGATCCCTCGAATTGCAGCCCTTCTCTCTCGCGATTGTTCCTTATCGCTCATGTCGATCATTCTCTCAGAATGACATTCCCCGCAAAGTCGCATTTTCGGAAACCTCAGTCGTTCACTCCAAACTGACCCACTACCCAGCCTTAATGCAGAATAGGAGGGACGTCAGGTACCCATAACATGACAGAAGAAGTTTTACAGACTGCGACACGCCCCATCCTCACCTCAATCTCCGCGCAGCTATTCGTTGCCGACATTCAGGCATCGTGCGATTTCTATACCGGCAAGCTCGGCTTCACAGTCGATTTCATCTATTGCGATCCTCCGTTTTACGCGCAGGTCACTCGCGACAACGCACACCTCTCCTTCCGCCACATGGACGAGCCCGAGTTCGCGGGCGACATTCGAGAACGCGAAGGCCTTCTCTCCGCTTCCATCACTGTCGCCAGCGCAGACGAGATCAAACAACTCTTTTTGAGTTATCAGGCGCTGGACGTACCCTTCCATCAGACCCTCAAACAGGAAACCTGGGGCGCCACAACCTTCATCGTCCTAGATCCCGTCGGAAATCTGATCCTCTTCGCCGGCCCGGCTGGGTGAGACATTGGGTGAGGCCGCACCCAACCCTCACACCACCGCCATCCTGAGCGAGTCAAAGGACCCGATACCTCGTGGACTTTCTTATTTGTGCGCAACATAGTGCAGCATAGAGGAAGTACAACAAGCCATAAGTGCCGATTTACTGCCATTTTCCTAGTTTCGAACTTGGCGACTAAATTGCTCGACTCCTTGTGTCCCGCGGAGAAAATCTGCCTTCGCTCAGCCGGATGCTCGTCCAGGCCCTGTAGCTCCAGCCCCCATCAACAAGGAGACCTCCATGCGCCTTCTCGCGCGTTCGCTTGCCGCCATTTCCATTCTCTTTACCGCAGCCGCTGTATCGGCACACGCCGACAGCTTTAGCTACTCCTACATCGACAACACCGACGCACCCGGTTTCCTCACCTTCTTTACCTACGTTAGTCCCGTACTCATCACAACCACCACCACCTTCGTGCCTTTGACCTGCGAGGTCAATAACGTTGCATGCACCAACGCCATGTTTATCTTTGACCCCAGTAGCACCGTCGGTCCCGCCGAGATCATGCTGAACGCGCCCAAAACAGGGGTTGGCACCTTCTTCAATTCGACCGCATTTCTCACCACCCTCGGCACCAACACGGCATTCGACGGCAAAGTCACCCTCACCATCACCGACCTCTCCACCACACCATCCGTCCCCGAACCCTCAACCATCGCCTTGTTAGGAACAGGCATTCTTGGACTGGCCGGCGTCGCCCGCCGCAAGTTTCGCAGAACTTAGAAAAACATTGTTCATTACTCTGACGGCTCGGCCAAGCGTCATCTCCCACCGCCTTCAGACAGAAACGCTAAACTTAGGCCTCGCCTCGTTCAAGCGGACCGGCTTATCTGAAAAGATGACGTCCTGGATCTACTGAGAAGGCCACTCTTGAGAATCTTCATCCAGATCGCCTTGGGAGACGGGCGGCCAGCTAGTAAAAATCCGCACAACTCAAAAAGAATCCGCAAGTCCGGCAAACCAGCTTGCACCGGCTATCCTCCAGCCGCGAACTGCACGTAGGGCAAAAACGCGAATGATGCTCAAACGAAAGAGGGCAGGCGGGAACCGGTTCAGCCGGCTCGCGCGTGGATAGATTTTGCATCAGGAGATAGTAGCGCGAAAATCGACTTTTCAACCTCCTTTCTCCCCGTCCAAGCATCGAAAAAGGTACCGTTAAGAAGTAGTCGATAGAACATAGAGGAGATACACGATGGATCGCAGCGCATCAGCAGTCTGGCACGGCAGCCTCAAAGAGGGCACCGGAACCATCTCAACCCAGAGCGGCACGTTGAAAGAAACGCAGTACAGCTTCAAGGCCCGCTTCGCCGAGGGCGTAGGCACCAACCCCGAAGAGCTGATCGCAGCCGCACACGCCGGCTGCTTCACCATGGCTTTGAGCGGAGAGATCACCAAGGCCGGAGCCACCGCGGACTCGATCGAGACCACCGCGCTCCTCACCCTCGACATGCACGAGAAGCCCACCATCACCAAAATTCATCTGACCACCAAAGCCAGGGTCCCCGGCATCGACAAGGCCAAGTTCGCCGAGCTCGCCCACAACGCCGAGATCGGCTGCCCCGTTTCGCGCCTCCTCAACAAAACAGCCGAGATCACTGTCGACGCAACCCTGCTCTAGTCGAGCCAGAATTTGTTGTCGTGAAAATCAAACGTAACTTTGTGCGTGCTTAACAACTCTGCCCCGACGGTGCCGTCAAACAAGCCGTCGGGCAGATGCACTTTAGGCCCCGCAAAATAAAGCGGACTCTTCACCGTCAGCGTCTTCGTTCCAAAGCCCAGTTGCTTCGCCTCCGCCTTGAACATCTCCACCCCTTCATCTGTGAAGCCGAAGTACTGCGACTGTTTGCTCTGGGCCTCGGCACTCAGGCCCAGCTTGTCGACCGATGTCGGATAAATCAGCATGGTGCCGGTAAACATCGTGTCGACCTGGACCGAAACCGCCCTGCCATTAACCGTGAATCCAGACGTGGTGACAATCGGCGGTCCACGATGGCCGAAGGTGATCAACGCAATGTCACCACAGAAGGAAGCACACGCAGTAGCAGTCGTCATCGGTTCTGAGACGCCAAAAGCACCCGCCGGATAATCAATCTGCATGATCCGGTCCTTCAAAGCGCCATATCCAAGCGTTCCGTCGACGTCAGGAAAGGTCTTGCTTTTGATCGCCGAGGAAAGATCGATAACCAGAAAGCGCAGTTCCTTGAAACGAATTTCGCCGACAGCGACATCCGTCGCAATCGCCTTCTGAATTCCCGCGATAGCCTTTCCGTCCGCACCATTGACGGGCTGAAGCGCAAGACCAACACTCTCGGCAGACTTCACGTTCAGCGCAGAGTTAGGATTGCCCGTGTCGATCGCCAGACGAAGATGCTTCCCCTGCACCTCGGCATCGACACAAGGAAGGCCATCGCACGTCGAAATCTTCGAATGAGAAAAAAGCGGTGCCCCGGCAGGAGTGCCAGACTGTGCCACCGAAGCGACTGCACTGAGAAGGAGGAAACCGCAGAAACGAACAACAAATCTCATAGATATTTGTATACGTCGGCGTCGAATCTGAAGTCCATAGTCTGAAGACTAATTTGCGGCAGATTCAGTGCGAGTGGTCATGGTCATCGTGATCGTGATGGTCGTGCCCATGCACCCCGACCGCTTCCAGTTCAGGAGGCGCGCTGCATCCGTGAGTCGTCTCGCAGCCCGTCGTTTCAAATTGAATCGTCGTATGCAGAATATGAAAGCGATCGCGCAGAGCGCAATTAATGCTTTCCAGAATGCTGCTGCACTCTGACATCGGCATCTCGGTAATCGTAACGTGGCTCGCCAGCGCGTGCGACCGGGATCCGAGACTCCACACGTGCAGGTCGTGAACATCCAGAACGCCGCTAACGGAAGCCATCGCTTCCCGAATCTTCCCCAACTCAAGATTGCGTGGCGTCCCCTCCAGCAGAATATTCAGCGTCTCGCGAATAATCCCCACCGAACTCCACAGAATCACTCCCGCAATTACGATCGACAACGCCGGATCGATCCGCGACATGCCGCTGAACAGGATCGCCGCACCACCCGCGATCACCGCCGCCGTTGACAGCGTGTCGCCCAGCATATGCAGAAAGACGCTGCGAATATTCACGTCTCCCGAAAAGCGCCATAACAGCGTCGCCACTGTACCGTTCATCAGCACACCCGCCGCAGCAACATACATCATCGTCTTCGGCTGCACCGCCGCCGGCGCAGCGATGCGATGAATCGCCTCGATCGCGATCCATGCCGAAAGCACCACCAGGGTCACCGCATTGACGAACGCCGCCAGCACGCCCGCCCGCTGGTACCCAAAAGTCTTTTGATCCGTCGCCGGACGCGCCTGAAAGTACACTGCAACAAACGACAACGCAATCGCGAGCAGATCGCTGACGTTATGCCCAGCCTCGGAGATCAGCGCCAGCGAATGTGCCCGCAGGCCGAAGTAGAAGGTCGCCCCAACGTACGCAAGCGTAAGCGCCATCGAGATCTGCAGCACACGTTGCATCTTGCCGTTCGGGCTGGCGACCATGTGCATGTTGTAAGTGTAATCTGCGCGGGAGCCGCGTTCAATCGGCCTGGCTGGGACGCGAGGAGTTCAGCCGCAACCCGCTCCACGACTCGGCAACCACAATGCTATTCGCCGGATTCTGAGGCAGATAGCGTACCTGAACCGGAAGATCCGTCCGGATGCCGTGAACATACTCCGCCAGCGTCGTAACATCCTGGGCGCACTCATACGTGACCCCGGCGATGCGATAGTTGTAAACGATAATCTGCGGTATCGGCGCGTTAGTATCCGCCTGCATCGACGCCTCGGGCACGCTGACCGCGGCGCTCCGAACCTCCATAATCATCGTGTCCATTATCGTTCCGTCCGTAATGCGTCCGGAACGTGCGAGCAACTCGCGACGCTCACGTTCCAGCTCTTCCGCGGTAGGTTTGCGCCGCGTAAGGACATACGTTGCGATACCGATCACAGTCACTGCACCCGCGACAATTCCGGTGATCACACGAGGGGAGCGCAACGAGAGCTGCAGATGAATTGGAGTCAGTGCGAACACAGTCTGTAAAAAAAGAATAGTCCATAGAAGGCGCTTCAGAGGGGACAGGTGCTGCCTGAGTAACGTACTTTTGGGGGATTGATCCCCAGCCCCGATTCGGCAACCGGTGCGTGGCAGGCGATATACTGGAAGTTGCCCATGAAGCCGTCTTTTTCTCGCTCTGCAAAGTCGCCCACCATCGTCAAAGCCTCCTTCCACACCTCGCCCAGCCTGGGTCACCCGCTGGATTTGGCGGATGGCCGGCGCATCCGCTCCACCACCGTCATCTGCGTCCGCCGGGGCGACTCCGTCGTCATGGCCGCCGACGGCCAGGTCTCAATCGGCAACACCGTCATGAAAGGTTCGGCCAAAAAGATCCGCCGCCTCTATCAGGACAAAGTTCTCGCTGGTTTCGCCGGGTCGACTGCCGACGCCTTCTCTCTCTTCGCCCGCTTCGAAGTCAAACTGGAGCAATACGCAGGCAACCTGGGCCGTGCCGCAGTCGAGCTTGCCAAAGACTGGCGCACCGACAAAATGCTTCGCCAGCTCGAAGCCCTGCTGATCGTAGCGGATTCCAAACACACCTTCCTTCTCTCCGGCACCGGCGATGTCATCGATCCCGATGAAGGCATCGCGACTATCGGAAGCGGCGGCAGTTTCGCCCTGGCAGGCGCCCGCGCCTTGATGGAGAACACCAGCCTTACCGCGCGCGAGATCGCACTGAAAAGCCTCAAGATCGCCGGCCAGATCTGTATCTATACCAACGACCAGATAACCATCGAAGAGCTGAAGTCCGAAGCCGTAGCGAACCAATAGCATCCATTCTTCGTAGAACCTCGAAGCTTCGTCGCAATCCATCGCGACCGCAGCTGCAGTACAGGGAGCACCGCACAATGGCAATTTTTCTACCCGGAGCCGCTGAAGATCAGGCCCTCGCACTCGATGAAATGACTCCGCGCGAGATCGTCGCCGAGCTCGACAAATACGTCGTCGGACAGCATGCGGCCAAGCGCGCCGTCGCTATCGCCTTGCGTAACCGTATGCGCCGGCAGAAGCTCTCGCCCGAGCTCGCCGACGAGATCATGCCCAAGAACATCATCATGATCGGCCCCACAGGCGTAGGCAAAACCGAAATTGCCCGTCGTCTTGCCAAACTCACCAACTCCCCCTTCCTCAAGGTGGAGGCCTCGAAGTTCACCGAAGTCGGCTACGTCGGCCGCGATGTCGAATCGATCGTTCGAGACCTCGTCGAGATCGCCATCGATATGGTTCGCGAAGAAAAGATGGAAGAGGTGGAAGACAAGGCCGAGCTCGCTGCCGAAGATCGCCTGATCGACCTCCTTCTGCCGCCCACACCCACAACAGCCGCGTCGACCCAGGAGCCGGCAGGCAACGTCATCCAGCTTCCCGCGACAACCGATTCCGCGGCCGATTCCGACAAGCCCGGTGATCGCGAACAGCGCACAAGAGAAAAACTTCGGCAACAATTCCGCGAAGGCAAGCTCGACGAACGCATCGTCGAGCTGGACGTCCGCGACCGCAATCAGCCCAGCTTCGAGGTCATCTCCAATCAGGGCGTCGAGGAGATGGACATCAATTTGAAGGACATGTTGCCTGGACTCTTCGGCCAGCGCACCAAGAAACGCAAGATGAAAGTCGCCGAGGCATTCGACTACCTCGTCCAGGAAGAAGAAAATCGCCTCATCGATATGGACCAGGTCACCCGCCTGGCCGTCGAACGCGTTGAAGATTCAGGAATCGTCTTCCTCGACGAAATCGACAAGATCGCCGGACGTGAGGGCGGACATGGCCCGGATGTCTCCCGCGAAGGCGTCCAGCGCGACATCCTCCCCATCGTTGAAGGCACCACCGTCAATACCAAGTACGGAATGGTTTCGACCGATCACATCCTGTTCATCGCCGCCGGCGCGTTTCACGTCTCAAAACCAAGCGATCTGATCCCGGAACTGCAAGGCAGGTTTCCCATCCGCGTCGAATTGAATTCGTTGACCGTCAACGATTTCATTCGCATCCTGACAGAACCGAAATCTTCGCTCGTCAAGCAGTCCACGGCCTTGCTCGAGACCGAAGGCCTGAGGCTGGAGTTCACCAGGGAGGCGATCGCGGAGATGGCGCAGTTCGCCTTCCGAGTCAATGAAACCACAGAAAACATTGGCGCCCGCAGACTGCATACCATCCTCGAGCGCGTACTCGATGAGATCAGCTTTCAGGCCCCGGATCTGTTCAAGAGTCCCCGGGCCGAGATCACCGAAGAGGGCGTCGTCGGCCAGGTCCATGTCTCCGCCCCACTTACCTCCGACCCGCAAACCCCCTCTCCTCCCTTGCCCGTCATCGAGAGACAGACAGCTACCGGCGTCGAGAAGGTCATCGTCGTCGATCCCGAATACGTGCGGCAGCAGGTCGCCTCCATCGTCAAGGACCAGGATCTCTCGCGCTATATCCTGTAGCCCACGTCGCGAAAACCCTGTCCTGAGGTAAACCGAACGAAATCGCACGGCGCACATGCTGACACTTTGCCCATGTGCCGTTTTTCCCGACGGCTCCAAGACCGCTAAAACAATAACCCCAAATGACTTGAGACTCTATCGGCCAGCCCAGCTGGTCATCCGTGGCTCCGCCAACGGTGTCGCTGGATACAACTCGCTGGGGATGGGATGTCCGGCTGCCCTGCCTTATCCTGCATGATGAAAACTCGCGGCAGGAGAAGAACCCGGTCGGTCCAACTCTTCAGCTAAAAGCTTTCAGTTCTAAGTGACCGTAGAGAGCATGTAAGAGAAATAAGCCGAATGCTTTGTCGCATGCGGATTTTCATGCAGGTTTCTTGCGTAATGTTGGATAATTGTTGCATAGTAGACGCCCAACACCTGATTGACAGGTATGGTGACCAATCTCCTTAGACTGATTGGCGCCATGGAAGCACATAGGCCCCGGAAAGGGGTCACGGCATGTACTTATAGCGGCGATCTCATTCTTCCGGTAAATCTTCTCCCGGAGTTGTTGCAAGACGCCACATGCGCGGGCCAGCGCAGGCGGTGATATTTTCTTTTTCGACTCAAGGCGGCAGAGTTCCATCGCCTGCAACCTGAAAACGTGTCTCTCACGGGCCTCTTTTTTGGCCAATCCAACCGCTGAGATGCATGGAGCCTGATGAACTTTTCGTTCCTGCCCGATCTGCTGGCCCTGGCGATCCTCATCGTCATCCTGCTGCTGCTCCGTCGGCGGCACCCCCAGGGACGCGCGGATATCTGGCTCCTCGGCCTGTTTTTTACGCTGATCGAAGCAGTTGCCCATACCTTCTACCCTCCAAATCAACTTCCACCCAGAATGCTCCACCTGGTCGTGATGGACTGCTACCTCGCCGCCGGCATGGTGTTCACCTGGGCTTCAGGCGGCTACCCCTTCTCCCGCAATGTCGAGCTGATCTACCTCTCGCTCAACACACTTCCGCTACTTGCCCTCACCACCTTCTATGGCCTGCATATCTACTCCGCGACAGCATTCTTTGTCGCAATGGCGGCCGGACTGGTCATCGGCGTAGCCAGTTCGCTCTACCTGCGCCACAACCGGCTATACGCCGTAATGCATATCTGCGGCTGGCTGGCCATGGGGTATCTCATTCACAGAGGCCAATATCGCGATGCCGTCTACTGGAGCCTCTGCTGCCTGTACACCATCGCTGCGGTTAATTTTCAGCGCCGTCTGGCGCGTAACAGCACCGGCAAGCTTGCCATCGTAACCGGCTTTACCATCTGGGCGCTCTGCCTTCTGCTGCATCCGTGGATCGTGCAGTACCGCTCCTACGCCGACATCGCATCGCACATCTGGAACATGCAGAAATCGCTGATCTCGATCGGAATGATTCTGGTGATGCTCGAGGAACAGGTCTCCAGCAACGAATGGCTCGCCCTGCACGACGAGTTGACCGGTCTTCCCAACCGGCGGCTCTTCGCGGACCGTCTCACCACCGCGATCGAACGCGCCGACCGCACCCGCAGCCGCCTCGCTCTGCTAATCCTCGATCTCAATGGCTTCAAAGTCATCAACGACACCATGGGCCATCAGGCCGGCGACCAGGTCCTGCGTGAGGTCTCAGCGCATCTGCGAAAAAACGTCCGAGCCTCCGATACCCTCGCCCGTCTGGGCGGCGACGAATTCATCGTCGTTGCCACCGATCTCGACGTAGGCCAGTCGCTGGATCACTTCATGGAATCGGTCCGCGGCGCCCTGGAAAAGCCTCTCCTGGTCGAGGGTCAGTCCATGATCGTATCGGCCAGTATGGGGATGGCCATCTATCCCGATGATGCCGACGATTCCATCAAGCTGCTGCGGATTGCGGACCAGCGTATGTACGCCTTGAAACAGAGACTGGAGTTTTCTCCAAAGACCGGAGCCAATATGAAGGCCACCGCCCGCGGAGATTCCACCCAGATCGCCGCTGTAGGCCAGGGCTAAGGCAACTTCAAGAGGTTCTAACTGTCAATCAGGCCGAAGACCCTTTGAAAGGGATCTTCGGCCTGATTGCATTGACCTCAGCGTCGAAATCGTAGCGTCTCGGTTCAGCCTTTGGGGTGGCCATGGCCATCGCGCATCTCGTTACCCTTGAAATGCTGCATGTGGTCGACCCGGTTTTCTGGCCGCGCTCTCTCGCCGCGTTGCGGGAGCGAGCCATGGTAGCCATGCTGCACGTCGAAGCGATTGTCGACATGGCCCTGGAAATGTTCCGGACCATGGAACCACGGGCCCGCGCCTACAAAGACACCGCTGCTAAACCATTCCGGACCATAGTAACCGTAGGGAGCGCAGCTATATGGTGCGTAATCGTAATAACCATAGGGACACACCGGCGCCACGCCGATGCCAACGCTGACCTGGGCCGAACTACTGGGAGTAGCCGCAATGCAAAGACCGGCTGCAGCCGCGGCCAAAGCAAGATTCTTCAAACTGCGCATAGTTTCACCTCTTCCTGTTAGAGCGGAATTTCAACAGGAAAAGTTGTGCAGCGAACGATAACCCGAAGGAACTTGCATAAGGCCGATCATTCGAAAGGTTGCTTCAGAATGGATTTCGATCCCATGAAGCTAACATTTTTTACAGTGATGAAAAGATCAGCGACGAAAGGATCAGTGCCGAAAAGAAAAGGCAAATCCAGCTTCCAAACTAAGGAGCGGGTGGAGGCGGCAAAAGAACGTAGCCGGCAGGGATTTCAAAGAGACTGGCATCAGGTTCCTTCGTGCGGATGTTGGTGAATTTAGTAGTCGAGACAGGCTTATCGTCGGCGCCAATGCCCACTTTTTCGACGTCCAGGCTGAGCGCCGGCATCCACCATGTCTCCCAGATCTTTTCCGTGAGCTTACTGGAAGGAGGCAGCCTCTCATAGACCGTCCGGCTGCCGAATGCGATGAAACCATCCTGAGTCCGAAAACCCAAAGGAGTCGTCGTCCTCTCGTAGCCATCCTGCGAATCATGAGTAGCCGTCAACGTCTTGAGACCGTCGATACGCTTCTGCAACTGATCCGGCGCCGGGGCATTCGAAAGGAAAGACTCTGTAAGCTCGCTGACGGTATAGAGCTTACGTTTTACATCCAGGAAAATTCTTCTCATACCGGGCACATCTGCGATCAAAATATATGCGGGAGTGCCCGTCCGAAGATCCGGAATCTCTTCGTGCGTGCTTCCATCGGAGCTGCGAGCCGCAACACTCGATACGGTGTATTGCTCCCCAGGCCGATTGATAGTCAGCGTCTTTGTCGCCTGAAACGGAGCGCCCCTCATCACAGGTATTAACTGTGCATCCGCCGTACTAAAGGCAAGAGCGCAGAGTGAAACAATGATCCAACCTTTGGCAGAGGGCCTCATCTTGCGAAGAAGTATAGAACTCGATCGCGTGTTTGTCTCGCTGCTCGAAATAAAAAAAACCGCGCCGTAACGACGCGGTCGTTGAAACTTGAATCACGAGAAATTGACAGATTCAACGCGAGGCGCCGGCAGGCTCGCCGATCTCCGCGAGACGCTTCTCCAGTACCTTTTCCAGATCTTCGATTGCCTTCGAGAAGCCTTCAATGCCTTCCTTCAACTTGTCCGTAGCCATCTTGTCAGCCGCGTGCATCTTGTCGAAGGTCGCCTTGTCCATCGCGATTTTTTTAATGTCCAGGCTCTTCGAATTGTCAGGATCGAGCTTGCGTGGCAACGTGCCTTCCGTATTCTCAAGCTCAGTCAGGAACTTCGGCGCAATCGTCAGCAGATCGCAGCCCGCCAGCTCCTTGATCTCGCCGGTATTGCGGAAGCTCGCACCCATAACCACTGTCTTGTAGCCGAACTTCTTGTAATAGTTGTAAATCGTCGTGACCGATTGGACGCCCGGATCGTCCGCGCCGGCGTAGTCCTTGCCCGTGTCCTTCTTGTACCAGTCCAGAATGCGTCCGACGAACGGAGAAATCAGCGTGACGTGCGCTTCGGCGGAGGCAATCGCCTGGTGCAGACCGAACAGCAGCGTCATGTTGCAGTGAATGCCCTCTTTCTCGAGAATCTCGGCAGCCTTGATGCCCTCCCACGTCGAGGCCAGCTTCACCAGAATGCGCTCGCGGGAGATGCCCGCCTTGTCATACAAGGCAATGATTGCGCGAGCCTCGGCAATAGACTTGTCGATGTCGAAGGAGAGACGGGCGTCCACTTCAGTCGAGACCCGGCCCGGGATAATATCCAGAATCTTCCGCCCAAACGCAACCTCGAGCGGCCGGAACGCCTTCGCCGCAACATCATGGTCCGAAGCGCCCGCGCCGGCATCCTTCCGCACCTGCTTCAAAACGTCATCGACGATCGAGGAATACTCCGGCTTGCCCGACGCGTCCGCGATCAGTGACGGGTTCGTCGTAGCATCCTGCGGCCGGAACTGATGAATCGCATTGATGTCGCCGGTGTCCGAGACGACAGTCGTCATCCCGCGAAGCTGTTCAAGTAACGATGCCATAGTGTGCTCCTTCAAATCTATTTTACCAACTCCGGGCCCCGACCGCGGATCGCCACGGATGGTCACCGATCAAATACTGAAGACGGATCAAATGCTAAAAGACAGAAGAGGCTGGCGATGTCCGTTGCTGCGGAAAAGTCATTGTTTTGAAGGGGCGCGACTGGTAGCCCAGGGCTTTTAGCCTTGGGTTTCAGCGCCGTAACTGCTCTCACCGCATTGCGACTTTAGTCGCCGAGGGATTCTTCCCACTCCATAATCGCCTTTCTACTACCCGCCGAAGCTCTGAAGTTCCTCCATCGTCCTTTTGCATCTCTCGATAACATTGTGAAAAATCGCCTGACAAGATTTTATAAAAAAATCCGTTTTTATCCGCGCAATCCGCGGTCAGCTTTCCGCGGCAAATTCGTTTTCGAGCACCCCAAGACCATCTATCTCCACTTGGATGCGGTCACCGGGCTGAACGGCTCCCACCCCCGCGGGCGTTCCTGTTGGAATAAGATCGCCCGGTTCCAGCGTCAGGAATGCCGTGATGTAGCGCAGCAGCTCCGCAATAGGGAAGATCAGGTCCCGCGTCGAAGCCTGCTGCTTCACCACCCCGTTCAGACGCGTAATCAGCGTCACCGCCGAACCGCCCACCGGATCGATCTCGTCCGACACAATCGGCCCCACCGGGCAAAATGTGTCGAACCCCTTCCCCCGTGTCCACTGCCCGTCCGACTTCTGAATGTCCCGCGCCGTAACGTCGTTCACGCAGACATACCCGCGAATATAGGGCCGCACATCTTCATCAGGTCCGATCTTGTAGCATCGCCGGCCGATAACAATACCCAGCTCGCCCTCATAATCCACCCGCGTCGAGATAGCAGGAATCCGCACCACGCCCTTGGACGCCAGCAAAGCAGAAGGAGGCTTCAAAAACAGCAGCGGCTCCGTGGGAACCTCATTGCCCAGCTCCGCCGCGTGCTCGCGATAGTTCCGCCCTACGCACACAATCTTCGACGGCACGACCGGCGCCATCAGCTTCAGCTCCGACAGCGGCACCGGCTCGAAGTTCACCGCGGTCGTCGGAACCGGCAACCCGCCCAGAATTCGCGCCGAGAGATCTTCCTGCGGAGCCTGCATCGGCAGCGTCGCCCACGGAACGCCATTGCGTTTTTCCACCAGAGCATAGCGCGATAAACTGGTCCCGCTTTCAGACGACAGATACTTGCAGTAGCGCATTCTTCACTGCTCCCTTGCGGTCTCCCGGACCGTCTCGCTGGGCGCACTCTCATTGCCTGCCGTGTCGATGGCAGTGATGAAATAGGCGTACCGGCGGCCGGCCACGGCGGTTTGGTCGCGGTAGGCAGGACCGGCGACCGGGGTTGGGTTCAGGCGCGTCGCTGTACCCGCGGCTACGCCTTTTTCTGCAATCTCTTGACGATAAACAATATATCCCGCCAGGTCGGATTCGGTATTGGGTGTCCACGAAAGATCGATCGAACGATCGTCCACCTCCGCCCCCCCCGGCACCGCTTCCAGGCCCCCCGGAGCATGCGGAGGAAAGCTGTTCCGCATCGCGACCGTCACCCCTCCCGAGGCAAAACTGCGCAGCTCCAGCATGTGTCCATCCAGAGAGACCGTCCGCACTCGCTGCGCCGTGTAGCGATAGCTCTCCCCCATCTCCGCGGTGCGGTCGATCGTACCCCCCGCATCGGCCATCTGGCCCGGCGTACGCAGCCTCACCTCCGTCGCAGCAGCCGGCGTCTCCACCAGTTTTTTGGGCGAGGCCGGCCCTCTCTGAGCCCCGGCGCCCTGTTTTTTGATAAAAGATTTTGAGGATGGCGTCGACGCCGGTTTCGCCGGAGAAGGCCCAATCGCAACTCCATTGGACCCAAGCGGCAGCCGGTCGAGCTCCACGACAGCAGCACTGTCCTTCTTCTCCCACTCCAGCATGGCGCCGTCGCGCGTCGCTGTCGCCCGAAGCTGATCGACCGCCGGCGGAGCCAGGCCCGAGGCAACAAAAACCTCAGGCGAAAGGCCCGCGGATCGTCCGCGCCCGTTGAGTATCTCGACTCGATACCCCAGCAGAGCCGGAGGATCGACTGTCAGCACCGGAGCCAGCGCCTCCTCAGCATGCCCCACGCCCGGCAGAACCGGCAAACGTAAAACCGGGTCGCAGCCGGAAGACCCGGCGGAAGATACCGTAATGCGGCAAATCTCCGCCGTCATCGGCCCTTTCACGTCAAGCCGGTCGGTCGTCTTTTCAGGTGTTGTCCAGCGCATCTCCACCACGTCGCCCACCCGCGCGGCGCTAAGGTCTGTCACCACTTCAGGAAGATTCAGGGAGGGAGGCCGCGGCTGTCCCGGACTGGCACAACCGGCTGCACAGACCGTCAGAACGGCGGCGCCGGCTGCCGCGAGTCCTCTCCGGAAGCCCGGATGGCAGAGGATGAGCGAAAACTTCATCGATCCTTTGATCATACGGCGGTTACAACTCTCGTCCCGTTTTTTTTGCAGCCGCAACTCCTCCGCAACCGGAAATCGGCATCCAACCCACTGACGAGAAAATTCCATACAACGTTTCACCACATTGCAACATCGTTTGACCTAGCGGAACGGCCCTCCCATATGAGCAAAAATATCACCTCCCCGGCAGTCATGGCTTCTTCAGAGATCCCTCCAACCTCGCACAACGTTCTCTCCGGCAACGACTCCGACGGGCACCGCAATCTCCACGTCGATGGTGTGGCCGCAGAGTCGTTTATTGCGGAAAAACGTATCGGCGAGCGCATCAAACATCTGCGTCTCAAAAAATCCATGGGCCTCGTCGAGCTCGGCCGCCACACCGGCCTCTCCGCCAGCTTCCTCTCGCAGTTGGAGACAGGCCGCGTCGTCCCCACCCTGCGCAATCTCGCCCGCATCGCCATGGTCTTCTCCAAGGACCTCAGCTACTTCTTCGATCCCGAGCCCCAGACCCTCTTCCGCGTCCACCGCCGCGACGAGCGCGTCCGCCTGCCCCAGACCGGCGCCGACGACCCCACCTACTTCTTTGAAAGTCTCGGCTATCACGTTCCCGATCGCCAGCTCGACCCCTACTATGCGGAGTTTCTCCCCTTGAAAGAAGGACGCGTGCCGCGCGCCCATCAACACGCCGGCTGCGAGTTTCTTTATCTGCTCTCCGGTACCCTCGATGTCCGGCACGGCGACTCGACCTACCAGATCCAGGCCGGCGATGCCATCTACTTCGATGCCAACACCGTTCACAGCTACGTCTGCACCAGCAAGACGCCCGCCACTGCCGTCATCGTGACGCTCCAGCATCCGTTGATGCTGCAGGTAGGAAACGGTTCCCGCGCAATCAACCTGGCCAATGGGAAGACTCGAGCTGTACCGGCGGCAATGCTGCCCAACATAGCGCTCGCAAAAAAGAACTCCGAACGCATGCAGTAAAAAAAGGGGCAACGCTTTACGGACTGCGGAAAAGTCTTTGCTTTGAAAGGGCGCGACTTCAGTCGCGCCGCAAGCGACCTGTTTTCCTTGCGACCTTAGTCGCTGAGGGAATCTTTCCGGACCAAAATTGACTTTTGCCTGTTCAGCCGCCGAGGTACGCTGTTTGCTTCTCGTGCCCTTTTACCAGCATCCTCTTTAGCAGCTGAGGAAATCAATCCTCGTTCACGAAATCGCGGCCAGCCCACAATCGCCAGCGCTACAGCGAAAGCGATCACGTCGCAAGCGAACCCGCAGACTCCACCGGCAGCTTCGGCAAATTCACCGTCATCACATCCAGCCGCTGCAGCGCCTTGCGCGCCAGTCCCGTCAACGGCAGCTTGCTCAGGCGGCTCGTCAAAACCCAGTGCAGATCGGCGTTCGCAGCAGGAATTGCACGCCGAAGCCCGCTGTCCCCAGGCTCGTATGCCGTCCCGTGCGCCGCGAACACCTGCACATAGTAGTTCGTATTCGTGATCGCATGACGCAGCCGCAACAATGGCTCCCGCCCCTGCACCGCGTCCAGCGGCAACGGCGGCAGCTCATACATGCCCGGCATCAGACTGGCATCGTCGGCTCGTAGCTCCAGCAAGACCTCAGTCGCCGTCCCGCGTTTGCGCAGGCTCAGCAGATACGCCGCGGGCCGGCTCAGTTGCGGCGCCCGCGGCGGCGTCACATGCTCGCCCCGCGTCTTGCACATCGAGTAGACAGGACAATGCAGGCACAGAGGATTTCTCGGCAAACACAGTGTCGCGCCCAGCTCCATCATCGCCTGATTATGATCTCCCGCCGCATTAACCCGTTCTCCCATCCGGCTCTTCGGCATCAGCGCACTCGCCTTTCGCTGCACCAGCGCCCGCCCCTCCGCCGATTTAACCTCCGGCCTGCCCATCACCCGCAACAACACTCGCTCCACATTCCCATCGACAACGGCAACGCTCTCGCCAAACGCAATACTCGCAATCGCCGCGCTGGTATATTCCCCGATCCCCGGCAGCGTGCGCAGCTCCGCCGCCGTGCCGGGAAGCACCCCGCCGCGCTCCCGCGTCACAAACTGCGCCGTCCTGTGCAGCAGCCGCGCCCGCCTGTAATACCCCAGCCCCGACCACGTCGCCAGCACCTCCGCCTCCGAAGCAAGCGCCAGCGCAAGCATCGTCGGAAACTTCCGCAGAAAATCTTCATAGTGCTCAATAACCGCCGCCACCCGGGTCTGCTGCAGCATCACCTCGGAGAGCCACGTCCGGTAGGGATCGCTCACCCCGCGCCACGGCAGCTCCCGCGCATGGTCTCTGTACCAGGCCATCAATCTGCGCCGGAACAAAGCAGCATCGAGCTTCGCATCGGAGACCTTCGCGTCGGAGACTTTTGCCTCTGAGACCTTTGCCTCCGGCATGGCAGCCTCCCGCTTCGCAGTCCCGCCCGTATTTTTCGGCTCTGCTCGAGAACGCATCGCAGCAAGTCTATCGCCTTCACCCTCTGCTTTCTCCGCAAGGACCTGTTTTTAAAACAAAACCCGTCATCCCGACCGGAGGCGGCGCACTTGACCGCCGTAGTGGAGGGACCCCCCCGCATTTCGCTTTTGTTTTTGCCTCTGTCTTGTCGTTGTCTTTCGCCTTTGCTTTTCTGGTTGTCATTCCCGAAGGGAATCTGCGGTTGCCTCTGCCGTTGCTTTTGCTTTTTAGTTGTCATCCTTCGCGAAGCGGAGGATCTGCTGTTGCTTTTGTTTTGCTTGTCATCCTGAGCGAAGAAAAGGACCCCGCATTTGCCTTTGCATTCGACCTCCTTGAAGCGGTGCGTATCTGTGGTCACCCATGGAGCTAAACTCAAGCCAGATCATGCCTCCGAAAACTAACCCCGACTCGCGCCACTCCGCGAACCGCCTGCAGAACAGGAACCGGAGAGATTTTCTCAAGCTGGCCGCAATGACCAGCAGCGCGGCTTTGCTTCCAATGCAGGCCTGGGCAACGCCTGCCGCACCGCCTCGCCCCACATTTCCAACCAACGATCCCCGCTGGCAAAAAACCTGGGACGCCGCCCTCGCCACTCTCGCCGCAAACATCAAAATCGTCCCCCACTACGAGCACCCCGTCCTCTTCGAAGGCGCCGTCTACCCCGGCATCTGGCAGGAGTGCGGCCCCCACGAAGGCCTCGTCTACGGCACCCTCGCACAATACATCGCAACCCCGGAAAGCGCGCCCACCCCACTCGAGATCGCCCGCAACAACCACATGGCCTTCTTCGCCCTGCAGCGCCCCATCGGCCACGAATCCGCAGGCCAGCTCCCCGCCGCCATCAAGATCTCCGATGTCGGCTACGGCCAGATCCAGATGGTTGTCCCCATCGCCGCAACCGCATGGGAGCTCTCGCAGCTCCCCGGCGCCGATTCCTTCTCAGACGAGCTCCTCGTCACCGCCTACCAGGCCTGCAGCCGCTGGGACGCCTGGCTCCGCCAGTACCGCGACACCCGCAGGACCGGCCTCGTCGAAGGCTTCTGCACCTACGACACCGGCCACGACAACAGTCCGCGGTGGGCCGGAATCCCCAATCGCTGCCCCGACGCCGACGCGCGCAAGTGCTCGCCCATCCCCTCCATGCCGCGCCTCTGCCCCGACCTCTCCGCCACCGTCTTCGGCGCGCGCATCGCCCTCGCCCACATGGCCACCGCTCTCGGCAAAGGCGACGAGGCCAGCCGCTGGCACGAAGACGCCGAGACCATCCGCCAGCTCATCCTCGACAAACTCTACGACCCCAAAGACGCCGCCTTCTACGACCTCGACGCCCAGAACAACTTCGTCCGCGTCCGCTCCGACGTCATCAGCCGCGTGCTCGGCGAGCACGTCCTCAAGCGCGACGACCCGAAAGACAAAGCCATCTTCGACGCCGTCTGGACAAAACAGATCCACAACCCCAAAGCCTTCTGGGCGCCCTGGCCCCTCACCTCCATCGCCATGGACGACCCCGCCTTCGTCCGTCCCATTCCGCGCAACAGTTGGGGCGGAGCCTCGCAAGCCCTCACCGCACTGCGCACGCCGCGCTGGATGCCCCACTACGGCAAGCAGGCCGAGATGAACCACGTGATGCAGCAGTGGTGTGAAGCCATCAGCCGCCACACTAACTCGGGGTCCCCGGCCAGCTCTGCTGGGTGGGGTGGGTCCGAGTTCCGCCAGCAGATGGACCCGCTCACCGGCGACTTCACCCAGGCCGACCCCAGCGGCTACTCCCCCGCCGCCCTCGTCTTCCTCGAATTCACCCGCCACCTCAGCAAACCCGCTCCCGCCACCGCACCAAAGCCCACTCCCGCCCCTCAGCAGATCTGAGCCTCCCCCGCTCAAAAAATAAACTTGGAAAAAGTGGAAAATTTCAGGCAGCCAGAATCACCACGCAAAACACCACAACTCACCACGAATCCACCACAAATTCACCACGATTTACCATCCAGAAAACACTCAAAACCTGCAAAAACCCCTGCAAAATTACCCTTTCGCCTCTCCAAATTTTTTCTTACATCCGAAACCGCAAAACTAAGCGAAACTTGATCAGACATGACAAAGAAACAACACACCGGCAAGAAGTTACGCGTAGGCATCCTCTTCGGAGGCCGCTCCGGCGAGCACGAAGTCTCCCTCCTCTCCGCCGCCAGCATCCTCAAAGCCATCGACCGCACCAAATACGAAGTCATCCCCATCGCCATCACCAAACAAGGCCAATGGCTCGCCTCCGAAGAAGCCACGCGCCTGCTCGCAGGCAACACAAAACCCGCGCCAGTCCTGCTCCAATCGAAATCCATCCAACTCAACGCCAGCGCAGGCCTCACCGAATCTCTCGACGTCATCTTCCCCGTCCTCCACGGCACCTTCGGCGAAGACGGCACCATCCAGGGCCTCCTCGAACTTACTGATATAGCGTATGTTGGCTCCGGCGTTCTAGGGTCCGCCACCGGCATGGACAAGTCCGCAATGAAGCAGCTCTTCGCCGCCGCCAACCTGCCGCAAACCTCGCACGTCAACCTCCTCCGCAGCGAATGGAAGTCCGACGCGAAGCATTGCATCAAGCTCATAGAAAAGAATCTCCGCTACCCGGTTTTCGTAAAACCCGCGAATCTAGGCTCTTCCGTAGGCATCAGCAAAGTTCACAATCGCGGCGAACTTACTCCCGCAATGGACCTCGCCGCCAGCTACGACCGCAAGCTCATCATCGAGCAGGGAGTAGGCGGCCCCGGCGCAAAACCCCGCGAATTCGAAGTGGCCGTCCTCGGCAACGACTCCCCCATCGCCTCTGTCGTAGGCGAAATCGTTCCCGGCGCCGAGTTCTACGACTACGACGCCAAGTATCACTCCGACAATAGTTTGCCCGTCATTCCCGCCAAACTCTCCAAATCCGAATCCAAACAAATCCGCAAGATGGCCATCGCCGCCTTCCGCGCCTGCGACTGCGCCGGGCTCGCCCGCGTCGATTTCCTCATGGAGCCCGCCGCTAAAACGAAGAAAAGCAATAAGATGAAACCTGCCCGCATCTATCTGAACGAAATCAATACCATGCCAGGCTTCACCAGCATCAGCATGTACCCCAAGCTCTGGCAGGTCAGCGGCATCTCCTACAAAGACCTGATCGATCGCCTCATCGCTTTAGCCGTAGAACGCTACACCGAAAAGCAACAGACCACCTTCACCCGCGTCTAATCAATACCGCTGCACGGCTGCTATCCTGCTACAACGAAACAAGAATCCCGCCAAGGAGAGGCAAGCATCGACACCATCGGCAAACCAGTCGCAGCACCGCACCGCAGCCCAGAGCATGCTGTCGCGTCTGTCTTGCTGCACCTGCTTCTGCTCGGTGTTCTCATCCACCAGCGCGCCTCCTTTGTCGCTCCCATTCGCCTTCCCGGCAACGAACACGGCACCAATTTAATGGTCACCTATCTTCCCGGCCGCGCCCCTGTAGAGGCCGCAACGCCCAACCCGAAGACTCAACCCCAACTGGCCGCAACCAAGACCCCACTCCCCGCCCCAGTCAGACAAAAATTAAAGACCAATACCGCCTCGCCCAATACCAACTCCCCAGCCACTGCAAATCCCGACTCCACAACTGGAGCGGATTCCCTAGGCGAGGGCAACATCAACATCGCACGTGCCAGCTACTTCCCCACACCAAAGCCTGACCTTTCCGTCCTCCCGCGCGGCACGAAAGGCGATGTAATCCTCGATGTCGTCATCGACACGGCAGGCAAAATCGCGGACATCAAAATGACCAGCGGTCTCGGCCACGGCATCGACGAAACTGTCATCGCAATTGTTCAGCAGTGGATCTTCCATCCTGCGACCAGAGATGGCCAGCCCGTCGCCAGCGAACAGGAGCTTCACTTCCACTACGAAAAGGCCTGAAGCATGCGTGCTTCGGACAAATCATCACTCCGAAAGCATGAGTGTCTGGATACCGTACGAATTAAACATTGAGGAGGTTGGATATGGCGCGTGATATCGATTGGACCGATGCTGAGGAGATCGGGATTCTGCTGCAGGAGAAGCATCCGGAGATTGAGCCGTATTCGGTTCGGTTTACGGATCTGCACAAATATGTGACCGGGTTGCCAGGGTTTGTGGGCGACCCTGCGAAGTCGAATGAAGGGATACTTGAGGCAATTCAGGCAGCGTGGAATGAGGAATGGGAGGATGCTAAGTAGGTTGAAAAGACTGCGTCCTGCCGGACGGGCTCACTGCGCGTGAGGCGGCCACATCGTGGCGTGTGTACCGGTTGAGGTCATCTGATCTTTCTAGTCCGGCCGTTGGCCGGGCTTTATTTTTTGTTGCGGAGGATTTGCCTAGGAAGTTTCGAGCCGGTTGCTACTAACGCGAGGTAAGCGGCGATGCCCCAGGCTATGGTTGCTACGGTGATGGTGAAGACATCTTTCGGGTGGGTCGAGACGGGTGGAAGGAAGTGTGCGGCCACCGCGGTCGCTGCGTACGCGACAAGCGCCGCCAGAAGTGAGCGGCCTAGTTCGGCGAACTCAAGATGATTGAGGCTGGCGAGGCGCTTGCGATGGAGGAGATAGGCGAGCGTCGCCGTTTGGATAAAAATTCCGATGTCGGATGCGATCGCAAGGCCTTCGAGGCCGAGGGCATGGAAGAGGCCGGCGTAGATAGGGACGGAGAGTACGGTGATTATGGTGCCGGTAATGGCGGGGGTGCGAGTGTCGCTGGCGGCGTAAAAGGCCCGGGCGTAGATGCCCTGCACGGCCCAGACGGCGAGGGTGATGGCGAGGATGCTGAAGAGATGCGTGGTCCCGGCTGCGGCGGCATGGTTGAATTTCCCGCCCCGGAAGAGGTCCATGAGCCAGGGAGCGAGAGCGATCATCCAGGCGGAGACGATGATGCCGACCGCGAAGAGTCGAGAGACGGAGCGGCCGACAGAAGCGGAGAAGTCCTGCATCCGGCGCTGCTGGAAGAGCGAAGCGAAAAAGGGGAGCGACGCGGCTCCGGCGGCGGGGCCGATGACGTTGAAGGGCGCGTTGAAGAGGTCCTTGGCGTTGCCGATCAGGGTGATGCCGCCATTGCGCAGGGAGGCGTAGTAGTTGAGGAAAATGCCATCGAACATGACCAGGGAGACGCCAATCATCAGGGGGAGAGAAAGTTTGAGCCACTCGAGGAATGCGGGGTCGCGGAAGTCGATGATGGGGCGATAACGAAGGCCGGTGCGGAAGGCTCCGATGGAGTTGAGGACAGCAGAGCCGATGAGCGTGCCGGCGAAAACGCCGACAGCGAGCGAAGAGACGCCGAGCTGGCGGTGGAGAAAGACGGCTCCGAGGATGATTCCCGTGTTGTAGATGATTGGTGTGAAGGCCTGGTATAGAAAAATCTTGCGCACCTGAAGGCGGGCGCTCATGACGCTGCCGATGAAGAAGAATAGCTGGGCAGGGATGATGATGCGGGTCATGGCGGTGCAGAGAGCGACTTTGGCGGCATCGTCACGGAAGCCTTTGTTGGCGAGGCGAACGTATTGTGGGGCGAAGATTTCAGCGACGAGGACGCCAACGCCGAGGACGACGAGCATGGTGGTGAGGATGACGGAGAGTGCGCGGTCGCCACCTTCTTCGTCACCGGCTTCACGGTAACGGTTGAGAACGGTGATGAGGGAGATGGAGGCGGCGCCGCCGATGAGGAAGTAGGCGATGAGATCAGGAAGTTTGAAGGCGGCGCGATAGGCATCCTGGGCAATGCCTGCGCCGAAGAGGAAATTGATGTACTTGATGCGAATGAGAGCGAGCACTCCGGAGAGCACCGTCGAGAGCATGAGGAGGAGGGTGGCGGAGTAGGCGGAGTGCGAGGTGGAGGGATGGAGCAGGGCGAAGAAGCTGGTGCGGGGTGTAGCCGGCCCGGGAGCGGCAGGCTCTTCGAGAGGGTCGAGGAGCGGGTTGGGTTCGTCGAGTGGAGCCACGGGTAATTCGATTTTATCGGTAGGCTTATTCTGATGGGGTGGCAGGGGTGGTTCACCTTAGCGACTGCGAGGCGTGAGCGTTTGGAAAACTTTCGGCTTAGAGTGTTTCGGGCGGTGGCTGAGGAGATGAGCTTTCGCAAGGCGGCAGAGGTTTTGCACCTGAGCCAGCCGGCGGTAAGCCAGCATATCCGTGCGCTTGAGGAGGAAGCTGGAGTTCGGTTGTTTGACCGTGCACGTGGGGAGGGGCATGGGAGCCAGATTTCGTTGACCGAGGCAGGCAGAGTTTTGCTGGGCTATGCGAATACGGCGGCGGAAACGATGATCGAGGCGCAGCGGGCGCTGGCGGCGTTGAATGATGATGCGGTAGGTCCACTGCGGCTGGGGGCTTCAACTACGGTGGCGCAGTATGTTCTGCCTCGGATTCTTGGAGCATTCGTACGGCAGTATCCTCAGGTGAAGCTTTCGTTGGTTAGCGGGAACACGGAGCGTATCGTCGAGGCCGTGGCGGAGAAAAAGGTGGAACTGGGGATCATTGAGGGGCCGGCGATGCGGCGGGATGTGAAGACGGAGAGGATGGTGCGCGATGAGATGGTGCTGATTGTGAGTCCGAATCATCCCTGGGCTGCACGCAGGACTGCGGCGATCGCTCCTGCGGAGCTGGCGAAGGTGCCGTTATTGCTGCGGGAGCGGGGATCGGGGTCGCGGCGGGTGGTGGAAAGCGCGTTGAAGAAGCTGGGATTGCCGCTGCGGTCGCTGAGGGTGGCGATGGAGCTGGACTCGACGGAGGCAATCATCTCGGGTGTGGAGGCGGAGCTGGGGGTGGGGTTTGTTTCGCGGTGCGCGGTGAGCAAGGTGCTGCGGCTGGGATCGGTGAGGATTGCGGCGATGGGGGGACTGGAGATTTTGCGGGATTTCAGTTTTGTGCGGCTGGCAGGAACTGAGCCTACCGGGACAGCGGCCGCGTTCCAGCGGTTTGCTATGGCTGCTTCTGCTTCGGGTTAAATGCGGGGGATGCATCATGCCACAGATCTGGTTGTGGGAAATGGACGCCATCGGATCGAATCGGGGCGATAAGTAGAAGTTATTGGCAATAGGAAACTACTTCTCGACTGGGCGGGCGTGTACGCCGATGCTGGTTAAGTGTCGAGGAAGAATCTTTTTTATATCGGGATCATTGTTTCGGCGAGCGGGCTGATTGGGCCTCCCGCTGCTTTGGCTGCGGGTCTGGTGTTTGGCCTGACCGGGCTGCATCCGTTTGCCGCGGAGAGCCGGGGCCTGTCGAAGTTCTTGTTGCAGGCCGCGGTGGTTTGCCTGGGCTTCGGCATGAACCTGAAAGAGGTGGTCCATGCGGGCGGGTCGGGCTTTTTGTACACGGCGATCAGCATCACCTTCGTGATGACCTTTGGCCTGCTGCTCGGCAAGACGCTCCAGGTGGGCAAAACCCAATCGATGCTGATCAGCTTTGGGACGGCCATCTGCGGAGGAAGCGCGATTGCGGCGATGGGACCAGTGCTGGATGCGAACGACGAGGAGATGACTGTCTCGCTGGGCACCGTATTTGTTCTGAATTCGGTGGCGCTTTTGCTATTTCCGGTGATCGGCCACATGATCCACTTCACGCAGACACAGTTTGGCCTATGGGCGGCGCTGGCGATCCATGACACGAGCTCAGTTGTCGGTGCGGGGGCGAAGTACGGGCCTACGGCGCTTGTGGTGGGAACAACCGTGAAGCTGGCAAGAGCGCTGTGGATCGTGCCGCTGGTGATTGCGACGGCGATGCTGAAGAAGAGCAAGGCGAAGGTTAGCTGGCCGTGGTTCATTCTTTACTTCTGCTTCGCGGCGGTGCTGTCGAGTTATCTGCCGCGTTACGTTCCGCAATCGGAAGAATTATTTTCTGGGCTTTATCGATTGGGGCGTGCGGCGTTGACGGTTGTGCTGTTTCTAATCGGGACGGGCATCACGCGAAATACTTTGAAGGAAGTAGGAGCGCGGCCGCTGATCCAGGGCGTGGGGCTTTGGATTGTGGTGGCGAGCCTGTCACTCTGGGCGATCCATGCGGGATGGATTGCGCTCTAGCCAGAGGCTAGCGGCGGTAGCGCGATTCTTCTTCAGTCGAGTTGGGTGCTAAGGGATTTGGGGCGTCCGGGTGGCGGGTAAAGTCGATCCAACGTTTGGACGGGTCGAGAGGGCGATGCCGCCGGCGGGGTTTGACGCTGGAAGAGACGGCGAGGCTGGCGATGGTGTAACTGACCATCTGGCGCTGACCGCAGCGTAAACAACGGACGGGATAACGCATGAGGAGAATCTGAGTAAAGTCATCACTGCGCAGAGTGGAACGGCGGAAGTCTTTGCCGGAGCAGAACTGGCACTGGATCGGGACGCCGTTATAAGGGTCCACTCCGAGATAAGGCGTGCGCTTGTGTGAGGAGTGAGGGTGATCTTTCCTTCTGCGGGAACTTTCGTATTCGTTTTTGAATCTCATTTCAACGTTTGGATTTTTCCGGAAGAGGGGGAAGGTCAAAGAGCTTCTCCGCTGGACCGCCAGAATGGCTCTGGTTGCGTGGTGTGCGGATCGAATGGATAGCTGCGCGAGTCGCGGCTGGTCTCGAGAGGAGGACGTGAAGATCGTGAAGTTCTTTCTGAAGCTTTCGCAGCAAACGCGTGTCAACCTTCGGCGGGACGTTATCAATAGCCAGAGCGAGTTGGGGCTCTTTATGCCTGAGTTCGGCTTTGAAGACCTGCCGTGCGCCGGGAATGGTGTAGCCCTCGTTGTAGAGAAGGCTCTTGACGCGGAGCGCCATCTCGACATCGCGACGGCGATAAAGACGCTGACCGGTGCCTCCTTTGTGCGGTTTGAGTTGGGGGAATTCACTTTCCCAAAACCGCAGCACGTAGGCCGGGACGTCGCAGAGCTTAGCTACTTCGCCGATGCGGAAGTACAGCTTGTCCGGGATGTCAGACCCGGATGCGTGGGGTGTTTTGCGGATTGGCTGGTGCTGTGCCATGCCCAGAGACTCCGATGCGGCAATGCCAGCGGCAGTGGTCTGCGATCCGGCTTGTGTCAGTATAGGTCACGAAATCCGGCATTGTTTGGAATTTTTATTTGTGCAGATGGTACCTTTTTGCGGCCTGCATGGGGGACAGGATCATTGGGCGAGGCATATTTTCTGCAATTCTTTGGCGCGGAAGGTTGGCGAAGGGCATGGTTCTGGAAAGTCGACGAAATAAGGAGCGACGAACAAGACGGAACCGCGAAGGACAAAGCGGCGTATTGTTTTCTAAAGATACGGAGGCGGGACTATGCAGACCAACCGAATTGCGGTAACGGCAATGATGATTGCGGCGACGGCTCTAATGAGCGGCTGCCGAATCGAATCCGACAAGCATGGCGACAACGATAATGTGAAGATTGCCACGCCCTTCGGAGGTATGTCGGTAAAGACCAATGACGCGGCGGTGATTGACGGGTTGGGACTGCCTGTTTATCCGGGTGCGGAGCTGGTGAAGAAGGATAAGAATAATGGCGCGGCCGACGTAAATATGAGCTTCGGCAGCTTTCAACTGCGAGTGAAAGCTGCGAGTTACCGCACACAGGATGGCCCGGATCAGGTGACAGCATTCTACCGCAAGGTTTTGGGCCGATATGGAGACGTAATTCAATGTCAGAACGACAAATCCGTAGGCACGCCGACACGCACGGCAGAGGGATTGAGTTGCGATAATGAGAAAGAGAACCATGTTTACGTCAACGACGACGAATCGGGAAAAATGGAGCTAAAAGCCGGTTCGAAGCAGCATCAGCACATTGTCGCGATCGATCCAGAGGGCAATGGAACGAAGTTTGGACTGGTTGCTCTTGACCTGCCGGGACATCTCTCGTTTGGCGATAAAGACGAAAAACAGACGCAATGAGAGCTCGGGTTTGTTCCGGGGCACATCGGCTCGAGCTTGCCGCACCCCGCAGGGTGGGATAGCTTCATAAGATATGTCTGAGTATTGTCACCGTTGCGGCGGCGAGCTACCTGCCAGTGATGGAGTTTCGCCGTTTTGTCCGCATTGCGGATCGCCGCAGATCTATCTTCAGGACGTTCAGCAACAGAGCGGAGTGTCAGAAGGCGATACAACGGATACCGTTCCCCCCCCAAAACCGCAGCAGGTGGAGTGGAAGACGGCGATGCGTTGCGCATTGCTGGTAGGTGCGATTGCGGCAGGGTTGAACCAGGTGGCAACGCGATTCCAGATGATCTCGTTGGTAAGCTTGCTGTGGATTGTCAGCGGATCGATGATTACGCTGGCGCTCTATCAACGGCGTCGTCCGCTGGCGTGGATGGATGCTAAAGTCGGAGCGCGGATTGGGATCGTAGTCGGGCTGGCGCTCGTGTCGTGTTTGGGGATTGCCATGGCAGTGGGCGGGGTGGTGTCGCGGTATGTTCTGCACAGTATGTCAGGCGCAGATTTGCAGTTGACCGAATCCATGCGGGCAGAATTGGAGCAGATCAACGCGATGACGCCGGCGCCCGCATGGCTGCGGGCCCTTTGGTTTACACCGGAGTTTCGGGCCGGGATGATGCTGGCGGGATTTGGCGTGATATCGGGATTCCTTCTGGTGCTCTCGACAGTCGGCGGGGCATTGGGCGGATTCATGCGAATGCGGCGGAAGATTTCGGCGTAAGGGGCGCTCCTGCAAGAGGGCCGGTGTGGCTGGTATCATCACCGCAATTGCTATGAGCGAAATTAAGGAAGAGCAGAAGCCAAAGTTACGGGAGAAGGGCCGATTGATGTCGGCCTCGGAGATCGAGCGCACGCTGGTTCGGCTTGCGCATGAGATCGTGGAGAAACACGACGGCAGCAAAAACGTTGGGCTGGTCGGGATCAAGCGAAGAGGTGTTCCGCTGGCGCAGCGGCTGGCGCTGCTGATCGAAAAGATCGAGAAACATCCCGTGGATACGGGTGTGTTGGACATCAGCTTCTACCGGGACGATCTTTCGACCGATGGAATGCGGCCGAAGGTGACGCCTGGGGCGATCGGGTTTGACGTGACCGGACGCGACATCATCCTGATGGACGATGTGCTTTACACTGGGCGGACGATTCGCGCGGCGCTGGATGCGCTGTTCGACTATGGGCGGCCAAAGAGTGTGCGCCTGCTGGTGCTGATTGACCGCGGACATCGCGAGCTGCCGATCGAGGCGACCTATGTAGGGCGCACAATTCCGACTTCGAAACGAGAGATTATCGAGGTGAAATTGAATGAGGTAGACGGGCAGGAGCAGGTGCTGCTGGTCGAGCTGGTGGATTGACGATTGACGTCGATGAAACCCTCCACCCACGATACGTCGAAGCCTGAAAGATATGCCGCGGGTTCGTTGTTGACGGTCGCGGACCTGACGCTGGTGGAAATCGCGGTGATCCTGGCGGCGACGGACCGGATTGAACGGATGGCCAGCGCGGACCGAGTCCGGATGCTGGCGGGGCGGCGGATTGCGCTGTTGTTCTATGAGTCCAGTACGCGGACACGGACCTCGTTTGAACTGGCGGCGAAGCGGTTGGGTGCGATTACAACTCTTGTCAGCGACAAGTCTTCTTCCATCGAGAAGGGCGAGAGCCTGAAGGATACGGGACTGACCCTGCGGGCGCTGGGAGCGGAGTGCATCATCCTGCGACATGCAAACTCGGGGGCGCCGTATCTGTTGGCGCGAACCACGGGATTGCCCGTATTGAATGCAGGAGATGGGATGCATGAGCATCCTTCGCAGGCGCTGCTGGATCTGCGGACGATACTGGCCAGGCTGCCGGGCGTGGACGCGGAGCGCGTTGAACCGATGACGCTGGCAGGTGTGACCGTGGTGATTACGGGGGACATTCTGCACAGTCGGGTGGCGCGATCGAATGCGATGCTGCTGCCGCGGCTTGGGGCCAAGGTGTTGTTGTGCGGACCAGCGGGGTTGTTGCCGGAGGACGCGCTAGATTTGAATGCTGGTGTCGAGATTGAACGAGATTTTGATAAGGCGCTGAAGCGGGCAGGCTCTCAAGGCAAGGGAGTCGTGATGATGCTGCGGATTCAGCGAGAGCGGCTGGCGGGGATGGAACTGGATCTGGCGGATTACATTGCGAAATATCAGTTGAATGAGGAGCGGTTGGTGGCTTGCGCGCCGAAGGCTTTGGTGATGCATCCGGGACCGATGATTCGGGGTTTGGAGATTGCAGATGAAGTAGCAGACGGGCCGAACTCAGCGATCGAGGACCAGGTGAAGAACGGCTTGGCGGTAAGGGCGGCATTGCTGGTACGGGCATTAGGCGCGGGCGGCTTTGAGAGTGTAACTGTATGAGTGACGTATTAATTCTGAATGGGCGGCTGATCGATCCGGCAAGCGGCGTGCATGCGGAGCGGGATGTGTTGCTGCGGCGTGGGAGGGTGGCTGCCATAGAGACGCCGGGTGGGTTTCAGGGTGTAAAGGTTAAGGAGACAGGCAGTCAGGTTATCGACGCTACAGGAATGATTGTGGCTCCCGGGTTGGTGGATGTGCATGTGCATCTGCGAGAGCCGGGGCAGACTTACAAAGAATCGATCGCTACGGGCACAGCGGCGGCAGCGGCGGGCGGTTTTACCAGCGTGGTAGCGATGCCGAATACGGTGCCGGTGAATGATTCGGTTGCGGGATTAGAGTGGATGCTCGATGCTGCGCGCGCAGCATGCGTGAAGCTGTTTGCGATGCCGGCGGCGACGTCTGGAAGCTTAGGTGAGACGATCACGGATTTCCATGGGCTGAAACGGGCCGGCGCTGTTGGGTTCACCGATGATGGAAAGCCTGTGCTTCACGATCGGGTGATGCGTGAGGCGCTGGTGGCGGCAGCGCGGGTTGGTGTGCCGCTTTCGCAGCATGCGGAGGATACGCGTTTGACAGGCGGGTGCAGCATGAACGCGGGTCCGGTGGCGTTTCGGCTGGGACTGCGCGGGATGACGGTGGAGGCGGAGGCGCGCATTGTCGAGCGAGATATCCATTTGCTGAAAGACATCGAGCGGCGTGATGGATTACGGCCGCATCTTCATGTGCAGCATGTCTCGACGGAAAAGGCGATATCTTTGATACGCGACGCGAAGGCTGCGGGTCTGCATGTGACATGCGAGGCAGCCCCACATCACTTTACGCTGACCGATGAAGCAATCGGAGACTATGACACGAATGCGAAGATGAATCCTCCGCTGCGTGCAGAGACGGACAGATTGGCGATAATTGCAGGGTTGATGGATGGGACGGTGGACTGCATTGCCACGGATCATGCTCCCCACGTGCTGTTTGAGAAGGAGCAGGAGTTTGAGCGGGCTCCCAATGGGATTATTGGATTGGAGACAGCGCTGGGATTGGCGTTGCGAGTGTTGCATAAGGGACATGGGATGACGGTGTCGCGCCTGATCCAGTTGATGAGTATGCAGCCGGCGGGAATCGTTTCGTTGGAGGGTCGAGGGTCGCTAGCTGCAGGAAGCTTTGCAGACGTGGTGGTATTCGATCCGACGGCGGCGTGGAGCTTTGAGGCGAAGCGGTCTCGGTCGAAATCGCGGAATACGCCTTTCGACGGCGCGCCCATGCTTGGTAAAGTGGCATATACGTTGAGCGAAGGGCGCGTCGTTTTCAAGGGCTAGCTGCGATTACTCTCGTTGCATGACCGCGAGCTCGTTGCCTGCGGGATCCGCGAAGTGGAACCGACGGCCCCCGGGAAAGCTGAAGATGGGAAGGGTAATCTTGCCTCCAGCTTTGAGGACGCTTTGTTGGGTATCTTCGAGATTCTGCGATTCGATGACAGGCAGGGGCGCTTTGGTGCGTTCGGCAGGATCGGAATTAAGGCCGCCCTCGGTGCCGCTGCCCGAGAAGGCAGCATAGGTGGGGCCGTAGTCCTGGAATGTCCAGCCGAAGAGGTTGGCATAGAAGGTTTGGCTTGCGGCCAGCTGTTGAGCGGGCAGTTCGATGTAGGCGATTTTTAAAACAGGCATGGTTGTCCTCACGAAAGCGAATGTCGCTGACTCCTCCATCCGCACTGCCGCGAACTGGTTTGCTGTGCAGGTAGAGGCCGGCGGTTCCGGCCTCGCGAGGGACGAATTTAACATAAAGCGATTTGACCGCCCAGTCAATGAGAATTCCGCGATCTATAGATTCTTTATTGCGGGTTGCTCATGACGATTACTTTTGGGATGGAAGAACACCCGTTTTCTTTGCAATCGTTGTAAAAATTTCGAGGGCCTGATCGATCTGTTCGTGGGTGTGTTCGCTGGTCATGATGGTGCGAATGCGAGCTTTGCCTTCGGGGACGGTGGGGAAGGCGATGCCTGTCGCCATGACGCCGGCCTCGAAGAGGGCGCGGGAGAAATCCATGGTGCGGCGGCCGTCGCCGATAATGATGGGGGTGATGGGCGTTTCGCTTTTTGGAGTGGAATTGCCCCCAGCATCAAAGCCGGCATCGGTGAGTTGCTGTTTGAAGTAGTTGGTGTTATTCCAGAGTCGCTGAATGCGCTCGGGCTCATTTTCCAGAATGTCGAAAGCGGCGATGCAGGTGGCAGCGACTGATGGCGGATGCGAGGTGGAGAAGAGGAAGGGGCGGGCGCGGTGATAGAGATAGTCGATGAGATCGCGGCTTCCGCAGACGTAGCCGCCCAACGCGCCGATGGCTTTGGATAAGGTGCCGACCTGGACATCAACCTTGTCGGTGACGTGGAAGTGGTCGACGGAGCCGCGGCCGTTGCGCCCGAGAACGCCTGAGGCGTGGGCGTCGTCCACCATCATGATGGCATTGTATTTTTCGGCGAGGTAGGCGAGCTTGTCGACGGGGCCGATATCGCCGTCCATTGAAAACACTCCATCTGTAATAAGGAGCTTATGGCCGGGCTCGTTCTGGACTTCGCGAAGAAGTTCTTCGGCATGGGCGACATCTTTATGCCGGAAGACTTTAATTTTTGCTTTGGAGAGGCGCGCGCCGTCGATGATGCTCGCGTGGTTCAGCTCGTCGGAGAGGATGAAGTCGTCCTTGCCGAGGATGGAAGAGACGGTGCCGGCGTTCGCCGCGAAACCGGACTGGAATACGACGCACGCTTCGACACCCTTGAATGCGGCGATCTTCTCTTCAAGTTCCATGTGAATGCGCATGGTGCCGGCGATCGTGCGGACGGCTCCGGAACCCACTCCATATTTTTTGATCGCAGCGATGGCGGCTTCTTCAAGTTTGGGATGATTGCAAAGCCCAAGATAGTTATTGGAGGCAAGATTAATCACCCGCTTGCCGTCGTAGGTGCAGACGGGAGCCTGCTGATCGTCAAGCTCGCGAAGCTCGAAGAAGGTGCCGCGCTGACGGAGGTCGTCGATCTGTGCGGTTAGATGGGCGAGTTGGGGGCGTCTGGAGGCTGCGGTGGTCATGGAAATCATCGTAAACCCTTGCAGGCCGGGTAGTCTCTGAGGCGAAAGAAGCATCTTAGAAATGAAACGACTTCAGGAAACGGTTCATATCGGACAAGAGATTCGCGCAAAAAGAGGGCATGACAATGATTTTCAAGTATCCAGGAAAAATTGTTGCGGCAACGATAATGCTGGCGTTCATTATGCTGGCCGGTTGCAAATCGAAAGAAGAAGCGGCGCTCGATAAGGCAAAACAACAAGCTGCTGCTACGGGCCACGCGCAGCAGGTTGTTTCAACAGACAAGAGCGGAAATGTAACGACGACGACAGTGCAGCCGCCAGCTCCAGGACAGACAACACAGGCAGTGACGACAACGGTAACCCCGGCCGCCGGGGTGGCGGCGAACACACCGGCAACGGCACCGGTAACCACTGGGCAGCCGGTAACGGCGGGACAGACGGATGCTTCGGGACAATCAATGCCCGCGCCTGCACCAGGAGCTGCGCCGATCGTTCGGCCCGCGGATGTGAACATTGCCGCCGGAACGAATCTGACGATTCGGATCAATCAGCACATCAGCGTGAAGACGAGCCGCGCCGGCGACCGATTTGATGGCGAAGTGGTCGATCCGGTGGTGGGGGATAACGATCGTGTGGTGATTCCGCGCGGCTCGCCGGTGAGCGGAGTGGTGGTAGCGTCGCATCGGCGAGGACACTTCAAGGGCAGTTCGATTCTCGAACTTCGGCTGACGTACTTGACATTGAACGGTACACGATATGCGCTGGATACGAGAGATCTGACGCAGACGAAAAGAGGGAAAGGTAAACGGTCAGCGGCGATTATCGGCGGCGGCACCGGACTCGGGATGCTGATTGGCGGCGTAGCTTCAGGAGGAGTCGGATTGCTGGTTGGCGGACTTGTCGGTGCCGGTGGAGGAACGGCGATAGGGGGATTGACGGGGAATCGCGATATTGAGATTCCGGCGGAGTCCGTCGTTCGCTTCAAACTTGCAGACAATTTGGTGGTTCAACCTTCGTGAGTCAATTTTAGCGATGCTGCTGCCGCACGAGCTAATCGATGCGAATGCGAACTCCATATTCCGGACTTTGGGGATAGCCCGTTGGAAGTGAATGTGACGGATGTGTCTCGCGAGCATGAAGAGCGGGACCCGGGCGAGCATGTCTTCAGATCTTCGCGGATCTGCACGGAATAACGTGATTTAAAGAGTAGTTGGAAACACAGTTCTGGAGCCGGGATTCTTTTCGAGGTGCGTGGCTGTAAGACGGAGTGCTTTGTCGATGATGTCTTCGTCGCCGCCGCAGCCTTCGAGCCAGTGCATGTCGGGTTCGCGCCGGAACCAGGTTAGCTGGCGTTTGGCGTAGTTGCGATGACCCTGCTGAGCTTGGGTGACAGCCTGTTCGCGAGTAAGTTCGTTTTTGAGGACCGCGGCGGCTTCGGCATAGCCTAGCGAAGCGAGAGGACGGCAGTCTTCGCCATAGCGCGCGACGAGGCGCTCCGTCTCTTCGATGAGGCCGCGGTCGAACATGGCGGAGGCGCGTTGGTTGATGCGCTCATAGAGGCGGGCGCGAGGTGGGTTGAGGCCAAGGCTCAGGATACGGTAACCAGTAAGAGCATCGCGGCCCTTCTGCCACTGTTGCGAAAGCGGTCCCTCCGCGGCGAGAGAGACTTCGATCGCGCGGACCGCTTTCGGAACATCGTTGGCGTGGATTGCGGCGGCGGCTGAGGGATCGAGACGAATGAGAATGCGGTGGAGATGGCCAGGGCCGCGGGTTGCGGCGATTTTTCGCAGGCGTTCACGTTGGCCAGGTTTCAGGTGCGGCTCGGGAAAGAGGCCCTCGATCAGAGCGCGAAGGTAGAGGCCGGTGCCGCCGGCAACGATAGGCAGGCGGCCGCGTTGGGTGATGCCGGTGAGGGCTTCGCGCGCCTGACGACTGTAGTCGCCGGCGGTGCAGGCCTCGTTGGGCCAGGCGATGTCGATCATGTGGTGCTGAACGAGGGCACGCTCTTCATGCGACGGTTTCGCGGTGCCGATCTCCATTTCACGATAGACGGCGACCGAGTCGCAACTAACGATTTCGCCGTTGAACTCTTCCGCGAGGCGAAGTGCAAGGGAGGACTTGCCACTGGCGGTTGGACCTGCGAGGACAATGAGTGGGTTATCGGGCACCGTCACCACAGACGCCACCACCCCAGCGTGAAGATGGTATGCATGCCCGCGCGGAGGAGGCTGAAGATAAGAATAGCGATGGCCAGAAAGAGGAGGCCGCGTACTTGGCGACGGCGTTCGGTTTGCCGGCGAGCTGTTGAAGGGGCGGGCTGTTGGGGCATCAGGTTCGAGATGGTGAAGGTTTAGGGGTTAGACATAAGAGAGACTTTGTGCGGATCAGGGAAGCGGCTTGTTGGTAAAGAAATCGACACGAAGCTCGAGATTCGGTCCCTTGAACTGGGATGGCAACGGAGGAAACTGGCCGACGCCGGTGATGCCACCCCAGCAGGCGCGGTCGATCGCAGTGTCCTGGCTCGAGCCGTCGAGGTTCATGGCAGCGATGGTGCCATCGCGGTTGATGGTGAAACGGATGAGGGTTTCACCCTGCTTGTTGAGGGGCGGACGTGCTTCCTCGGGGATGAGAGGGATCCAGTTGCGTTTGATATCTTCGAGGATCTTTCGGATGTACGGGCCGAAGTCGACACCCTGGGTGTCGGAAAGAATATCGTACCCTTCCCCCATACCCTGACGGCCACTGGGGGCGTTGAGGCCAGAACCTCCAGAGTGGTCGCGTGCTGCGTCCTGGGCGGCTTTGCGAATGGCATCACCGGGACTTTGATTGGGAGTGCTGAAGTTTGGCCTTGTACTGGGTGCGGGCCTTGGCGCATCGACGAGGGCCTGCTGATTTGGTGGCGGAACGGGAGGAGGCGGCTGCGGAGCAGGTGGAGTAGGGGCAGCCTGTACCGGGGCCGGTTGGACCGGCGCTGGCGCTTCAGCCTTTCTCATGGCCTGCAATTGTTGCAGCGTCTTCTGATCAAGCGACTGCGTGTGAGTTTTCTCGGGAATGGCCTTGGATGTTTTCGGCGTAGGTCTGGGAAGGTTTTTCGGAGTGTCGAGAAAGGTCAGTTGCTGCTTCTCCCTGTCCTTAAGGACGTCGACGGGACTGATGAGGCGCGGCTGGTGAAAGAGAACGCGCGGACCGTAGAAGAGGAACCAGACGATTCCGAGGTAAATAATGATAGAGATGTAGATAGACTCACGGAAGCGTGCCTTTGCGCGCTCGTCGTCGAGGGAATCGAGCAGATGGATAAGCTCATGCTCCTCGAGTTCGCCAAAACGGCCGGTGCGCACCTTGACAGGCTGGGTAGGCGGCGCGGAGTTGGGCGGTGTCTCGAGGGAGGGCATGGGCTATTAGGGTCTGACGGGTGCCGAGGGTGAAAGTTTCGTTGACGGACAGGTCGGGACTCTGCGGTTTGATCCCCCAGTTTGCATAGCCCAGTCTATTTTCTCATCTTTGAGGCTGGCTTTGGTGAAGAAGCGGGTGCGCTGGAAGTTTCTGAAACTGATGGATAAACCCGTAGACTGTGAGGGTGACCGAAGGCTTTTCCTCCGATGTTCGTGTTGTTGTGCTCACGATTAGCGATCGTTGCTGGCGCGGGGAGCAGACTGACCTCTCGGGCCCGGCGATCTGCCAATTGCTGGAGGATGCGGGAGCAGGTGCGATAACGAGCCAGACATTGCCCGATGAACTTGACATGATTGTCGTAGGGTTACGGCGTCATTCCGAGAGCGCGAATTTGATTGTGACCACCGGGGGGACCGGCTTGGCTGCACGCGATGTAACTCCAGAAGCGACGAGGATGGTCTGTGAACGAATGGTCGAGGGGTTGGCAGAGCGGATGCGCGCCGATGGACTGCGGCATACGCCATTCGCCGCGCTGAGCCGTGCAGTATGCGGAACCGTGGGGAGTACGCTGATCGTGAATTTGCCGGGCAGTCCGGCGGGGGCGAAGAGTTCCCTGGCGACCATTTTGTCATTACTGCCCCACGCGCTGGATTTGCTGTCTGGGCGTACGGAGCATCCACCGGTCTCAGGTGGGAACCAACATGGAAGGGCAGGCGGCAGTTAGAATAAGGCATACCCCGTGAAAATCTCTCCCGTTGCACTCTTTCATAAGCTGAACGCCGCGATGCTTGCGGCGATGCTGCCGTTGGGGGTATGGGGAATTGGCGGCCTGGCGGTCATCGACTCGTCGACGATACCGGTGCCGATCGATGCGCTGCTGATCGATTTTGTCGCACACGATCATAAAAAGTTTCTGTTGTATTGCTTCATGGCGGCTCTGGGTTCCGCGATCGGCAGTCTGTTGCCGTATTATCTGGGGCGCGCCGGGGGAGAGTTATTTCTGTTGAAGCGAATCAACCGCCAGCGGTATGAGCAGCTGCGCGACCGGTTCGAGAAGCAGGAGTTTCTGGCAATCATGGTTCCGTCGATGATGCCGCCACCGATGCCTGTAAAGTTGTTCGAATTTGCCGCCGGGGTATTTGAAATGAAACCGGTGTGGTTCTTTTGCGCAATTCTGGCAGGTAAATTTGTACGGTTTCTGATCTGGGCGATCATTACGATTACTTATGGGCCATCTATTCTGCACACAATCACAAGAACGATTCACGACCATCGGGACTATGTATTGGGAGCTACGGGAATCGTTATTGTGCTGCTTGCGGTCTATGTGTTGCGCAAGGTGTTCGATGGCCGTCGAGGAACCAAGCTTCCGGGTGAGTCGGATTAACTGGAGCTCTCTTAATGCTGGACGTGGCCATCCATCTCCATGCGAATGACGCGCCGGTCGGAATTCACGTAAACCGCGCCTGAGAGCGGGGTTTTCCGATCGCTGGAGAGGATCGGTGGATTGTAGAGGAATCGGAGATCCGTGAAGGTTACGGTCGTGATTCCGTCAGAATTGGCTCCAGTGTCGGTGACGACAGGATATTGCGACCAGTCCAGATAGTTTTCGCCGAGCCAGGTCTGTTTTGCCACGAGAGTTGCGAGAGTTGTGGGTGGCTTGTAGATGATTTCGGCCTGGTCCGCGGTTGGGATGGTGTTGTTGAAGGTATCAGCGGTGGAAATTTGGTACGACTGCGGAGTTTCGACGACGGTCTGCCAGTGGAAGGGATTGATCGGGTAGGGATCAGCGGCTACGCGTAAGACGGGAGCGCCGTTGTAATCGCCGGTCTGGGCGAGTTGGAGAGCTCTCTGGTGCTCGATGAAGCGGAAGGTCCATAGTGCAGTCATGGCGAGTAGGCCAGTGATGGCCCAGCCTCGTCCTCGAAAGACTGGACGACGCGCGCCGACCTCGCTGCCGATCAGACCAAAGAAAAATGGAGCAACGAGAGCGATCAGAAGGATGACGAAGAGGATCGGCTCGAAGATAAAGACGAAAGAGCCGGCGTACCAGTGTGGGTTGAAGGGGAAGAACGGACGCAGGCCGTAGTTGTTGGTCCAGTCGAGGAAGAGATGGCTCAGCAGGGCAATTAGGGAAAAGCAGTAGAGCAGTCCCCAGCGAATGGGGGCGACGGATGGCTTGCCCGGATGCGGCCGGCGGCTGCGCCAGCGATGGAAGAGCCAGATAGCGCCGACGACGACGGCGGCTTCGAATGGGATGCCGAGCAGGGTATGGGTCCATCCGCGGTGGTGTTGAAAGGCCGCGATCGGTCCCTTGATGGACCAGAGGACGTCGAGGTCGGGTGCTTCGGCCGCGAGCGTCATGGCGACGGTGGCGTAGGCTGCCTTGCGATTGAATCCCGCGCGAGCGAGACAGGCGCCGGTCATGAGATGAGTGATGGGTTCCATTTGCGTTAGATTAACCGGTCGGGATGATCGCGTCTGACATAGGTCTGCGGGCGTACAGGACGAGTTGGCTGCCGGCGATGCGGTACAGGGGCAATGAGTTGCGAAGTTCGGTGAGATATTGGCTTACACCGTCGACGAACCAGGAGTAGTCGTCCCAGACGATGACGCCGCTGGGAGAGAGAATTTTGAGTGCGGTTTCGGTGTCCGCCTTGATGCACTCGTAGGAGTGACCGCCATCAATAAAACAGAGATCGGTGTTCGCGAGAAAGTCAGGCGGCGTGAAGGTGAGGGAATTGTCGCGAAGTTGATAAATGCGGCTTGCTGCAGGGTGGTGGAGAAAGGCGAATCCGGTGGAGGTGCGCGAGAGACGGACCCATTCAAGATCGCCTTTGCTGAGGGTCCTGACTTCAGCGTCGGTGTATTGTTCGGGGAGGTCGAGGGTGTAGATGGCGGCTTCGGGAGCGTTAATCGCCATGGTGAGAGTGCCGACGCCGCGAAAGGTTCCGGTCTCAAAGATTTTTTTCGGGTTCAGCGCGCTGACGATAGTCGCGAGAAGGGTGTAAGGAACGACGAAGCCCAGGCCGGAGAGACTGATGGTGTCGATAGGAGGCAGGACGATCTCGCGAGGTTCGCTGCAGCCGAGGAAAGCGGCGAGAGCTGGGTGATCGATCACGGGAAGAGTATCGCGCGCGTCGAAGGCATGCTGACGGACGCTGCGGCCAAGCTGGACCACGTGGCGACGGGTCTTGCTATTTGCGAGATGAACGGTGGCCAACTGAACGACGTCGCGGAGCATTGGGAATAGATGGCGAGAGTCGATTCCGTAGCTGCGCGTCTTTGGGGGAGGCTTTTCTTTCATTGTCATCGCTGGATGGAGCGCGCTGTGCGGATTTTCTCATACCCGGTGCACTTGAGAACGCGGACCCTGCGGGCAAAAGAGTGGCGCTTGGTAGAATCGAAATGTCAATGTCGACGATGACCGCCATTACGCCTGAGATTCTTGCCAAGTACCAGCCTGTGATTGGGCTGGAAGTCCATGTTCAGCTTTTGACTGAGTCGAAGGCGTTTTGCGGTTGTGTGAACAAGTATGGCGGCGAGCCGAACACGCATATTTGCCCGACCTGTCTCGGATTGCCGGGCGCGTTGCCGGTGCTGAACCGCAGGGCGGTGGAGTTTGCGGTACTGGCGGCGAAGGCAATCAACTGTGAGATTCGCGAAACGAGCATTTTTTCGCGGAAAAACTATTTTTATCCGGACTCGCCGAAGGGATACCAGATCTCGCAGTTCGACAAACCGGTCGCGGAGCATGGATGGATCGAAGTTCCTGCGCTTGATGCGAACGGAGCGGCGATCACAAAGCGAATCGGCGTGACCCGGCTCCATATGGAAGAGGATGCGGGCAAGAGTCTGCACGACGGCTTTGCGGATTCTGTTTCGAAGACCTACATCGACCTGAACCGTTGCGGGACGCCGTTGGTCGAGATTGTGAGTGAGCCCGACCTTCGAACCGCGGACGAAGTTTTCGAGTACCTGACGAAGCTGAAGGAGATTTTGCTGTATACCGGCGTGAGCGACTGCAATATGGAAGAGGGCTCTCTGCGCTGCGACGCGAATGTCAGCGTGATGCTCAAAGGCGCGAAGGAATTTGGGACGAAGGCTGAGGTGAAGAACGTCAACAGTTTTCGTTACATTCGCGCGGCCGTGGAGTACGAGATTGAGCGGCAGATCGGCGTGATCGAAGCTGGCGGCCGGGTGGTGCAGGAGTCGCGACTTTGGAACTCCACGGAGGGACGGACTTACTCGATGCGGAGTAAGGAACAGGCCCACGACTATCGGTATTTTCCCGAGCCGGATCTGCCGCCATTGCTAGTCGGAGCAGAGTGGCAGGCCGAGATTATGAAGATGTTGCCGGAGCTGCCGGAGGCGCGGCGTGCGCGGCTGATTGCGGAGTATGAGATCAGCGCTCAGGATTCGGCTACGTTGACGGCGACACGGGAGTTTGCGGATCGCTTTGAAGCGGCGGCGAAGAAGGCGAAGAGCCCGAAACGTGTGGCGGCACTGTTGACGAGCGAGTTGACGATGCGCCTGCGGCTGGCAAATCTGCAGCCCGATCAGTCGCCGGTTACGATGGACGGAGTTGTAATGGCTGCCGATCTGGCCGAATCGGGCGAGTTGTCGAGCAAGATGCTGAAGCAGTTGCTGGATGCATGCTTCGCGGAGGGCAAGGACTTTTTCCAGATTTATGAGCGGGACAAGCCGACGCAGATTTCGGATACCGGAGCGATTGAAGCGATGATCGACGAGGTAATCTCCGCGAATCCAAAGCAGGTGGAGCAGTATCGCGGAGGCAAGAAGACGGTAGCCGCTTTCTTTGTGGGGAATGTGATGAAGCTGTCGAAGGGGCAGGCCAATCCGACTTTGCTGAATGAACTTGTTACGAAAAGGCTCGATAGATTGGGGCCGCTGGCTTAAAGTTTCCGCTGAAAACGTGACATAGGGTTTAATGGGCGGATGCGTGTGCCAATCTCCCTATCCAAAGGTGTTCGCCGCGGGGTGTGTGTGGGGATTCTCCTTGCTGTAATCGGGTGCCGGACAGACACGTATGTCGTGCCGGAGGAGCCGGTGCCCCCGAACACGGTGCTTCTATCGAAGATGATGCGAGAGCTGTCGGCTACGCCGGGATTTACCGATGCACTGCTGACACAACTGGATCGAGGAGAGAAGAAGGGGCCGGCATTGATGACGCCGGCACTGATGAAGAGGTTGCGAGAGCTGATCCTGGGAAAGGATTGGCAGGGGCTGGACCGCTTTCCGGGATGGACGATGCAGGAGGTGAATCCGGCAGTCGGAGTGATCTCTCGGGTAGCGACGAAATATGGCGAGGCGCCGGCGGGAACGCCTTCGGGAGCGTCCACGGAGGCGGCTCCCTCCACGAGCGGTCGAAGAGAAATTTCGGAGTATGTCGATCTTGGGAGCTACTCAGTGGCGAAGACGGAGACGGTAAGCCTGGATAAACCGTCTACTTTGCCGGCTCTTTCGGACGCGGCGCTGGCGAGTGAGTTGGGAGCGGGTGTGGTCCGAGGCGATTTGGGGAATCCGCGGCTTGCTCCGATGCATCCGGAGAGCCAGAGATTGGCGGACGTGCTTAACCGGTTGGGTGTGAATGCGCTGAATGGCGCGGCGCAAGTAACAGCGGAGACAGACGGCAGGACAGCTACGACTCCGGAGGAGTTGGTGCAGGCGCTGATCGAGACGGGACATTCGGTGGTGGTGGCGGATGCGCGATACTTCGCCAACTTCGGGCATTTTCACTACAAGGGACAAGACGTGATGATGCCGTTCTTTGTGAACTCGCAGATTGCGATTCCGGGAGCAGGTCGATCGCTGCTGGTGCCGGTGAGCCATGCGGAGTATGAGTGGGAGATTCGCGGGCCGAAGGTGAATGCAGACGTGAGCTGGTACTTCGGCATCGATGGCAAGGCGGAGTTTCGCACGATGGATACACTCGATCAGGCGTGGGTGTTGGGACGACATGCGCACGAGTATCGCGGAGCTGACGCGGTGCAGGTGACGCGGCTGGCGGGGAAGATGCTGGTTGCGTATATGCATCAGCATCTGCGGCGGCCCGATCTGCCGTTCGGTGGCTATTATGCGCTGGGTGTGTGCCAGGACAGCGTGGCGGCGATCGAGCGGAAGATGACGGGGCATGACACACTGTTTCCGAATACCGCGGATGGGGCGCTATTCGACGATCCTCGCGATGCTGAAGTCAATGCGATGATCCTGGCGATTCCGAAGGACAGGAACGGAGCGCCGCCCTCGCCGGAGAGGATCTTCGGGTCGTTGCCGACGACGAACTTTCGGACGATTACGATTCCTGGGCTGGCGGTTGATCTGGAAGCAGTGCACGCAGCCTGGCAGGATGGATCGCTGGAGCGGACACGATCGTGGATAGAGAAGATGACGTTGCGGTTTGCGTTCGCTGGAGCGTTGATCGTGGTGGCTGGGGTCCTTGTTTGGAGACGCAGACGAGCGAGGAAGTGATTGTTGCCGATTGCTTCGATGCAACTCGTTAGTGGGGTTACGGCTTCCTATACGAGAGGGAGAATCATTATGGCGACCAAAAAAGCCTCAAAGAAATCTACGAAGAAATCTTCTTCGAAGAAGAGTCATTCGAAGAAGTCGAGCTCATCGCGCAAGTACAGCCCTTCAGCGGGCAAGAACGTCGAGCGCGAGATGAAAGAGATGAAGCATGGCAAGCTGAAGAGCGGTCGTAGCGGCAAGAAGGTGACCAGCCGGAAACAGGCAATCGCGATTGGATTGTCGGAGGCGCGCAAAGAAGGCAAGAAGGTTCCGCCGAAGAAGTCGTAATCCCGTTGCAGATATTTAAGGAAGATTGGAGCGAAGCTTTCCTGATGAGAATTAGAGGATTGCTTCGCTTTTATTATTTTTTGTCGGAGGATGATGCTGTAGCCGGCGTGGATGCGGGGGTGGCCGGGGATGTGGCGGGAGCGGTGTCCTTGCTCGATTTCGTATCGCTGGCGGACTTCGAATCTGTGCCTGACTTCGTGTCACCGCCGGAGGCTGCGCTGTCGCCGGAGGACTTGGGTTTGGCGTTGCCGTAGCCGTCAGCGTACCAACCGCCGCCTTTGAAGCTGATGGCTGGAGCGGAGACGACGCGCTCAAGCTTGCCGCCGCAGTGAGGGCAGACCGTGATCTCGGGATCAGAGAACTTCTGGATCTTTTCTGTGTGCCTGTGGCAGGTGATGCATTCGTATTCGTAGAGCGGCATGATTGTTCTCTGCTTCCAGCTTACTGTGATGCGTAGGAGACGTGAAGGTAGGATTCAGTCCTCCTGCGGTTTGAAGTCTTAAACCTTACCTGGTTCGATGAGGCGGACGCTGGCGATGGCTTCGACCTTGCGCAGGGCTTCGATAGCGGCGGTGGCGGAGGCGGCGTTGGGGACATCGATCTGAACGACGGCAAGGGCCTGGCCCTGGGGAACTCGGTGGCTGTGGGTGCGGGCGGGGTCGTGCGCGCGGCCTAATGCGAAGTTGGCGATATTGAGGCCATGCTCGCCGAGGATAGTGCCAATGCGGCCGATGACGCCGGGGACGTCGTGGTTGCGGATGGCGACGAGGGTGCCGTGGAGGGGGGCCTCGATGTCGATCCCATCGTAGCTGAGAAGGCGGGGCGAGGTGCCGTGGAGGACGGTGGCTGAGGCGCTGGTGTCGCCATCCGAGGAGTGGAGAACGAGCTTCAGGACGGAACCGACGCCGCCGGTAGTGAACTCCTTCTTATCTTCCTGGATGCGGATGCCGCGCTCGTGTGCGATGGCGGCGGCGTTGATGCGGTTGGCGGTGGTGCCTTCGCCGTCGGTTCCGTTGAAGATGCCGGCAATGGCGGCGTTGCGGATGAGGTCGGTCTTGCCGGTGGCGATGCGGCCGGTGTAGGTGATCTGGATGTTTTCGAGATTGCCGGGGGTGGCATGGGAGAGGAAGTGGCCGAGACGTTCGGCCATCTCGATGTAGGGGGCCACCTCAATGTACTCCTCATGGGAGAGGGAGGGGAGATTGACGGCGTTCTGGACTACGCCCAGCTTGAGGTAGTCGCGGACCTGCATGGCGAGCTGGATGCCGATGGCCTCCTGGGCTTCGTCGGTGGCGCCGGCGATGTGGGGGGAGAGGATCACGTTGTCGAGATTGAAGAAGGGTGAGTCTTTGAGGGGCTCCTGGTGGAAGACGTCGAGGGCGGCACCGGCTACGTGGCCGGACTTGATGGCGTCGGCGAGAGCCTGTTCGACGATGAGTTCGCCGCGGGCGCAGTTGATGATGCGAATGCCCTTCTTCATGATGCGAATGGAGGTGGCGTTGATGAGGCCTTCGGTCTGGGTGGTGAGGCCGACGTGGAGGGTGAGATAGTCGGAGGATTTGAGGATCTCGTCGATGGGGACCAGGGCTACGTTGTTCTCGCGGGCGATGACGGGGGCGACGAAGGGATCGTAGCCGATGAGGTGCATGCCGAAGCTGGCGGCGCGACGCGCGACTTCGAGGCCTATGCGGCCGAGTCCTACGATGCCGAGGGTTTTGCCACGGAGCTCGGAACCCTGGAGAGATTTTTTCTCCCATTTGACGGCGTGCATGGTGGAGTTGGCGCGCGGGATGGCGCGGGCCAGGGCGATCATGAGGCCGAGGGTGAGTTCGGCTACGGCTACGGCGTTGGCGCCGGGGGTGTTCATGACGACGATGCCGCGATGGGTGGCGGCGTCGGTGTCGATGTTGTCGACGCCTACGCCGGCGCGGCCGATGACGCGGAGTTTCGGGGCGGACTCAAGGAGTTTGGCGTCGGCCTGAACGGCGGAACGAACGACGAGAGCGTCAGCGTCGGCCAGTTCGGCGGCGCGGCGGGCGACTTCGAGGCCGATGCGTCCTAGGCCTACGATGCCTAGTGTTTTGCCGCGCAGTTCGGAGCCTTGCAGAGATTTTTTCTCCCACTTTGCGGCGTGCATGGTGGAGTTGGCGCGGGGGATGGAGCGGGCGAGCGAGATCATGAGGCCGAGGGTGAGTTCGGCTACGGCTACGGCGTTGGCGCCGGGGGTGTTCATGACGACGATGCCGCGATGGGTGGCGGC
>DATAVY010000195.1:0-3285 GCA_036267495.1 Edaphobacter sp.
TTGTTATATAGGCGGCGCGTTTTCGATGAAGAACGCGCTGGAAGCGGAGCCGATCGATATTCCGCTCAGCGGCGTTATGACATTCTTCTTCGCGCCTTTCTATTTTCAGTACCACCTGTTCGACTACAACGTGGAAGGGCGCGTGGCGGAGCAGTTGACAGGGTTCGGGGAGCCAGCGTTGGCGGGGGCTTCAGCGATGGTCGCAGATGCCTCGGAGGTTCCGCCGCAGGCGTAGCAATAGCCATGTCCCTTTCCTATAACTATCCGCCGCAGATGGCGTATCCCTCTGCCCCGCCGGTGTACCGGTCGTTTCCGGCTCCGCCGAGACTGCACTGGGCGTGGGTGCTGGTGCTGTCGATCGTGACGTTTGGGATCTTCTGGATCATCTGGAAAGGCAGCCGATAAGGATTCCGCTGCACGGGCTGGCGACCCTCTTCTTCGGGCCAGTCTACTTTCAGTACTATCTGCGGAAGTTCAATGTGAAGGGGATGGTGGGCGAGCAGTTGAGCGGGTTTGAGGAGAATCCTCCGCAGGTTTAAGGTGCGGAGAAGCAGATTCCCTGCGGGAATGACAGAAAGAAAAACAAAGGCAACGGCAAAAGACTCGCGCGTCTTAACGCGCGATACCCCACCCTGCCCGGCTGCGCCGGTCGAGGGTGGGGCACCCGGATTGGTTTCCGGGCTAATTGGGAGTGGGTTTTTCGATGTGGTCGATGACGAGGTGGTCGACGGGACCGCGCGTGGCGGTTAGGCGGAGGCCGAGCTGGGTGCGGAGGGCGTCGAAGAGCGTGGGAAGGTCGCGGTCTTCGGGTGGAAGCGCGTCGGCGGGGGCGTCGGGTGGGAGGATGGGGCGGTAGCTGAGCAGGAAGTCGTAGTTGCCGGTGAGGCCGGTCTGGTCGACGACGGGGCGGCCGTCGTTCTGGAGAATCTGCGAGAGCAACCAGGTGAGATAGACCATGGGGACGCGGATTCCCCTGGTGTGAGCCGGCGGGCCGAGGACCGGGATCTTGTCGTTCTCCGGGGACGTGTTGGGTTTGAGCTTGAGGCCGGAGGGGTCGATGGTGAGGGCGTAGATGTTGCCTTCGCGGATGTCGTGGTGGAAGCGCAGGCCGAAGCGGTCGGCGAGAAGGTTCTGGTACATGGTGTGGAGGTCGTCGATGGAGTGACGGCCGTCGGCGCGGGCTTCGATGTCGAAACGCTCGGTGTCCAGCCAGCCGGGACCGCCCTCGACCTGGCGGAGGGGGATTTTGTACATCAGCGCAATCGTCAGGCGGATGGGTATGTTCTGCGCGGTGTAGCCGTGGTTGCCGGGAATGGGCTTGATGCCGCCGGAGCGCTGATCAGGGTTCGACGGGTGGATGGAGACGACGTCGAAGGTAAGGCGCGGGGAGGGGGTTTGCGCGAGGAGACAGGTGGCGAGGATGAGCGCAGAGAGCTTCACGGAGAGATTTTAGCCGCGCATAGGGAATACAGGGGTCTCTCCGCTCCGCACGCGCTTCGCGCTCCGGTCGAGATGACGAGAGTACAGGCGATGCACTGCGGTCGAGATGACGGTGTTTTGATGCAGGGAGTACGCGAAGGCTATTGGGCGAGCGAGGCGGTGGTCATGGGCGCGGTGTTGCCGGTGGGAGTGGTGGCGCCGGGTTTACCACCCCGGCGATCAAGCTCGCCGGGGGCCCCGGGTTTGGCGGGGGCGTACTTGGAGGCGCACTTGGCCTGGAGCTGGACGGCATGGAAGACGCCGTCGCGGCCGTAGGTGCCGATGGCGAGGGCCTGGGCGTCGTCTTTGAAGGTGTCGGGCGGAGGCTCGGCACCGTGATAGTCGACGCGCAGGGTTTTGTTGAGCTCGACGAGGGTGAAGGTGGCGTTGGTGCCGTCGCGGTCGATGGTGCCGGGCTGGACGTTGCCGGCGACGCGGAGGTGACGGGTGTAGGCCTTGTTGCCCATCTGCTGGAGCTCGGCGATGGTGACGTAGTAGCTCTTGGCCTGCTCGCCGGCGGAGATGGCGATCCAGACGATGACGCTAACGATAAGAGCGCCGGCGATGACGAACTTCAGAGTGGAGTTTTGCTGCGAGGCCATCGGTTTTAGTTTAGCGCGTGGAAGATAGGAGACGCGAGATTCGAGATGCGAGTATCGCGCAGCCGGTGTCTTGCAGAACCCCACGTCTCAGAGGCGCTTCGGCTTTGCTCAGGGCGGCTGGCACCCGGCACAGAAGACAAAAGCAGATTCCCTTCGGGAATGACAGACAAAAAAGCAAGGGCAAAAGCAACAGCAAAAAGCAGATTCCCTTCGGGAATGACAGAAAGAGAAGCAAGGGCAAAGGCAACAGCGGGTCTGCAATCGGCTTTGAGCTTTGAGCTGCGAGCTAAAAAGCAGATTCCCTTGTACCCCAGCCAACAAACTGGCTGGGGACCCGCTTCGGGAATTGACTTGCGGGAGGTTGGGGAAGCGGTTGTAATCTATAGGAATCGATTGCGGCTGGCCATTCGCTTTTGTGGTTGATATAAAGGCCGTTGGAAATTCGAAAGGACGTTTTTTATGAGCGTTTCGCGCAGGAAGTTCGTTGGCGGATTCGGAACGAGTGTGGCGGCGCTGGGTGCGCTGGGAATTACGGCGCGCGGCGGTGAGGCGCAACTGGTGTACCAGCGGGCGGACTGGGACTTCGCGGAGTTCGACAAGCTGGTGCGGTCGCCGGCGAGGGCGAAGCAGGTTTATGACGTACGAGGTGTAGGCGAAGGCAAGTTTTTGAACAACGTGAAGAACTCGCTGAATGGGTTTCGCTATGGGTTTGGGATTGCGAACGATGAGATCAAGATTGCGGTGGCGCTGCATGGGCCGTCGAATGCGCTGGCGTTCGATGATGCGATGTGGGAGAAGTACCGGCTGGGCGAGTTTGTCGAGGTGAATGATCCTGCGACGGGAAAGCCGGCGACGCGCAACATTTTTTTTCCGGCGAAGGCGGGGGGCTCGGACAATTTGCAGGATCGGAATTCGAAGATGCAGGAGCACAGCATTGCGGCACTGCAGCAGCGCGGGGTGAAATTTCTCTCGTGCCACACGGCGACGGAGGAGCAGGTTGCGGCGATGGTGAAGAAGTTTTCGCTGAGCGCTCCGGCAGAGGAGATTGTGAAGGATCTGCAGGCGCATGTGCTGCCTGGCGTGCTGATCGTTCCGGCGATGGTGGCGACGGTGGCGCTGCTGCAGTCGGAAGGGAAGTTCAGCTACATCACGGTTTAGGCGGAGAGATGAAGAGATTTGCGGGGAAGAGATTTGCGGCGGTGCT
>DATAVY010000196.1:0-7215 GCA_036267495.1 Edaphobacter sp.
CACGCAGGACAACACATCGCCCGACTTCCACCCCGGCATCGGCTCGCTCGGCGAAGAGCAGCTTCACTGGTTCGAGGCCGAGTTGCAGCAGCACAAACCCACCTTCGTCTTCATCCACTACCCGCTCATCCAGGACAAGCCCACCGAATTCGCCGACTATGGCCTGCATCCGCTCCTGCGCAAATACCAGGACACCATTCAGCTCGTCGTCTCCGGCCACCAGCACAAATGGGTCGACTTCGCCCACAACTACGGTCCGCAACACTACATCATGGCCGCCACCCGCTACGATCCCAACGCCTACATGCTGATGGAGGTCGACGCGAAGAAGGCATCCTGGCGGTTTATGAATGCCAGCCTCGTCGAATGGACCACACACTACGCCAAACCGTACGTGGCCGCCTGATGAATCGAAGCCTCTGCTTCCATGTGGGACAGATAGTGTTTGATGAGTTAAAGTTTTTGCTTCTAGGTACCCCAAGGCTTCAGCCTTGGGTCTCTTTGACATCTCGGAACAAACGGGGCTTTAGCCCCTGGGGTATGCTCTCTTGCCCACCTGCACTCCATTCTTGAGTAGCAAAATTGATTCGCCGGATGCGGCCTCTCGTTGCTGTCATCCTGAACGCAGGGAACAATTCCGAAGAACCCCCTTACGCCGACGAACTCCGAAGGACATTTCATGATCCGCATCCTCTCCGCCATCGCCATCGCTACATTCCTCGGCTCCGCCTCACACGCCCAATCCAGCGACACCGCGATCAAGCTCAACCAGATCCAGGTCATCGGAACGCACAACAGCTATCACGCCGGAATCGCGCCCAATGAAAGCAAAATCTGGCAGGCGAAGTATGCCGACGCATACAAAGGCCTGGACTATCGCCATCAGCCGCTGCCGCAGCAGTTCGACAGCGGCATCCGCCAGATTGAGCTCGACGTCTACGCCGACACGAAGGGCGGCCTCTACGCTCACCCGTCCGGTCCCTCCATGGTTGCCTCAGCCAAGCTACCGCCCGATCCCGAATTCGACCCCAACGGTCTCATGAGTAAACCCGGCTTCAAGGTCATGCACATGCAGGATGTGGACTACCGCAGCACCTGCCAGCCCTTCATCGCTTGCCTCCAACAGGTTCGCGATTGGTCTCACACGCACCCCGGCCACGTGCCCATCTTCATTCTGGTCGAGACCAAGCAGGGTAAGCCGCGCGGCGAACTTCATCTCACCGAACCGGAGCCTTTCACCGCCGCTACCTTCGACGCGCTCGATGCCGAGATTCGCTCCGTCTTTCCGTCCAATGAGATGGTCACGCCCGACGACGTGCGCGGCCACTACGACACGCTGAATGAAGCCGTTCTCGCCGGCAACTGGCCCACGCTTGCAAGCTCCCGCGGCAAAGTTGTCTTCCTCATGGATCAGCCTCCGGTCGGCCCCGTTTACCTGGCAGGCCACCCTTCGCTGCGCGGACGCGTGCTCTTCACCAACGCCGAGCCGGGTGAGCCCGACGCTGCCTTCATCGAGCGCAACGACGGCCCTGCAGACGACATCACCTCGCTCGTGCGCAAAGGCTACCTCATCCGTGCCCGCACCGACTCCGACACCAAACAGGCCCGCGCCAACGATACCTCCACTCGCGATGCCATGATGGCCAGTGGAGCCCAGCTCCTCAGCACCGACTACCCCGTCAACGAGCCCGCCCGATGGCCGGGCAACTTCGTCGTCACTCTGCCTGGAAAAGCCGTCGCCCGCTGCAACCCCGTGAACGCTCCCGCGACGTGCAACTCCAAGCTCGAAAGCAATCCCAAAAATTAATTCCCAAAACGGGAATCGCCAAAAATAAATCTGAAATCCGAGAAAAAATTTGAGTGCCAAAAAGTGGGCATCAATTGACCATATTCCACCATCGATCCACCACAAAATTCACCATCAAAAAACCACGTTCTACCACCCATTTTTCCCAAAAACCCCAGCAAAAACCACAAAAACCCACCATAAAATTATTAAGGAATTGGTCGGGGCGAGAGGATTCGAACCTCCGACCCCCTGGTCCCGAACCAGGTGCGCTACCAGACTGCGCTACGCCCCGAGATACTGCAGTGAGATGCCGATGAAGGTGCTTTCCGTGAAGCTCAAGCGCGCGGGTAGGCTTGCTGGATCGCTGTATCGACTCGCTTAGTTTAGCAGATTATCCCGCACGATGTGGGAATCGAAGATCTGCGCCGGCCGGTCGCGAATCCCTTCTTTCCCTGTGGTTTAGCGCGAGGATGGAAGTATTTTCTCGTCACTCAATTGTGTTCTAAAGAATCGAACCCCGACAAAACTTCCGAGTCGCCAGAACGTCAAGCGAATAGAACAGGTTTTGTTCCCCTGTGAAATCGACTAAGCTTTATTGAGGAACTGACATGATGGAGCATCGGCAGATTGTCCGTTTGTGGCGACACGGGGAAGCGGCAGTGCTGGTGACACTGGTGCAGGCTGAAGGATCGAGCTACCGGCGCCCCGGAGCGCGTATGTTGCTGGGCAACGGCGGAGAACATGCGGGAACCATCAGCGGAGGGTGTTTAGAGTCAGAAATTCTGCGCAAGGCGAAGTGGCTGGTACGCGCCGGTGCAACCGTGGAACGCTACTCTACGATGTTCGATGACACGGCGGAGGTGCCGTTTGGGCTGGGCTGCGGCGGAGTTGTCGGCCTGCTGCTTGAGCCTGCCGACACTCCAGAATGTGTTGCCCTAATGCAAGCTCTGGAACGGGCAATCGCAGGAGAAGAGTCGACGGTGTTGAGCTGGCTGCCGGATGGCGGCAGAACACTGAAACGCGCAGTGCTTTCCGCGACTGGCGATTTTATCTTCGCCAGCGAGCCATTGAGCGAACCTGAACTGGCGCACGCGAGAGCAAATGTGCTGCGAGGGCATTGGCTGGAGAGAATGCCGGAAAACATTTTTGTCGAGCGAATCGCTGCTCCTCAGCGATTATTTGTTTTAGGTGCGGGAGATGATGCGAAGCCGCTGGTAAGCATGGGTGCCTTGCTGGGGTGGAGCGTAACCGTGATGGATGGGAGGGAGCAGTTGGCGAAGGCGGAGCGGTTTCCGGAGGCTGAGCGTGTGTCGGTCCCAGGATCCATTTCTGGCGAGGCGATGGAGATTCAGCATTGCGATGCGGTGGTCCTGATGACCCACAGTTACGAGCAGGACAGGAAGTTTCTTGCGGCGGTTTTGCCGCGCCAGCCCAGGTATCTGGGATTGTTGGGAGCGCGGCATCGGAGCTCGCTTCTGGTGAGCGAAGTTGCGGCAATGCTGGGGCGCACGGTTGCGGCTTGCTGTGAGCATATCCATGCTCCTGTGGGTCTCGATCTTGGTGGAGATGGACCGGAGGCGATCGCTTTAGCGGTTATTGCGGAAGTGCAGGCCTGCTGCATGGGCAAGCTGGGGAGTTCGCGAAGGCTATCGCCTGAGGACGTTGAGCGACACATTCGAGAGGGCGGAGCTTCACGTTACCTTCAGGCGCATTGTGCTCTGGATGGCGCGTGATTCTGGCGCGCGCGCGAACTGATTGAGGCAGCCGAAGATCATGGTTGCTATTTCGGCGATGAGATTGGCTAAAGGGTGTGAAGAAATTCCTGCAATAAATTCGCGGCAACAGCTGCGCGGTATTTGGCGGTGCTCCTGATGTCGTCGATTGGGCGCGCTTCGGTCAAAATGGAATCGCGGGCGGCGGCAATGGTCTCCGGCGTGATGGCTTTGCCGATGAGGGCGTGTTCGGTTGCGGTGAGGCGAGCGGGGCATTCGCGAAGACTGGCTGCGCCAATGCGGATGTCCTGGATCACAGCGGGGACGTGGGCGTTATCCATGCGGGCAAGAGCGGCGATGGCTACTTTGGAGATGGCTTGAGCGTTGCGTGCGCCGATCTTGCGGATGTAGGTTTTGTAACCTTCGAAGTTACGTGAGATGGTGATGCTGTGAAGAAGCTCATCGGGCTCGAGGGCAGTTTTTTTATAGGCGAGATGAAAGTCGCGGTAGGGCAGGGTACGCTGGCCTCGCGCGGAGACGAGGGTAAGTGTAGCGTCGCAGGCGAGAAGGGCGGGCGGCGAGTCGGCGGCGGGGCTAGCATTGACGATGTTGCCGCCGAGAGTTCCGCGGTTCTGGTTCGCAATGCTCCCGGTCCAACTGGCGGCTTCGCTCAGGATGGAGAATTCTTCAGCAATGACAGGATGTTTGCGGATGTCTGTAAATGTGGAGCCGGCTCCGATGACGATGGCATCGGGAGCGACGTCGATAAAACGGAGTTCCTCGAGGTTCCAGAGAGAGATGAGTTTTTTTGATTGCAAGCGGCCGGCGCCGAGAGCGACCATGAGTTCGGTCCCGCCCGCGATCGGGATATAACGGTCCGGCGAGTCAGCGAGAATCTGCAGGGCCGCGTCGAGAGACTTGGGGGCGATCAGTTCATAGTTTGTCACGTTGGAGCGCATTATTTTGCTGCTTCGGCAACTGCCGCTTGCAGGACCGCGTTGAAGATGCGCATGTAACCGGTGCAGCGGCAGAGATTCCCATTGAGACCTTCCTGAATTTGTAACAGCGTTGGTTGCGGATTTTTTTCCAGGAGATGATGGGTGGCGAGGATCATGCCCGGCGTGCAGATGCCGCACTGCGCTCCGCCTTGTTCGAGGAAGCATTGCTGGATGGGGTGAAGTTTTTCGTCAATGGCAAGGCCTTCGATGGTAATGATTTCGGTGCTTTCCGCCTGCAGGATGGGAATGAGGCAGGAGTTGACCAGGTCGCCATCGATCAGGACAGCGCAGGCTCCGCACTCGCCTTCGCCGCAGCCTTCTTTTGTGCCGGTGAGATGCAGGTCTTCGCGGAGGACGTCGAGGAGACGTTTCATCGGCGGTGCTTCGATGGTTTCTGCATGGCCATTAATGGTGAATCGAATGGCGATCATGCGGTTGCCTCGCTGAAGATGGGGCCGGCGATTGCGGGTTCGAGGGACTCGGAGCCTGCATCGGGGATGCGGGTCATTCGTTCGAAGATGTCTTCGGGCAGGAGGGGGATTTCGGTGAAGGAGATGCCTGTAGCGTGTTCGATGGCATTGAGGATGGCGGGCGCGGGACCGTCCATGGGGAGTTCGCCGATGCCTTTGGCGCCGCCGGGACCGTGGGGGGAGGGGACCTGCTCGAAGGTGACGTGGATGGGCGGGATGTCGGCGGTGGTGGGGATGATGTAGTTGGTCATTTGGTTGTTGGCGAGGTGGCCGTTGCGCCAGAGGCACTTCTCGTAGAGGGCGTAGCCGATGCCCTGTGCGACGCCGCCTTCGATCTGCCCGGCGGCGAGGATGGGATGGATGACGTTGCCTACCTCTTGCAGGGTGTGGAAGTTGGTGACGGTTGCCGAATAGGTGGTGGTGTCGACGGCTACTTCGGCGACGTAGACGGCCCAGGCGTAGGCGGGATAGGCTTCGCCGCTGTAGGTTTCGTCGTCCCAGAATACGTTGGCCGGAGATTCGTAGCGTGCTTCGGATCTGAGTGCGCCGTGCTGAGCTAGATGGTGTCGGGCGGCGCGGTGGAAGTCTTCCGGGCTGTAGTCCTGCGGAAGATGACCGCCGGCGACGAGGGTGGCGCAGAGGGATTGCGCGGCGCGTTCGACCAGTTTGCCGACGATCATGGCGGTGCGCGAGGCTACGGTGGGACCGGAGTTGGGGACGAGGGTGGTGTCGGGTTGGGCGATGAGGATGTGGTCGTAGGGAAGGTGGAGGGTTTCGGCGGCGATCTGGCAGAGGATGGTGTTGGTTCCCTGGCCGAACTCGGTGGAGGAGACGAGGATCTGCGGGCGGCCTTCCGGGGTGAGCTCGATGGCGACGATGGAGTTGAGGCGGCGCTCGCCGGAGCCGGTGAATCCGGCGCCGTGGAAGAAGGTGGCGAAGCCGATGCCGCGCTTGATGGTGCTGGTTGGGTTGGTGCGGTCGAACTCGGCTCGCCTGGCGTGGTAGTTGGAGTCTTCGAGCGCGCGGGTGAGCATGTGCTGCATGTCGACCGGGTCGGTGAGGATCTGGCCGGTTGCGGTGCGATCGCCGGTAGCGAGGAAGTTGCGGCGGCGGAGCTCTTCGGGTGTGATGCCGACAACCTTCGCGATCTTGTCCATGTGGCGCTCGAGGGCGAATATGCTCTGCGGCGCGCCGAAGCCGCGGAAGGCTCCGTGGGGCGGAATGTTGGTTGCCATCGCTTTGGCGCGGACGGTCAGATAAGGCCAGTTGTAAGGACCGGGAGCGTGAATGGTGCCGCGGGAGAGAACGACGGGCGAGAGGGTGGCGTAAGCTCCGCCGTCGATGGCGAAGTCGATCTCTCCGGCAAGGAGCTTGCCTTCTTTGCTGACGGCGGTGCGGTGACGGGTGCGCGACGGATGGCGCTTGGTGGTGGCGGCCATGTCTTCGGCGCGGTCGTAGCAGAGCTTCACCGGATGGCCGGACTTCATGGCGAGCAATGCTGCGTGGCTGCCGATGACGCTGGGGAAATCTTCTTTGCCGCCGAAGGCTCCGCCGGTTTCAGCCTGGATGACGCGGCACTTTTCCGCTGGCAGGTTGAAGACCAGCTCGAGCGCGTGGACGAGGTAGAAGGGACATTGCATCGAGCCGCGAACGGTTATGCCGTCGGTCGCGGAGTATTCGGCGATGACTCCGTTGTTCTCGATGTAGAGCTGTTCCTGCGCGCCGGTTCTGTACTCTCCTTCGACGATGAAGTCGGCTTGTTGCCAGATCTCGTCGGGAATTGAAGTCTGGTTCTTTTGCATCAGGTAGGTCTTGAAGGTGTTGGCGTGTTCGCCTTCGCCCCAGATGATGTGTTCTTTTTTTTCGGAGTCTTCGATGGTGTAGATGGCGGGGAGTTCTTCGTAGGTGATGTGGACGGCCGCCACCGCCGCGGGAAGGATGGAGCGGTTGGGGTGGGCGAGGAGGAGGATGGGTTCTTCGGCGTGATTGACGTGGGTGACGGCGAGGCAGGGGTGGTCTTTGGTGAGGTGAACGATGGTGTTTTCGCCGGGGATGTCGGCAGCGGAGACGATGGTGAACTCGTGCCAGGGGATGGCGGGGTCGAAGGCGATGGAGGAGATGCGGCCGCGGGGGATGGTGCTGCGGACAGTGGCGCCGAACCACATGTCCGGCAGAGTGATGTCGTCGATGTACAAAGCGCGGCCGAGAACTTTGGCTCTACCCTCCTTGCGCGGGGGCGATTGACC
>DATAVY010000197.1:0-9111 GCA_036267495.1 Edaphobacter sp.
AGGGCGATGACGGAGCTGATGGACTCGGTGAAGGACTCGCGGGTGCGGGTGACCGCCTGCTTCATGCGGTCGAAGAGGCCGCGCCTGGGCTCTTGCGGTTCGGGTGCGGCGGTCTGGTCGGGTTCTGCGGGGCGTTTGCCGAAGAGAGAAAAGGCCATTCTTCTTAGTGTAGCGGAGGGCGAAACCTTGCGTGATAGCTTGGGTTTACCTGATTATGCCCGATACAAGAATGACTTTCCTGCCTCGGCTCTTTCTTTCTCTTGCGCTTACGATCGTTACAACAGGGCCCGTGTTGTGCCAGGAAGCGCCTGGATCGCAGACGGATACGACGACACTGCATGTGGCGTCGCGGCTGGTTGTGATCGATGTTGTCGTATTCGACCGTAACAATAAATTCGTGTCGAGCCTTGACCGTTCGCAGTTCACGGTGACCGAGGATGGCGTGCCGCAGACGATCCGAAACTTCGATCCGCCGGATGGGCACGAGATGCCGCCCGGATCTGCCGGCAGGATGGTGGTCGGGAGTAGCGCGGACCTGCCGAAGATCGGCAATGCGCCGGTAAATGTTCTTGTCTTCGATGAGGTGAATACGCCATTTATGCAACTGGCGTATGCGCGGCAGATGATGGAGCGCTATCTGAAGCGGATGCCGGAGGTGCTGCCGGTGCCGACGCTATTCCTTGCGGCGGGCTCGAAGAAGATGGCGGTGCTGCATGACTATACCCAGAGCCGCGCGGATTTGCTCGAGAGCATTCGCACCCACACCACCGATACGGACTTCACGATGCTGACGAATACTCTGAACGGAGGAAAGTCGGGTTCGGATGATGGACTGGTGAAGACACTTGGAGCCTTGACGCAGATTGCGAGCAGCGTGCGCGGTGTGCCGGGACGTAAGAACGTCATCTGGGTGGGGACGGGATATCGGAACGCAAGCGATCTGAACAATCTGAGTAATGTTGACAATGACAGAGTAAAAACTGCGATCCAGACGGTGACCGAACGGATGCAGGCGGCGCATGTGACGCTGTACCTGATCGATCCAGAGGGAGTGATTGCGAGGGATCCGAGCACTCCCGATGCGCTTGGCACGGGAATGCCCGGCGATGCGGCCTCGGGATATGGATCGTATGATCCGCGTGTGGGATTTGAGAGCCTGGTGTACACGACAGGTGGAGGAATCCTTGCCGGACGCAACGATGTCGATGCAGAGATCGGGCAGACGGCTGCGGCTGGGACGAGATACTACACACTGGCATACGTTCCGGCGAGTGCGAACGATGCGGCACGACCGTATCGCAAAATTCGCGTGAAGGTGAACGACCCTTCGTTGCGAGTGGTTACGCGAGACGGCTACTTTGGCGGAGAGGAGAAGGTCGACAGTGTTGCCGCTAATGGGGTGAAGAAGCAGCCGAAACAACTGCTTTTCGATCTGACGGCTGCGGCGAGAACCACCCTAGTCTACAACGGGCTGCATATCGAGCCGCTGCCGACCAAAAACGGCTACCTGCTGAAGGTAAAGGCCAGCGACCTGACGTGGGAACCACAGCCAGACGGCTCGCGACGCGCCGAGGTGACGGTGGTCGCGGTGGCATATAGCAATCGCGACAAAGAGGTAGGTCAGCATGCGGCCGAGCTGAAGCAGGAGATTGGGGCGAACGATGTGATTGGCTCGCAATCGCAGGTTGGGTTCACCTTTCCCTTTGCGGTGCCACCGGGAACTTCGCGGGTGCGCATTGTGATACGGGATGCAGGGACGGGAACGATGGGTTCGGCCGATACGAAACCTTAGGTCTATGCGTCCATGGATTGCGGTTCAGTTGGGACCATATAAGAGGTTGGATGGGGGTTGTACTTGCGCGGCAGAAGCTTCCTGCCTTCTTTTTTAAGGACGAGAAAAGCACAGAGGAACACGACGATAAAAGCTACTCCGGCAAGCAGGACGACAAGCCCAAAATTAGGGTTCTTGGATTCGGCACGTTTATCAGTCGAAGTCGAGTGTTTCATGCATCGTTAGATGCCTTTCAGGCAGACTGCGTAGTTACAGACGGCATATAGCTCGATGTCGGAGTGGGGGTTGGCGGAGCCGGAGAATAGATGCCGGGGCGCACCAGTAAAAGAAGGTAGATGAGAAGAATGGCAATGAGAACAAGGCCGCCGATGAAAATGTGTGGCCGGAACCCCAGGATAGTCTTGTGTCTGGGAAGATCCGGTGATGGAAGACGGTCCTGCTCATGATCGCGTTCGTGGTTATATTCGTGCATGGAGACAAGCTTACTCTGCCAATGCAGTCAGGAGTACAAGGGATAAATATTTTGTTGTGTACGGGTTTCACAGCCATTGCCAATAGAAATTTGAAGCGAAGGCTGCAGATCTGGTTGCACAATCTGAGATGTTGGCCTCGCGTCATTGGCCTTCGGGATTGCGCCGGTCTTCCTGACTTTAAGGAAGATAAGAGCGGCAAGCAGGATGACGATCACGGCAATTGCTGCGGCGACGACTACTGGCAGAAAACGGGAGTCGCCTTTGCGTTCCTGGGGGGTCGGGTCGTTTCTTGAAGGCTGCGGCACGCTCATCCGTGGTTGGATGCTGAAGCTGCCGAAGGGGTTCGTTCGGTGAGCGGAGCTATTCGTCGCGTCCTGGCCGGGACATAAGTTCGCGAATGGCCTCATTCGGATTTTTGTGGTGGTGGAGGATGGCGTCCATCTGCTCGGTAATGGGCATCTCGACGGCGTATCGGGCAGCGAGGCCAAGCGTGGCGGCTGTGCTGGCAATCCCTTCGGCAATCTTGCCGTTGAGAGCTGCGACGATTTCTGGAAGTTGACGACCTCGACCCAGCTCGACGCCGACAGCGCGGTTGCGAGAGAGTGAACCGGTGCAGGTGAGAACGAGGTCTCCGATCCCAGACAGACCGGCGAGAGTCTGGCGTCGGCCTCCACAGGCTATCGCAAGACGCGTTATTTCGGCGATGCCACGGGTGATGAGGGCGGCCGAGGAGTTGTAACCGAGATTGAGGCCGTTGGCGACGCCGGCAGCGAGAGCGATGACATTTTTCAGGGCGCCGCCGAGTTCTACGCCGGCAACGTCGTCATTGGTGTAAACGCGGAGGGAAGGGGAGGTAAAGTCGCGCTGAATAGTTTGCGCAATTCGCGGGGAAGCAGAAGCTGCGACCACGGCCGTCGGCATTCCGGCAGCCACTTCCTGGGCGAACGATGGACCGCTGAGAACGGCGAAAGGATTTGTGGTGATTGCGGCGACGACCTGCGACATGCGCAGGAACGTAGTTTCTTCGATGCCCTTGCTGGCACTGAGGATGATCTGATCCTTGGTGAGCATCGGCGCGATGTCAGCCATGACGCCGCGGAGGTATTGCGAGGGAGTGACGCAGAGGAGGATCTCCGCTTCGAAGATGGCGCGCGGCAGATCGGCAGTAACGTCGATGTCCGCCGGCAATGTAAACCCAGGTAGATACGGTAGGTTTTCGCCGGCGTCTGCGAGTTGCTCGGCGACTGTGGCGGAATGCGACCAGAGGCAAATCCGATGACCGCCGCGGCGAGCGAGAGAGAGCGCGAGCGCAGTACCCCAGGCTCCTGCGCCAAGGATCGTGATGCGGCTCATCGCTCCCCCCTTTTTTTGCGGAAGCGGTTTTCTGTACCGCTGAGAAGGCGGCGGATATTTCCGTGGTGCTTGATGATGATCAGAATGGGAATGAAGAGGAAGCCGGCGACCACGATGGGAGTGCGCTGCGGGACAAAATAGAGACCAAAGACCGGGAAGAAAGCCGAGCCGACGATCGAAGCCAGGGAGACGTAACCGGTGGTGAGAAAGATGACGAGGAAGATCGCGAAGGTACAGCCTGCAGCGGCAGGAGAGAGGGCGAGGAACACGCCGAGTGCGCTGGCAACGCCTTTACCGCCGCGAAAGCCGAGCCAGACCGGGAAAACGTGGCCGAGGATGGCGGCGACCGCAGCGAGCGTGGCGAGATTGTAGTTGCCGGGTGCTATATGTTCGGCGATGCTGACGGCCACGAAGGCTTTGCCGCAATCCAGGAGGAGCGTGGCGATGCCAAGTCCCTTGGCTCCTGAACGCACGACATTGGTTGCACCTATGTTGCCGCTGCCTGTCGCTCGGATGTCCTGTTTGCGAAAGATCTTTACGAGCAGGTAGCCGAAGGGAATCGAACCGAGAAGATAGGCTACCGGAATGGAGATGAACCAGGGAGTCATTGGTCTTGCGATGAGTTTAGCAAGACTAGATTGAAATTTTGGAAAATTGCTTCGCGCTAGAGCCGGGTGGAGATAAGCAAAGAACAAGAAGCGTTATGAACGATGTATCCAACTTCGAATCGATATTTGGACGCTCGGCCCTGGCACACCGGATTAGAGCACACGGCGGCGGATGAGTTCGAGGGCGTGCTGGCTGGCCCACCAGCGGATGCGTTCACGATCGCCGGTAAGATTCAATTCCTGCACCTGCGTGTGGCGACCATCGGCGAGAGCGATATAGACGAGGCCGATGGGCTTGTTGGCATCGGGGCCGGGGGCTCCAGTTCCAGGGCCGGCGATGCCGGTGATCGATGCGCCGAGCGACGCGCCAGTGCGGGTTCGAATGCCTTCGGCGAGGGAACGGGCAATCTCGGGTGAGACCGGACCTTTTGTCTTGATGAGTTCGGCTGGGACTTCGGCAAAACTGGTCTTGAGCGCATCGCTATACACGACTGCGCCACCGAGGAAGTAACGCGAGCTGCCTGGAATGGCGGTGAGACGCTGGGCGAGGAGACCACCGGTGCAACTCTCAGCTGTGGCGAGAGTGAGATTGCGAAGGCCGAGGTTCAGCAAGGCCATTTCTTCGAGGGATTCGCCGTGCGAGGAGAAAATAGCGTCATCCATCTCCGCTTCAATTTTTTCTGTGAGTTCATCGACGCGACCCTGGGCCTCGGCCAAAGTGGGTTTGGCGCAAATCAAATGAAGCTGGATCTCACCTGCGCCGGCCAGAATAGTGGTTTCTACGTCCCTGTACCGCTGGTAAATGGGAGCGGTGCGAGCGTCGACGTGCGATTCGGGAATTAGAGCCATGCGGATCATACGCCGCGCGAGATGGCGAGTCGGCAGGGAGGCGGACAGGAGTGGCTTCACCTCGGTATCGAAAAGCGGCTTGAGCTCCTTGGGCGGCCCGGGAAGAAGGATAATGATTTTGCGAATGGATCTGCCGTTTGACCCGAGCACAGTCGTGTCGAGATATTGCGCTGGGGCGCTGCCGTTCTTGTTTTCAAGGATAATTGCGCCGTCAAGGACGTCAGCCTGCTTCGCGTTGTTCGGCGGCATGATCATCTGGCGAGCGGCGAACCGTTTGTAGAGAGCCGTGAGGGCCGTGTTATCGGCGCGGATGGCGATACCAAGCGAGGCGGCGACGCCTTCGCGGGTAAGGTCGTCTTCGGTCGGTCCAAGTCCACCCGAGAAGATGACAATATCGGCGCGGGAGATTGCGATGGTCGCGGCGCTTGTGAGGTGCGCGAGGTTGTCACCGACTATGGTCTTGAATACGACTTGCACACCAAGGTCATTCAGCCCTTCGGTGAGATAGAGGGAGTTGGTGTCCTGACGGAAAGGCGTAAGCATTTCGGAGCCGACTGCGATGATTTCAGCGATCATTTCTTTCTTTGTACCCTTCCTTTACCCGGCAAGCAGGCACTCGTTGACATCTCTTCCGTGGGCGCTCCGTCTCATGCGCGATTTCAATGGCGGTGATATTGACTGACCTGCGAAAGGTGATAGAGCGCTCGGAATTCGGTAGAGAAAAGCGGTCGTCGATTTGCATTCAATTCAACCGTGCAGGGTGTGTCTGGCTTCGATGGATCGCTAGTCCAAGGGTACAGCGCTTCGGATGCCATCGGGTTTATAGGAAGCCAGATTCTCGCCGAGATAGGAATCGATCGGCTGCATTCCCCCTTGCTCCGGCAGGAAAATTGAAAAGAGGGTGCCGCATAACGGATGGGAGGTACGGGAACGAACCCGCAGGCTGCCGCCATGTTTCTCGACCAATTCGCGGGAGACCCAGAGACCCAGACCTGTGCCGGTATCTTTCTTTGTGGTGAAGAATGGCTCGAATATATTTTCGAGATGTTCGGGAGGGATACCGAGGCCGGTATCGGCAATAGTGATGCGAACGCCGGGACGTGTGAGATCGCGCGGGTCTATCGCGGAATTTGCCTCAATGCGAATCGTGGATCCGCTGGCGCAAGCGTCGAGACTGTTGGCGAGCAGGTTGGAAAGGATTTGACGAAGCTCTCCGGCCGAGCCCAAGACATCTCTTTCTGTTATGGCGTTGACGATTAAAGAGATTCCAAGGCTGGCGGCGCGGGAAGCGTAGAAATCTGTAACTTCGCGGACAACGACTGCGGGCTTGAAATGTGCGGGATTATTTGTTTCGCGATAAAAGCCCAGAGACTGGCGCGTGATGTGGGCGATACGCCCCAGTTCACCCTCGGCCTGCATCAACAGATGACGAATATCGTCCAGATTCTCTGAACGTCGCGCAATGTAGACAAGATTTGTGAGCCCTTCGAGTGGATTATTGACCTCGTGGGCAACCGTGGCGGCGAGACGTCCAGCAGCTACGAGTTTTTCAGCCCGCATCAAGGCGCCTTCGGACATGCGGCGTTCGGTAATGTCGCGGAAGACGAGGACGACTCCAATCATCTGGCCGGAACTGTCGCGGATGGGCGCGCCGCTATCGTCGATGCAGATTTCCTTTCCTTTCTTGGAGATGAGGAAGGTGTGGTTAGCCAGACCTACGACGGTGCCGAGACGCCGTACCTTGTCGACGGGATTTTCAACGACGGCGCGGGTCTCCTCATTGAAGATGGGGAAAACTTTGTGGAGGCCCACACCGCGGGCTTCCTCCTCCTGCCAGCCGGTGAGTTGTTCGGCGATGAAGTTCATGAACACGACCTTGCCATCTACGTCGGAGGCGATGACCGCATCGCCGATACTGCGGATTGTGGTGTTAAGCCACTGCTCGCGCGCGTAGGACTCTTCGTTTCGGAGTTTAATCTCTCGAATTTGATCGTTGTAGGTAGCGGTGAGCTTACGAAAGATCCTGCGTGTATCCCAAACCAGCAACGCTGCGACTAGGGTGACAAGGGTGATCAGGGCGATCCGCGCGTAACGGTTGACTTGAGTGTCTTCCGCGGAGTGGTTGGCGCGATGTCCGGCGGTGATACCGATAAATTCATCCATCTGGGCGCGCAGATCGTCCATGTCCTGCTTGCGCTTAAGCATGTGCTGTTCGAGGGTAGGCGAATCGAGGTGAGCAGAGTGAATGTCCTGATAGGCTTCTTGCTCCCATTGTCGGTGGGTGGCCTGGAGTCGTTGTAGGAGGGCGACCTGATCCGGGGTGTGGATCATGCTGAAGAGAGTGTTGAACTCGGGCTCAATCTCCTGATCTGCCTCGTGCAGAGGCTGCAGGAAGATTGGGTTGCGTACAAGGAGAAATCCGCGCAGCCCCGTCTCTTCATCGACCATCAGTTTGACGAGGCGGTTTGCGTGAAGAATGGTCAGATCGGCGCGGTCGACTGCCTTTGCGCTCTCCTGAACTCGCTGCAGACCGTAACCGAGGATGATTGCCAAGATGGCGAGTGCAGCAACGGGCAGCGCAAGGAGTCGAATCAGGAGCCTGTTATAGAGCCGCGAGTCCACAGTATCTTCCCTTCGTTCGTGATGTGGATGATGCTAGGGTCGTGTCCGAGTTCGAGAGAACATGGCGATTCCGATTTTACGAAAACTGAAGCTCTCCTGGCGATAAGGTTGACTGACGGGAGTCTTTGCAGGATGGTGACGATTAAATATCGGCGAGTTCCCGTCGCGTCAGAATAGCCTGCGGCCTTCAATGTCGAGGGATACGTGGTAGAGGGCGTCACGGGTGGCGAGGGTGGCGTTGCCCTCTTCGAGGAAGGCCAGGCCGACGAGGTCGTTGCCAGAGATGGCGAGCGTCGCTTCGCGCTGGGGAGTGATGCGGACGATACCGCGCTGGCCGTGAAGACTGGCGGCAACATAAAGATTGCCCTCAATGTCAAAGGCCATACCCTGGGCGCGGCCGAGACCCTGATAGAAGACCGTGGTATTGCCGTCGCGATCAACGGCATGGATGGCCTGATTGGACGAGGTAGTGGGGCCAGTGACGAAGAGGATACCGGCATCATTGAAGGCTAGATGATAGGCGGCGATGCTGGGTTCGAGGGTGGCGTAGACGAAGATTTCCTTGTCCCCACTGCTGCGCGGGCCGCTGGAGCCATCGGAGTTGCCGCGGGCGATTTTGAAGATGGTGCCGGAGCGGTCGCCGACGAAGAGATTTCCATCGCGGTCGAAGGCGATGCCGGTTGCGACGCCCATACCTTCCGCGTAAGTGGAGATGGCGCCCTCAGGAGAGATGCGGTAGACGGTACCTTCGGCGCGGGAGCTTGCATACAGATAGCCGTCGGGGCCAAAGGCGAGGCCGGTGGCGTTAAGCAACTCGCGAACGAAGGGGCGGACTTGAAAATCGCGCTGAATTTGGAAGATGGAGACGGGGACGGATTGGCCTCGTGCTCCGGAGACGGTGGCGTAGACGTTCCCGTCGGAATCGACTGCGGGATTGGCTACGGGGTGGAGGTTCTCTGCCATTGGGACGGCCACGTGGATATTAATTGCGTTGCTTCCGGCGCCGCTGCGGTGGAGGACGAGATCGCCCGAGATGGCGCCGTCAGGAACACGGATGGTAGCGCGGGTGGGGCGGCTGAGGATGATGGGTGCCGGGGTGTCGCCGATGGTGGCATAGGGTATGTGGGTGGCGTGGGGTTGGAGGTGGGAGCCGTAGACGTCGACGTCGCCACCGGGCATGGCGGCGGAGGGCGTGAGGCGGTCGAGATGCGGGGCGTTGGTGTCGGCTTTGTCCGGCGTCAGGAGCGAGCGGAGGGTGGTCATACTGGGTCTTAGCGTAGACGGGTGTGCAAGGGAGTGCAACTGTGGGGACGCTTGCGGGCTAGAACCAGAGGTGGAGGAGATGCGCGACGGCCAAGGCGAGGAGGCCGGCGGCTACGTCGTCGAGCATGATGCCGGTACCGGCGGGGAGCCG
>DATAVY010000198.1:0-32872 GCA_036267495.1 Edaphobacter sp.
GAGAAGTCGGCGAAGGACGGTTCGTTCTACCGGCCGGCGGCGGATTCGCCGGAGCTTCAGTACATGCAGGCTCGGCGCAAGGCGCTGGGCGGATATCTGCCGGTGCGCGAGGTGACGAAGCTGGATTTCAAGGCGCCGCCGCTGAGTGAGTTTGCGGAGTGGACTCGCGGATCGAATGGACGCGCGGTTTCGACGACGATGGGATTTGTGAGCATACTGCGGCACCTGATGAAGGATAAAGCGATCGGCAAGTTGATTGTGCCGATTGTGCCGGATGAGGGGCGGACGTTCGGGCTGGAGTCGGCGATCAAGCAGGTAGGCATCTACGCTCCCGAGGGACAGAAGTACGAGCCACACGACAAGGACATGCTGCTGAGCTATCGCGAAGAGCAGGATGGGCAGATTCTGGAAGAAGGGATTACCGAGGCGGGATCGATGGCTTCGTTCACGGCTGCGGGCACCGCGTATGTGAACTACAAGGTGCCGACGGTTCCCTTCTACATGTACTACTCGATGTTTGGATTTCAGCGCATCGGGGACATGGTGTGGGCGTTTGCGGATTCGCGCGGCAAGGGTTTCCTGATGGGCGGAACGGCCGGGCGGACGACGATGCTTGGCGAAGGCCTGCAGCACCAGGATGGGCATAGCGTGGTGCTGGCGAGCACGGTGCCGACATGCCTGACATACGATTCGGCCTACGTTTATGAGATGGCGGTGGTGATTCAGGATGGCATGCGGCGGATGTATGCGAACGGCGAGGACGTCTTCTACTACATCACGATGTACAACGAGGACTATGCCATGCCGGCGATGCCGGAGGGCTCGGCGGAGGGAATTCTGCGCGGGATCTACAAGCTGAAGGCCGCGGCAGGCGAGGCGACGGTGCAGTTGTTTGGCAGCGGAACGATTCTGAATGAAGCGCTGCGGGCGCAGGAGATTCTGGCGACGAAGTATGGCATCCATGCCGATGTGTGGAGCGTGACGAGCTATACGGAGCTGCGGCGCGATGCGCTGGCGGTGGAGCGATGGAACCGGCTGCATCCGGCGGAGAAGGAGAGAGTCCCTTATCTGCTGACGGCGCTGGGCGGTGCGAAGGGGCCGATCGTTGCGGCGAGCGATTATATGAAGTCGGTGCCGGATGTGCTGTCGCCGTGGCTGCCCTCACGGCTGGTTGCCCTGGGGACGGACGGGTTTGGGCGAAGCGACAATCGACAGCATCTGCGAAGACATTTCGAGATCAACGCGGAGGCGATTGCTGGAGCGGCCTTGTCCAAGCTTGCACGCGAGGGCAGGTTCAAGGCTGAGGATGCGCAGAAGGCGATGGAAGAGCTTGGGCTGGATGTTGAGGCGGGCGATCCGGCGAGAGCTTAGACGGGATTGGGATTTCGAATTTACTCGGAGAGGGTCCATTGGGCCCTCTCTTTTTGGCAGGTTGACGGTTGGGGAGGATTGGTTGAGCGAGATTGGACAGGACGAGAACCCGCTGGTGCCGAATGAAAAGCTGCGGCAGATGTACCGGGCCATGGCGGAAGCAAGGGTGCTGGACGAACATATCACGAAGTTGCAGAAGAGGGTGAAGGGACGGCGGCGGGTGGACCCGGTGCGCGGGCAGGAGGCTTGCCGGGTGAGCACGGCGATCGATCTTGGGCCGGGGGATCTGGTGAGCGATTCTCAAATGGGCGTAGTGATGGATCTGCTTGCGGGGGAGAAGGTCAGTTCCCTGCTGAAGCGGGTGGCTGAGCTGAACTCGGGAAAGCGAGGGAAGAGGGCGAAGTTGTCTGGTGTTTACGGGCGGTTGCCGTGGATCGATGACGCCGGGGAGCGGCTGAAGATGGCGATGGGCGCGGCGCTTTGCTTCAAGACGTTGGGCCGGGCGAATGTTGCGATCGCTTATGTTCGTGGCGGCGAGATTGCGAAAGAAGGGTGGCGAAGATTGCTGGAGTTTGCGTCGCGACTGGAGCTGCCGATTATCTTCGTGGTTCTGCCTGGGGGGAAGACGATGAAGGGGGCAGTGAACCTGAGCGGGAAGACGGTTCGCTGGGGGGTGCCGGGGATTCCTGTGGACGCGGGAGATGCGGTGGCGTTGTACCGGGTGGCGCAGGAGTCGCTGGGGCGGACCCGGGGCGGCGACGGTCCGGTGTTGATTGAGTGCATCGAGTTTCGCATGAGAGGCAAAAGCGGAGGTTCGCCGGTCGATCCTGTGGTGCAGATGAAAAAACATTTGATTGGCCGGAAGGTTTGCACAAAAGTATGGCTGGAGGGAGCCGGAGAGGGTCTTCGGCGGCGAATTGCCGCGGCGGACAAGTAGAACAATCCGCGATTACACTGGAAGCTGCAGGTGAGCGACAGGTATTGAGGTGTGAGTGCGGATCAGGGGCTTTCTTTCTTTTGCGGCATTGACTCTATGCGCCGCCTCGACTGCTTTTGCGCAGACGCCGGCTTCCACTCCAACTCCCGGGTCGGCGCCGGTACCGACTCCAACTCCTGGTGGAACGATTCCTTCGATACCGGGGTATGACGATCGAAGCCAGACTCCACAGAGCGCGCCGCAATCTGCGCCGATACCGGAGAAGAAGGGGCCACCGTTATCCCTGCCTGCGAGCCCTACTGCGCAGTCTCCGTATCTGGGGTACCCTGCCTATGCTCCGGCGGCTTTGAAGCCTCCGCCGGACCGGTTAGGTTCGACCTACATTCCCGTGGATAGCTGGGTATATCCCGCGATGACGCGGCTGTACTCGATGGGTTTTCTCGACACAATGTACCTGGGGATGCGGCCTTATACGCGACGGAGCGCGCTGCATATGCTGATGGCGTCTAAGGAGGTAATTCTCAACAGCGACAATGAAGAGGCTCAAGGCATTTTCGAGAAGTTGTGGAATTACCTGAGCGCGGAGATTCCAAGCGGTAATATCGACCGCGGCCTGGTGTACGGGCTGGACTCTTCCTATACGCGCTTTTTAGGGATCGACGGACCGATTCTGCGGGACAGCTATCACCTGGGGCAGACGATCAGCAACGATTATGGGCGGCCGTATCAGAGCGGCTTCAATGCTAATGCGGGCGCTTCGACGATCGAGGAGTGGGGGCCGTTTTCGTTGTATCTCAGGGGCGAATACCAGCATTCCCCGTCGGGCACGGGATACTCTCCTGAGTTGGCGACTCAACTTTCGCTGATCGATGAGATCGCATTCACGGGGCCGCAGGCTACGATTCCTGCCGATCCGATCCTGGAGCAGAATCCCTTTCGACTGGTGGAGGCGTATGCTTCGGCTCATCTGCTGGGGCATGAGATCACGGGTGGCAAGACGGACGCGTGGCTTGGGCCGGCGGCGGGCAGCGCGATGGCGTGGTCGAATAACGCCGAGAATATCTATTCCTTGCGGGTGAATCGGGTTGAGCCTTTGAATATCCGTTATCTCTCGAAGCTGCTGGGACCGGTACGGTATGACTTTTTTGTCGGAAGCCTGAAGGGACACAATGTTCCGAGATCGCCGTGGGTGCACGCGGAGATGTTCTCATTCCGCCCGACTGAAAACTTTGAATTTGGTTTTGAGCGGACGGTCATCTGGGGCGGAGAGGGCCATGCGCCGGTGACGTTGCACACGTTTCTTCACAGCTTTTTCGACACGAACGATACCGCCGGGCCGGAGAAGAATAGCCGCGACGATCCGGGCGCGCGGTTCAGCGACTTCAGTCTTTCGTACCGGCTGCCTTACCTGCGGCGTTATGTGACGTTTTATCTGGATTCGATCGTGCATGACGATGTGACCCCGATCAGCGCGCCGCGGCGGTCGTCTTATCGGACGGGGCTGTATGTTTCGCAGATTCCGGGGGTGAAGAAACTCGATTTCCGAGTAGAGGCTGTATCGACCGATCCTGATGTCGAGCCGGCCCATGCAGGGCAGTTCGCCTATTGGGAGGCTGTCCAGCTACAGGGGTATACCAACAAGGGATTCATCATGGGTGACTGGATTGGCCGCGAAGCGAAGGGCGGGCAGGCGTGGTTGACGTATCACTTGTCCGGCAATGAGTGGGTGCAGCTGGAGTATCTCAACAAGAAGACGCCATTCAACTTTATTCCCGGCGGGACGACGCAGAATCAATTCAAGGCGAGTGTGGTGAAACGTCTGGGAAGAGAGACGGAGCTGAACGCCTGGGTGCAGTATGAAGGATGGAAGGCACCGGTTTACAAGCCAGGTCTGCAGAAGGACACTTCGGTTGCGGTGCAGTTGACCTGGTATCCCAAGCTGCACAACTATCCGGGGCTGCATTAGTATCCGGGCTAAGTGCGAGCGGGCGGTGGGTCAGCGCGTCGACTGATCCGCGCCGACTGGATCGTTCAGGCGGGCGCATGCCTTGAAGTATTCCAGCGATTTTTCCAGACCGTGACGCAATTTGACCTTCGGCTCCCAGCCCAGCAGTTCTCTGGCCTTCGTAATATCGGGACGGCGGCGGGTTGGGTCGTCCTGGGGAAGCGGCCGGAAGAGAATGCCGGAATCTGCGCCGGTAACGGCAAGAATTTCGTGGGCGCACTCCAGGATGGTCCACTCGTCCGGATTGCCGATGTTGACGGGAAGGTGCTCATGCGAGCGGGACAGACGCAGGATACCGTCGATCAGGTCGGAGACATAGCAGAAGCTGCGCGTCTGAGAGCCATCGCCGTAGATGGTCAGGGGTTCGCCCTGCAGGGCCTGGATCATGAAGTTGGAGATGACACGCCCGTCGTTGGGCTGGAGCCTGGGGCCGTAGGTATTGAAGATACGGACGAGATGGGTGTCGACGCCATAGTAGCGGTGATAGGCCATGACGGCGGCTTCAGAGAAGCGCTTGGCCTCGTCGTAGACAGAGCGCAGGCCGATCGGATTGACGTTGCCCCAGTAAGACTCGACCTGGGGGTGCACTTCCGGGTCGCCGTAGCACTCGGAGGTGGAGGCGTGGAGATAGCCGGCGCCATATTTCCGGGCCAGATCGAGGGTGTTGATGGTTCCAGCGGAGCCGACGAGGAGGGTCTCGACGCCAAGGCGGGTGTAGTCGATGGGGCTGGCGGGGGAGGCAAAGTTGAAGATGAAATCGACCTTGCCGGCATCGAAGGACCTCGTGATGTCGTGCTCGAGAAAGCTGAAACGGCTTTCCCGGTCGAGCTGGCTGAGATTGGCGAGCTTGCCCGTGCTGAGATTGTCGACACCGATTACGGAGTTTCCCGCAGCGAGCAACGAGTCACAAAGATGGGAGCCGAGAAAGCCGGCCGCTCCAGTGACAAGAACGTGTCTAGACATCATGTACTACCTTTCTTCTCCTAAATCATCTGCCGTTGGATGCTGTTTTCGTGGATGAAGGGGCCTGATGCCTGCGCAGAATTGCCTCTGTGCCTAATTGGCAGCGGCTGAAGCGACATCCCGTGCGGGATAGACCGCGGGACGGCCGATGCTGAGATAGGTAAATCCGTGCTTGACCATGATATCGGGATCGTAGAGGTTGCGGCCATCAATAACGATGGGATAACGAAGCGTCTTGTTGAGGCGGTTGAGATCCAGGGTAGCGAACTCGACCCAATCGGTGAGGATGAGCAGGGCGTCGGCGTCCTTGGCTGCAGCATAAGCGTCGGCGGCGTAATCGAGATGGGGACCGGCGGGGAGAGTCTCCTGGGTGCGCTTGACTGCGGCGGGATCGTAGGCTGCGATGGAACAGCCCTCGGCGAGAAGCATTTTGACGACGTCGATGGCGGGCGACTCTCGAATGTCATCTGTTTCTCCTTTAAAGGCGAGACCGAGGACGCCGATCCGTTTGCCGCGAAGCGTCCACAGGGCGGAACGGACCTTGTTGAGAAAACGCTTTTTCTGCTGTGTATTGATCTTTTCGATTTCGGAGAGGAGATTGAAGTCGATGCCCAACTGTTCAGCGACCGAGCGGAAGGCGGCGACGTCCTTGGGGAAACAGGAGCCTCCGTAGCCAATACCGGGGCGAAGAAATTTGGGGCCGATTCGGCTATCGAGACCGATGCCGCGGGCTACCTGTTCGACGTTAGCGTTGGTGGCCTCGCAAAGATTTGAGACGGCGTTAATGAACGAGATCTTCAGGGCGAGGAAGGCGTTGGAGGCGTGCTTGATGATCTCGGCGCTCTTGGTGGAGGTCAGCAGGAGCGGCGGCGGCAGCGTGGGGTTGCAGCAGCCGGCGATGGCATCGACTCGTTTGTAATAGTCGCCGCTGGTGAGGGGGAGGTAGATTCGTTTGAGCACCTCGGCGGCGCGATCGCTGTCGGCCCCGATGACGATGCGGTCCGGATGGAGAAAGTCGGAGACGGCGGTTCCTTCGCGGAGGAATTCAGGGTTGGAGACGACGTCGAAGAGACCACGGGAGACGCCATTGCGCTCCATCGAACGGGTGACCCACTCGTTGGTGTAGACGGGGACGGTGCTCTTTTCGACGACGACTTTATAGCTGGTGAGGGAGCGGGCGATTTCGCAGGCTACCGCCTCGACGTAGGAGAGATCGGCGTCGCCGGCCTCGCTTTGCGGGGTTCCCACGGCGATGAAGATGGCTTCGCACTCGCGGGTGGCTTCGGCGAGATCGGTCATGAAGCAGACCCTGGTGTTGCGGTATTTCTCCAGCAGCTCAGGCAGAAAGCTTTCGTGAATGAGAGAGTCACCGCGTCTTAGAGCAGTCACTTTGCGCTCGTCATTGTCCACGCAGATGACATCGTGACCGATTTCAGCAAAACAGACTGCGGCAACCAGGCCAACATACCCCGATCCGACAACGGCGATTCTGATGTTTTCACTCATAGCGATACGATGTCATCCCTCAGTGTCGAGGATATCCGATAGCGGAGGAATTGCAGAGCGGCGGGACGATCTGCAATTCGAAGTCGAGGTTCCAGGCTGGCGATCTTGTTTTCCTCACATTCGACACACTCGGGTAGACTAGGGGCAATGGGTTCCCCAACTATGCAGCCGCCTCCTCCGGGTGTTCCGGAGGCGAACCAGTCTGGATTTAGTACGACAGTGACGGACACGACGTTGTCTGAAGCGCTGATCGTGCTGCGGAAGCGGCGCTGGGTTCTAATTATCGCGATCCTTCTGGGGCTGGCGTATGGGGTTTTCAAGGCGGAGTCTCAACCCAAGCTATACGACGCCTATGGCCGGATTCAGGTGCGGTCGGGATCTTCCAATCAATATCGGGTCAGCGCGGTGCCGGGTGAAGACGATTCCAGCCAGAAACTGCAGACCGAGATCGAGATACTGAAGAGCGATTCGCTGATGTTGAAGGTCTGCCGCGAGATGGACCTGGCGAACAATGCGGACTTTCTGGAGAGCAAGGGGCCGGTCCCTCACAGTTCGCTCGACGATGGAAATGTGAGACAGGATACGGTTCACCGCCTGCAAAGCAATCTGCACATTACGCTGGTCCCGAAGACGGACATTATCCGCATCGATTACAGCAGCTTCAATCCGAAGCTCTCCGCAGACATCGTCAACCGGGTCATCCAGGACTATATCCAGCGCAGTTACCAGACGCGATTTGAATCGACGCAGCATGTTTCCGAATGGTTGTCGGGCAAGCTCGACGATTTGAAGCAAGAGGTGGAGACGTCGCAGGAACAGGTGATGGACATGCAGCGGCGCCTGGGCATTCTGGGTTTCGACCCAGCCCATAACCAGATCAGCGCGTCGCTGGACGACCTTGCCCGGGCGCAAGGGGCGGCGAAGCTGGCTCGGATTATCGCGGAGGCTCGCTTTCGCGTGCTGAGCGGCATGGATCCCAACACGATCGAGGGTTCGATCGAGACGACACCTGGGACGGCGCCGGGAGAGTTGAATGTGCTGCGCGGACAGCTTGCCTCAGCCAAGGCGGCTTATGCGCATATGGTGGCGCCGGGAGGACTGGGGCCGAATCATCCTCAGGCGCAGGCGTTGCAGGCACAGATTGATGAGTTGATGAAAGAGATCAACGCGGAACAGAATCGTCTGCTGCTGCAGGCGAAGCAGAATTACGTTGTCGCGCGGGCCAATGAAGACCAGACGACCGCAGCGCTGGAGGCGGAAAAGGCGGATGCCTATAAGTTGCGCGACCAGCTTGTGGAATATACGCTTCGGCAGCGTGAGTTTGAAGAGAACCGCACGTTGTACGACAGCCTGCAGCAACGGCTGCGCACGGCCAGCGTCGAGTCGGGGCTCGAGTCGATGGACATCGAGGTGGTGGATCCGGCGCTGCCTCCGGCAAGTCCCGTACTGCGGCCACAGTCGACGGTGATTCTGACTGCACTGGTCTTCGGTATTCTGGCGGGCATTGTGGTGGCCTTCCTGATGGAGAGTTTGGACACCGGGTTGCGAAGCATCGCGGAGATCGAAAGTATTACGGAACTGCCGTCATTGGCGATCATTCCGCGAGCGCGCCGGTCTTCCGCCGATCAGGCCGGAACACTGACAACCGCGCAACGGAATATCGGCATTCTGACGCAGCCGAAGTCGCAGTTTGCCGAAGCGTTCCGGTCGCTGCGCACCTCGCTTCTGCTATCGACAGCAGGCCATCCTCCGAGGTGCATCGTATTGACGAGCGCTACGCCATCGGAGGGCAAGACGACGGCTGCAAGCAATCTGGCTGCAATTCTTGCGCAACGGGACACGCGGGTTTTGCTGATCGATGGAGACCTTCGCCGGCCTAACATCCATCACCGTTTTGGATTGAACGGCAAAATCGGTTTGACCACGGTATTGACTGGAGCGACGAAGCTGGAAGAGACGGTGCAGGTTGTGCCCGAGATTCCGAATCTTAACATTCTGCCAAGCGGACCGGTTCCTCCTTTTCCGACAGAGATGTTGAGCTCGGGAGCAATGGAGGCGATCCTGAAGCGCTGCGAAGAGCTTTACGACTACGTGGTCATCGACTCTCCGCCGATTCTTTCCGTTACCGATGGCGTAATCCTTGCGCGTCAGGCGGATGCTGTCGTGCTGATTGTGCGTCATGGCAAATCGAGCAAGCATGTGGTTCGTCGAGCCCGGGATATTCTGCTGCGTTCGGGCGCCGGGATTACCGGTATTGTGCTGAATGCCGTCGATCTGAACTCGCCGGAGTATTACGGATACTACGGATATTCGGGTTATTCCTATTCGAGTGTGGACTCCGATAGCTGGGAGGCGCATTCGGCCTCGGGAGATGAGGCGAAGGCAGGAGAGACGGAGCGATGAGACAGAGCGGAACAAATCTCCGGACTTGCGGCGTTGTCGGCGCTGGGTTGCGGTATGTCCGCCACTGCCTATGGCTGACGCTCGGCCTGGTTCTGATGGTTTCCGGGCGCTCGGCCATGGCACAGTTCAGCGGGCCGGCGCCAGGGCCTTCTACCGTAGTCAATCCTCCAGTGACGATAACGACCGATCCTGCGATCCTTTACCCGGGCCATCGCGATGTTCAACTTGGAGTGGCCGACCAGCTGGCGGTTCATATTTATGGGAGTCCCGAATACAATCCTGCGGTTCGCATCAGTATCGATGGGACGGTTCAACTTCCACTTATCGGCGTTGTGCAGGTCGAGGGACTCACGATACACCAGGCCGAGGATCTGATTACGCAAAAACTGGTAAGCGGGGGAATGTATCGCGATCCTCAAGTGTCGATCCAGATTACGGACTCACCGAACCTGATCGCAACGGTTGTGGGCGAGGTGCACGGAGTTGTACCGATCGTCGGGGAAAGACGGCTCTACGATGTCCTGGCGACGGTAGGATCGGGAGGCGGATTTTCCTCTACGGCTACGACTGTGGTGGTTGGCGGAGGCGGGCTGCCGTCTACCGCAAGCCACATTATTACGATCAACCGGCCTGGCCTGGCGGAGCCGATCACGATCGACCTTGGAACCGATCCCGCCAAGAGCGAGTTGGCAAACATACCGATTTTTCCCCGGGATACGATCATCGTTCCGCGAGTGGGAGTGGTCTATCTGCTTGGAGCATTCAGGACTCAGGGGGCAATCCCGCTTGCGCAAAACTCGCCGATGACGCTGATGAAGATGGCGGCGCTTGCGGGCGGTCCCGGCTTTGAAGGCAAGATGAGCGATCTGCGAATTATTCGATCGGTTGGATTGACTCGCCAGGTAGTTCGGGTCGATATCAAGAAGGTGATGGAAGGCAAGGCGCCCGATCCTGTCCTGCAAGCGGAGGACATTGTTTTCCTTCCGACGAGTTTGATGAAGGGGGCGATCAAGTCCGGAGGGATCGGCACGTTGCTGGGTATCATTTCGGTTCTGCTGGTCACCATTCCATAACAACGACAATGAGCCACAGACGGAACAGCAAGGTGAGACTGGCTTATCTGGTGAGCCATCCCATTCAGTACCAGGCGCCTCTGCTGCGGCGAATTGCCCAGGAGACGGACATCGATCTGACGGTATTCTTCGGTTCGGACTTTTCCGTCCGCGGCTACGAGGATAAAGGATTCGGGGTTGATGTCGCGTGGGATGTGCCTCTGCTGGACGGGTACCATCATGAATTTCTGCCTGTGCTTCGCGACAACTCCAATCCAGACGCGCTGAGTCCGCTTAACTATGGCATCTTCACTCGTCTGCGCGGAAACAAGGGGACGGGCAGCTTCGATGTGCTTTGGATTCACGGCTACTCCTCGGTGAATTCTCTCCATGCGATGCTGGCTGCGAAGTTGCTGGGCATCCCGGTACTGGTGCGGGCGGAGCCGTGGTTGAGGGACCGCGATCGAAGTATGCTGACCTTGGCGGCCAAGCGATTGTTCTTCAAGTTGCTGCGTGGAGCAATCGACGGCGCGCTCCCAATCGGCACGCTGAATGCGGAGTACTGGCGTTACTATCTCGGGGAAGATTTTCCTCTGTACCTGATGCCCTATGCCGTCGACAATCATTACTTTCGAAGCCGCAGCAAGGATGCGCGCGAAGAACGTGCCAGGTTACAGGACGAGTTGAACCTGGACCCCGCGCGGCCGGTGATTCTGTTCGCTTCCAAGCTGCAGCCTCGCAAGCGATGCCGCGATCTGATGGACGCTTACGACAATCTACTTTCGGGCTATGGCGCTGGACCGCATCCCTATCTTGTCATCGTGGGGGACGGGGAGGAACGCGCCGCGTTAGAGAAGCAGGCGGCGGACAGCGGCCGGGATGGGATCCGGTTTTGCGGCTTTAGAAATCAGTCGGAGCTTCCCCGGTTCTTCGATATTGCGACGGTCTTCGTGCTGCCATCGCGCCAGGAACCATGGGGTTTGATTGTGAATGAAGTGATGAACGCCGGACGGGCCGTGATTGTTTCAGACGAAGTGGGCTGCCAGCCGGATCTGGTGAAAGACGGCATTGAAGGCTGTGTGTTCCCTGCTGGAGATGTAGCGGCTTTGACAGACGCTCTGCGAAGAGCGCTGGCGATGCCGGAGACGGCGAGCGCCATGGGACAACGCGGCCTGGCAAAGATCGAGACATGGGATTTTGAGCAAGACATTCGCGGTTTAAGAAGAGCGATCGCACAGGTCACTCGCAAGATACCGATGTCCTGAGGACGAGCCGCCGTCGCGAGCTGGCGGCAATGCTGCTGATATTCTGAAGCCAGTGCGCCAAAACTGATGCGGATTCTTCATATCATCGGAACGTTGGATCCTGCAGCGGGCGGCCCTACGGAGTCCGTGAGGGTCTTGCTGAGTTATGGGCCGATCGGCTACACCGGCGAGGTGGTCACGCTGGACGATCCCTCCGCACCTTACCTGAGCGAGATTGGATTTCCGGTCCATGCGCTGGGGCCTACGAACACGAAATATGGATTCAATTCGAAACTGCTGCCCTGGCTGAGAGAAAACCGCCACCGCTTTGACGGCGTCGTGGTGAATGGGCTATGGCAGTACTGCGGGTTGGCGGCGTGGCGCACGCTGGCAGGAAATACCCCTTATGTCGTGTTCACGCATGGCATGCTCGATCCATACTTCAAGCATGCGTTTCCTCTGAAGCACATAAAAAAATGGCTCTATTGGGTGCCGGCTGAGTACTGGGTATTGCGCGGCGCCTACCGTGTGCTGTTTACGTCGAAGGCGGAGAAGCGGCTGGCGGAACAGAGCTTCTGGCTGCATCACTGGAACGCGTATGTCGTACCCTATGGGGCGAGCGGGCCATCGGGCGATCCGGAGGCGCAGAAGCGCGCCTTTTTCGCGAAGTGTCCCGAGGCGAAGGGCAAGCGGTATCTTCTTTTCCTTGGCCGCATCCATCGCAAAAAGGGTTGCGATCTCCTGATCGATGCCTTTGCCAAGGTCGCTGCCAGCGATCCCGATCTTTACCTGATGATGGCCGGCCCCGATCAACAGTTGTGGAGCGCGAAGTTGAAGGCAATAGCGGCCAATGCGGGGATTGCAGACCGCGTCTTCTGGCCTGGCATGGTGACAGGCGACGCGAAGTGGGGAGCTTTTTTCGGATGCGAGGCGTTCATTCTGCCTTCGCACCAGGAGAACTTCGGAATCGCCGTGGCAGAGGCGCTGGGGTGCGGAAAACCCGTTTTGCTTGCAGATAAGGTGAATATCGCGGAGGAGATCGCCGAGGATGGCGCGGGACTGATGGAGCTGGATACGACAGAAGGAACCCTGCGTCTGCTGCAACGATGGATTGCCATGACGGTCGAAGAGCGGCAGCATATGGCGCAGCTTGCGTTTCAATGCTTCCATCGCCGATACGATATGCGAGAGAATGCAAAGGCCATCATTCGGCTGTTTGGGACCGCTACGGTCCATACTCCCGCCGCAGTCGGCTCGCAAAAGGCTTAACCGATGCCCAGAGAGGTCCATTACAACGCGGCGGAACATATTCCGGCAGAGACTGCGGCGGACCCTTATCTGCGGCCTGCATTTTCGTTTCGCAACCGGATGCAACGGTTGAGCTGGAATATCTGCTGGATATTGCTCTATAGAACGTCACCGCGACCGTTACATTCCTGGCGAGCATTTCTTCTGCGGCTTTTCGGCGCGAGGATGGGGGCAAGCTGCCATTTTTATCCACGATCGAAGATCTGGGCTCCATGGAATTTGATCTGTTCGGATCAGGTGACGGCCGGGGATGGCGCCGAGATCTACAACCCCGCTCCGGTAACACTGGGGTCGCATGCAATTTTGTCGCAGGACGCGTACGTGTGCGCGGCTACCCACGATTATGACGATCCTGCGTTTCCGCTGATGGCCTACGCGATGAATATAGGCGCGTATGCCTGGATCTGCGCTCGCTCGTCGGTCGCACCCGGAGTCAACGTCGAAGAAGGCGCCGTGTTGGGACTTGGATCGGTTGCGACACGAAACCTGCAGGCCTGGACGGTGTACGCAGGGGTGCCTGCCGTCAAGGTGAAGGAGCGGCGCCGGTTCGATGTGACCCGTCCTGGCGGAAATTAAGTTGGGAATACTAACCGCGTAATTTTGCCAGCAGGTCTGTAGGATGGACGGGCTTGGCGAGAATCTCGAACTCATGGCCCTGGGCACGGGCCTTTTCGAGCAGATCCGCCGTCGCCGCCTGCCCGGAGAAGAGAAGAATCTTACACTTTGGCAGCTTGCTGCGAGTGATGATCGCCGCTTCGATTCCGGTCATACCGGTCATAATGACGTCACTGATGAGCATGTCCGGCTGAAAGCTCTCGAGCGATTCGACAGCCTTTTCTCCGCTGAAAACAGCGCGTGCCTCAAAACCAGCCTGATTGAGGATGATTGCCAGTGTGTTGGCAATAACCTGCTCGTCATCGGCGACGAGTACCTTGGGTTTCGATGTTGCGGGCGTTGACTCTGGCATGCTGAATGTCCCCAAAATTTTGAAAATAAAAGTTCAGTTGTAAATGTAACGTTCGCGACTGCGGAGTGCTTTTTGTTCTACCTAATAATGATACGCTGACCGCAGGGCCGATTGATGGCCAACCGCCACAATTCACGGGCATAGCGTACCACGCAAATTCTTATGCAGCCAGCCATCATACGCGCCGAACGGGTCGAAAAATATTACGCGCAGCCGAGCGAGAACCGTATTCAGGTAATTTCGCCCACCGATCTTTCGATTACCGCGGGAGAGATCGTAGCGTTGCTTGGGCCCTCCGGCTCGGGCAAGTCTACGCTGCTTCGCATGCTGACGGGCCTTTCGACGCCTTCGGCCGGGGAGGTGTACTGGCATGAACAGCCGATTGCGACCGCCAATGTCAATGTGGCGATCGTGTTTCAGAGCTTTGCCCTGTTTCCCTGGCTTACCGTTCTGGAGAACGTTGAAGCTCCGCTGAAGGCTCGCGGAATGGATCCGGCGGAGAGACGGGACCGCAGCATGAAGATCCTCGATACGGTGGGTCTGGACGGATTCCAAGCGGCCTATCCGAAGGAGTTGTCCGGCGGGATGCGTCAGCGCGTCGGGTTTGCGCGTGCGCTGGTGGTTGAGCCGGAGGTGCTGTTCATGGACGAGCCGTTTTCCGCCCTGGATGTGCTGACGGCGGAGAACCTGCGGAGCGAGCTGCTGGAGCTATGGCAGAACAAGACGATTCCAACCCAGGCCATCTTTCTGGTCACGCATAACATTGAAGAGGCCGTCCTGCTGGCGGATCGAATTATTGTGCTTGGCCGCAATCCGGGGCATGTGCGCACCGACTTCAAGGTGGCGATCCAACATCCGAGAGACAAGAAAACGACTGCCTTTACCCAGCTGGTGGACTACATCTACAAAGTGCTGACCCAGCCGGACGCGCAACCTCCGGCGCTGCCGCAAACCGCAACCGGCAAACCGGTACGCGACCAGCGGGCGATGCATTACCAGATGCTGCCTCATGCGCGACCGGGCGGCATCGCGGGTCTTCTGGAGCTGGTGCTCGATCACAATGGCAAGGATGATATCTATCGGCTGGCGGACGACCTTGCCTTCGAGATCGACGATTTGCTACCGATCGTCGACGCCGCGCAGTTGCTGGGTTTCCTGAAGGTGACGGAAGGCGACGCGGAGATTACGCCGACAGGCGCGGAGTATGCGAACTCCGAGATTCTTCGGCAGAAGGAGTTATTTCGCAATGCGGCCATGGAAAATGTGCTGCTGCTGCGGCAGATTGTGCGGGCGATTGAATCCAAAAGCGACCGCAGCGTGCCGGAGGAGTTCTTCCATGACGTGCTGGATGAGCAATTCAGTGAAGACGAGACGCTGCGGCAACTGGAGACTGCGATCAACTGGGGGCGGTATGCGGAGCTGTTCGACTTCGATGCCTCGCGGCGGCGGTTCATTCAGTCGGAAAAACTCTACAGGGAGACCGTTGCGGAAGCCACGAAGCGCACGGAGGAGGAGATCGACGTATGATCCGGCTTCCCGACCGGTTCAGCCGGTTGCAACCGCGGGAGACGCTTGCCCGTACTCAGGTGCTGGAACGCGGCTGGCCTTTTCTGCTCGATCTATGCATTGCAGCGGTCGGGCTTGCCTGTTTTTATTCCGTGATCCGGATCGCAATGTTCTGGGCAGGGCGCCCCGAACCTGAGATTGTCATCTCCCTAAGCCCGCGCGCTCTGCCGCACTATGCGTTCTACTCGATCGTGCGCATCGGCTTTGCCTACGTTCTCAGCCTGCTCTTCGCCATTACCTATGGTTATATCGCCGCCTACAACCGGCGAGCCGAAAAGGTGATGATTGCGATCCTCGACATTCTGCAATCGATCCCGGTTCTGAGTTTTTTGCCCCCTGTGATGCTGGCCATGATCGCGCTCTTTCCCACTCGCCAGCTCGGGGTGGAGATGGGGGCGATCGTTCTGATCTTCACCGGCTCGGTATGGAATATCGCGTTCAGTTTTTACTCGTCTCTCAAGAGCATCCCGAAGGAGTTGATGGAAGCGACGGGGATTTACTGCTTCTCGCGGACCCAGCGGCTGTTTCAACTGGAGTTGCCCTATGCCACCATCGGGCTCATCTGGAACTCCATCATGTCGGTCGCCGGCGCGTGGTTTTTTCTGATGGTGTGCGAGATGTTCCACCTGGGTTCGCGTGATTTCCGGCTGCCCGGACTCGGCTCCTATCTTCAGACAGCCGCAGACGCGGGCAATGGTGTGGCCGTGGCCTGGGGGCTCACAACAATGATCCTTATCATCGTGGCCACCGACCAGCTTCTATGGCGTCCGCTGATCGCCTGGAGCGATAAGTTCAAGTTCGAGCAGGTGGAGAGCAGCAAGCGCATAACATCACCGATTCTGCATCTGATCCGTCAATCGAATGGGCTTGCCAGCCTCAGCCGTCATACGATCGCTCCTCTGACCGATGGTCTCTACCCTCGCCTGGCAAAACGCCGCCTGGCAAAACTGCATCGGCTTGCAGGGGTCAAACCGACGGCCCGCGTACGCATCATCAGTGTACGTATCGCGGTTACTCTCGTGGTTATTCTCGCGATCGCCTGCGGCGTACTGTATGCCGCGTTTCAGGCGGTAGATCTGCTTCGTCCTCTGCCGGGAGCGGAGTATCTTCATATCCTGCGTGGCGCGCTGGCGACCTTCCTGCGCGTGAACCTTTCGCTGTTACTCGCTTCTGCCTGGACGATACCGGCCGGAGTTGCGATCGGTTCCAATCCGCGTCTGGCGCGTCTTGCGCAACCTCTTGCGCAGATTGCCGCTTCGGTTCCCGCCACGGCACTGTTCCCCGTGCTTCTTCTGGCGCTGGTCCGGGTGGGCGGCGGCATGGGCATCGGCTCCATCGCGCTGATGCTTCTGGGCACCCAGTGGTACATCCTGTTCAATGTGATTGCCGGGGCGATCGCCATTCCTTCCGACCTGAAGGAAGTTGCAACGCTGTTCCACTTCAGCAGAGTTCAGCGCTGGAAGACTGTGATCATCCCTGGCATCTTCCCGTTTCTCATCACCGGGCTCGTGACGGCCTCCGGAGGAGCCTGGAACGCCAGCATCATCGCTGAATACTTTCCCATCAAAGGACATATTCTCCAGACTGTGGGGCTTGGCGCAATCATCAGCGAAGCCACCGGCGGCGGGCGGTTTCCGGTTGTGTTGCTGGCAACCATTGTTATGTCCCTGATTGTGGTCACGACGAACCGGCTGGTGTGGCGGCCACTGTTCCGGCTTGCGGAGACGCGATACAAGCTGGGATGAACCTCTATGGCCGATTGGGAAGCTGCGGCTTGCGGAAGGCGAAGACGACGGCGAGAAGAGGCGGCGCCAGCAGGACTCCCCAGAACGGAATGAGGATGCCGAGCGCGATGGGGCCGAAGAACGCGGCCCACCAGGGAACTCTAGTGGTTCGGTGAAGGACGTATGGGCCGATGACCAGGCCTTCGAGAATGACGATAAGGCCATAGAGACCGAGGACGAGTCCAAGACGCCATTCGTCGTGTCCGGTAACGGCTACGGCGAGGACAGGGCCGATAAGCGCGACCATACCTCCGAAGGTTGGGATGATCTGCAGAATGCCGCCCAGGATTGCCCAGAACGGCGCCCAGGGCACGCGGATCAGTTCGAGGCCGATCAACCATAAAACGCCCACGATGAGGGCGTCGAGCGTGGCGGCGCGCCACCAGGCTGCGAGGGCGCTGCCGGCGGTCTTGAGGTGCGTGGTTGCGCTGCTGTTTCGTATGTCCATACCAACCTGCCAGTGCCGTACCAGCATCAGACCTGCTGGAACAGAACTATATCGCAATGCAAGCGGTTTCGACGCGAACACGCGTTTGGCGGAGTTGCTGCGCGTACGGGGAGAAGAGGCAAGATGGCAGTGATGATGCAGGCTTTTTACTGGGATGCTCCAATCAAGGAACAGAAGGAAGGCGAGTGGTGGAATTTCCTTGCCGAAAAATCGGAGTCGCTGGGAAAAGCAGGCATCAATGCGTTGTGGCTGCCTCCGGTCTGCAAGGGAGCGGAAGCCCGCTCTCCGGGATATGATCCCTACGATTACTTCGATCTTGGCGATTTCGATCAGAAGGGTGGCGTGAAGACGCTATATGGCAATCGCAAAGAGCTGGAGAACCTGATTCGTACCCTGCACAAGCACAATATGGGCGCCTACGCCGATATGGTGATCAATCACAACTCGGGCGGGGATGAAGAGGAAGTCAATCCGATCGACGGGCAGAAACGGTGGACGAAGTTCAAGCCGAAGTCCGGCAAGTTTCCCCGCGACTGGAACTGTTTTCATCCCTCGAGATATGAACGGGTGATGATCGAGGGTGAAAACTTTGCCGGGTTCCCGCATCTATGTCATCGCAATCCGCGGGTGTACGAGGCGATGTTCGAATATGCGCGGATGGTGATCGAGGAGATAGGGTTTGACGGCTTTCGCTTTGATTTTGCGAAAGGCTTTGGAGCGTGGATGATCGGGCTGCTGGCAAAGTATCGTTATGAACGCGATGGCAAGGAGTTCACGCCATTTGTCGTGGGCGAATACTGGTCCGGACCGGAGGATATCGAAGGTTGGCTGGATGGGGTGAAGGCGGTTACGGACAATCAGATTGCCGCATTCGACTTTCCGCTGCGCTACAAGCTGAAGGATGTCTGCGACACGTTGAAGTATGACTTACGCAATTTGACGGCGGAGGGCTCGGTGGTGGCGAAACGGCCGTTCAATGCGGTGACCTTTGTCGACAACCACGATATGGGCGGCAACGAGGTCGTCAACGACAAGAACCTTGCTTATTCGTTCATCCTGATGAACGAGGGATACCCCTGCATCTTCTGGTACGACTACTTCAATCTGGGGCTGGCGCGCGCGGGCACACCGAACGGAATCGATGCGCTGATTGACGCGCACCATAAATACGTTGGTGGAGAGGCGTGCATTCTGCATTGCGATCCGGATTTATACATCCTGCAACGCAGCGGGATCGAGAAGCAGCCGGGATGTGTTTATGTGTTGAACAACCTGGGCGACAAGTGGTCGGGAACGTCAGTGAAGACAAGATGGAAGAACCAGAAGTTCGCGCCGGTGGCCTGGGACGGGCATGACATTGCGCATCCGAATGAACGAACCACAGACGGGGATGGGAATGCGGAGTTCCCTGCCCCGCCGCGCGGATATGCGGTCTATGCGCCGGTCTAATCTGGGCCGTAATGATTTTTCAGATGATATTCTTGAGGCATGAAATTTGGCGTTCTGGTCTTTCCGGGGTCGAATTGCGACCACGATACTCATCATGTGGTCGATGCGATTGCGCGTCAGCCGGTGACGTATCTGTGGCATGCGTCGGAGGACCTGCAGGGTTGTGACGCCATCGTGGTGCCGGGCGGATTTGCCTATGGCGACTATCTTCGCACCGGGGCGATTGCGAAATTTGCGCCGGTGATGCAGTCGGTGGCGAAGTTCGCGAAACGTGGCGGCCTGGTTCTGGGAATCTGCAATGGATTCCAGATTTTGTGCGAGGCGGGATTGCTGCCGGGCGCGTTGATGCGCAATGCGAGCCAGCACTACATCTGCAAGCAGACATTTTTGCGCGCTGAGACAGTCCATTCGCCCTTTACGCATGGGCTCGGCAAAGGGCAGGTGCTGAAGATGCCAATCGGGCATATGGAAGGCAATTACTTTTGCGATCCTGAGACGCTGGCTGTGCTGAAGGCGGAAGGCCGCATCGCGTTTCGCTACGTCACGCCGGAGGGTGTGGCGACAGCAGCGGCGAATCCGAACGGATCGCTTGAAAACATCGCCGGAGTGCTGAATGAAGGGCGCAATGTTCTGGGAATGATGCCACACCCGGATCGGTCCAGCGAGGCTCTGCTGGGGTCTTCGGATGGACTGATGCTGTTCCAGGCGATGGCGGAGTCGCTGACAACGGCGCGTTAGGCTGGTGTTACTCTAGCTGGCAATGATCGATATTCACCATCACCTTCTGTGGGGCATGGACGATGGTGCGGCGAGCTTGGAAACGTCGATCGCCATGGCGAAGATCGCCGCCGGCGAAGGCATCACCCACATCGTCTGCTCGCCCCACGCGAATGGCTCCTATGCTTACGAGCCGCGGGTGATCGCGGAAAAAATCGCCGAACTGCAACGCCTTCTGGATCGCGAAGCTGTTGCCGTCAACCTTGGGCGCGGCTGCGATTTTCACATGTCCTACGAAAACATTCAGGAGGCAAAGGTCGATCCGGCAAAGTTCAGCATCAATGGCCTGGGCTATCTTCTGGTCGAGATTCCCGACTATGGGATTTCGCGCGGTTTGACGGAGATATTCTACCAACTGCAGCTTGCGGGATTGACGCCGATCCTGACTCACCCGGAACGCAATCCGACGCTGCAGAGCGATCAGCCACGCATGCTCGAGTGGCTCCGCGGCGGCGTGCTGGTGCAGGTGACGGCGGGGTCTGTAACTGGTCGAATGGGAAAGCATGCCGAACGCATGGCGCACGAGCTGCTGGCAAACCGGTGGGTACACTTTCTGGCGACCGACGCTCACAACACAACGTCGCGAAAGCCGAAGATGCTGGAGGCGTTTGAACTGGTGGCACGAAAATATGGATCGGATTACGCCCACCTTTTATGCGTTTCGAACCCACTGGCCGCATTTATGGGCAAGCCGTTGCCGCCGCAACTCGAGCCGCTCAATCTCTACGACAATTTAAAGGAAAAGAGCTGGTGGCAAAGGCTGACCGGGCAATAAGTACTTCGTGGCTAAAGACCGAGGCCGCCGTCGACGGAGAGTATCTGGCCGGTGATGAAGTGAGGAGCCGTCGCAAAGAAGATTGCGGCGGCAGCTACGTCTTGTGCATTGCCGTTGCGCTGCATCGGAGTTTTGCGTGCGAAGTGCTCGTAGGCTTCCTCGACCTCGCCCTGGACGATCATGCCGGGGGCGATGCAATTGACGCTGATCTCGGGAGCCCATGCCTTGGCCATGGTCTGCGAGAGCATGTGCAGCGCGGCTTTGGAGGTGCAGTAGTGGGCATGGGTAGCCCAGGGATGCAGGCCGCCAAGAGAGCCTATGTTGAGGATGCGTCCTTTGGCTTTGCGAAGATGTGGATGAGCGGCCTTGGCCATCAGGAAGGGTGCGCGGGTGTTGGTGGCGAACATCGCGTCCCACTGTTCGACAGAGATGTTTTCCAGGGCTTCTGACTCGAAGACGCCGGCGTTGTTGACGAGCAGATCGAGCTGGCCGAACTCTTCGATGACCGACGCCATCGTTTGCTGAATGCTCTCGGGATCGCGCAGGTCGCATCGGGCAGCCAGGGCGTCGATATCATGAGCCGCCAGAGCTCGGACGGTCTTCTCAGCCTCAGGTTGGGAACCTAGATAGGTGATGGCCACATTTGCGCCGCGCTCCGCCAGTCCGAGAGCAATCGCGCGGCCGATACGTTTGGCCGCTCCGGTGACGAGCGCGGTCTTTCCCGTTAGCAGCTTGTCCATAGGTCCCACAGGTGCGAGTTGCGACGATGCAGTTGCGAGTGGTCAGTCTTTGGTGCGGTGTCGAAGGCGTTTGAGGCTACTGAGGTGTTTGTGGAGCAGGCGGTGTTGGCTTGCCTGCCGGCGTTGTCGGCCGGACGGGATCCTGCACGCCGGGCTTTCTTGTCGCAGCCTTGCCTTGATTATCCTGGTAGGACGAAACCTGCTCCTGCGGACGAAGCATGACAACGGAGATCTGGCGGCTGGGTTCGCTGACCAGATAATCGTCGGCGAAGGTGGCGAAACCGCTGGCGATGACCTGGACGCGTACCGTGCTGCCTGTCGGGATCACATCGATCGCGGCCTTGCCATCGGGATCGGTCTTGACCTCCAGACTTCCCTGGTCTTTGCCGTCTATGGTGGCATCGAAGACGACGGCAGCGTTGCTGATGGGCTTGCCGTTGAACTTCTTGACGACGGTGACTTCGATGTGCGAGGTGGCCGGGGGAGCTTTATATTTTCGGCCGCGTCTGGCGGGAGCGTCCTGGGCCAGGGCCGGAAGACAGGAGAGCGTGGCTATGCTGAGGAGCAGAGCGAGTTTAGAGGTGCGGCGTAACTGCATGGGTCCATTCTACGACGTTTCCCGGGTGGGTGGCGGCGAGGAGGAGATGTCGCCGGAGAGTTCAGGCTTGCGTGAGTTTCACTCAGATTTAACACTGAAAATTTGACATCTGGAGCCGGCACGACTATCGTTAGCAATCGGAAGGCTTGAGTGCTAACGGCCCGAACGGGCGGGGCAGAGAGCCGGTTCCACACCATCTACGGCGCAGGCTGGAGAAGTTGGCTGGCCGTGTCGTGCAATGCAACGCGAACGGGCTTCCGTTCGCCAAATCGCAACAGCAATTCGAAACAAGGAGATGCAAGCAATGGCGAAAACATCGTTTACACCGCTGCACGACCGAATTCTGGTCCGGCGCATTGAAGAAGGCGAGAGCAAAGTTGGCGGCATCATTATCCCGGACTCGGCAAAAGAGAAGCCTCAGCAGGGCGAGGTGATCTCGGTTGGCAAGGGCAAGTCGAACGACGAAGGCAAGGTATTTCCGCTTGATGTGAAGTCCGGCGACAGCATTCTGTTCGGCAAGTACTCGGGCACAGAGATCAAGATCGACGGCGAAGAGCTGCTGATCATGCGCGAAGAAGAAGTCCTCGGCATCCTCAAGAAGTGAACTTCGCGTTCAGCGAAAAGCGCCTCAGGCGCAAAAGCTTAAACACCTGATATTCGAACCGGCATACCACCGGTAGGAGAGAGACAATGGCAAAACAGATTCTGCATGGAGAAGATTCGCGGCAGGCAATTCTGCGCGGCGTGAACATTCTGGCCGACGCGGTGAAGGTGACGCTTGGACCGAAGGGTCGCAACGTCGTTATCGAGAAGAAATTCGGTTCGCCGACGATCACCAAAGACGGCGTGACCGTTGCCAAGGAGATCGAGTTGTCGAACGCGCTCGAAAACATGGGAGCGCAGATGGTGCGCGAGGTTGCATCGAAAACTTCGGATGTAGCGGGCGACGGCACCACGACGGCTACGGTTCTGGCCCAGGCGATCTATCGCGAGGGTGTGAAGACGGTGGCTGCCGGGGCAAACCCGATGGCGCTGAAGCGCGGTATTGACAAGGCCGTGGAAGCCATCATCGGCAAGCGCGATGAGAACGGACTTCCCGTTGGCGGCGAACTCAGCAAGCTGTCGAAGCCGGTTTCGGGCGACATGATTGCTCAGGTCGGAACCATCTCGGCCAACTCTGATTCGCAGATCGGCGTGATCATTGCCGAGGCGATGAAAAAGGTCGGCAAGGATGGCGTCATCACTGTCGAAGAGTCTCGCACCATGGAGACGCAGCTCGACGTAGTTGAGGGGATGCAGTTCGACCGCGGCTATCTTTCGCCTTACTTCGTGACCGATGCGGAGCGCATGGAAGTGGCTCTGGAAAATCCGTACATCCTGATCTACGAGAAGAAGATCTCGTCGATGAAGGACCTGCTTCCCCTGCTCGAACAGATTGCACGGACGGCGAAGCCGCTCGTCATCATTGCTGAGGACGTGGACGGCGAAGCACTCGCGACTCTCGTGGTCAACAAGCTTCGTGGCACGCTGAATGTGGCTGCGGTGAAGGCTCCTGGCTTCGGCGATCGTCGCAAGGCGATGCTGCAGGACATTGCCATTCTGACCGGCGGCAAGGCGATCACGGAAGACCTCGGCATCAAGCTCGAGGGCGTCAAGATCGAGGATCTCGGCACGGCGAAGCGCGTGACCATCGACAAGGACAATACGACCATCGTCGATGGCGGCGGCAAAGATGGCGATGTCGAAGGACGCGTGAAGGAGATTCGCGCGCAGATCGACAAGACCACCTCCGACTACGACCGCGAGAAGCTGCAGGAGCGTCTGGCCAAGCTGGTTGGCGGCGTTGCAGTGATCAAGGTGGGTGCGGCGACCGAGACCGAGATGAAGGAAAAGAAGGCTCGTGTTGAGGATGCGATGCATGCGACCCGCGCGGCTGTTGAGGAAGGTATCGTTCCGGGTGGTGGTGTGGCGCTGGTTCGCTGCGCGGCTGCTGTGGATACGGTGATCAAGGGCCTTGAGGGCGACGAGAAGATCGGGGCAACGATCATTCGTCGCGCGCTTGAGGAGCCGTTGCGCATGATCGTCTCGAATGCAGGCGAAGAGGGCGCAGTGGTGATCGGCAAGATCCACGACTCGAAGGACAATAACTACGGCTACAACGCCGGAACGAATGTCTACGAGGACCTGGTGAAGGCCGGCGTGATTGATCCTACGAAGGTTACGCGGACTGCGCTGCAGAATGCGGCATCGATCGCTGGATTGATGCTGACCACTGAGGCTATGATCTCCGACATTCCCGAGAAGAAGGAAGCTGCGGGCGGCGGACATCAGCATGGCGGCGGCGGTATGGACGGCATGTACTAAAGCTGCAAAATTGCAGAAAAAAAGTTTGGCCCCGGGGAGACTCGGGGCCTTGCTGTTTTACGGGCGTTTTTGAGGGGGTTTGGGAAAAAGTGGGTGTTTTTGGTGTGGTTTTTTGTGGTGATTTTGTGGTGGATCGCTGGTGAAAATGTGGTGGGTTGATGGTGGTTTTGGGGGGGCCAATAATTTTTCATTTTTTCGAAATTTTTCTGTGGAAAAACCGAAAAGGCCCTAAGACGGAAAGCAGATCCTCCCGCTGCGCGGAAGGATGACAACTAAAAGACAAAGGCCGGGCAACGACAAAGGCGAGGGCTATGCAGGTAATGTAAGGACTGCACAGGCAAAGACGGTTTGGCGGTTTAGGATGGCTGGTATTGGAGGTGTGGGATGAGGATTTCTCGGCGGGAGTTTTCGCGGTTGGGAGTGATGGGACTGGCGGCACGGATGGCGCCGTCGGTTGGCTTTGCGGCGCAGGGTGGGGAGCGGAAGGTGGGGTATTGCGTGATCGGGCTGGGGACGATTGCCGACCACTTCATGCGCGGGGTGCAGGGGAGCTCGAACTCGAAGATTACAGGTCTGGTGAGCGGGCACCGGGACAAGGCGGAGCGGATCGCGGCGCAGTATGGGGTGCCGAAGAGCTCGATCTACAGCTATGAGGATATGGACCGGTTTCGCGACAACAAGACGATCGATGCGGTGTATGTGGCGCTGCCGAACAGCATGCACGCGGAGTATACGATCCGGTCGGCGAAGGCGGGCAAGCATGTGTTGTGCGAGAAGCCGATGGCGACGACGGTGAAAGAGTCAGAGGACATGATTGCGGCGTGCAATGCGGCGCGGGTGAAGCTGATGATCGCCTACCGGCTGCACTATGAGCCGCTGAACCTGAGGGCGATCAAGCTGATCCGGGATGGAGCGCTGGGGCGGGTGCAGGTGATCAACGGAGCGTTCGGCTTCAATGCCGATCCGGGGGCGTGGAGGCTGAATAAAACGCTGGCGGGGGGCGGGTCGCTGTTCGATATGGGGATTTATGTGTTGAACGCGAGCCGCTATCTGACGGGCGAGGAGCCGGTGAAGTTTACGGCGGCGACTTCGACGGTCGACCAGGACGGGCGATTCAGCACGGTGGAGGAGAATGTCTCGTGGACGGCGAAGTTTCCTTCAGGCGTGCTGGCGACGGGGAGCTGCACGTATGGCGCGCAGATGCCGGGATACTTCAAGGTGTTCGGGTCGAAGGGCCGGCTGGAGATGGGGCCCGCGTTCGACTACGACGGCCTGAAGCTGCGGGCGAGTTTTGCGAGCGGGGGCAAGGGTTCGCCCGATACCGTGATCGACGAGGCGAACCCGGAGAAGGACCCGGTGCAGTTTACCCGGGAGGCGGATCATTTTTCCGATTGCGTGCTGCATGACAAGAGACCGAAGAGCTCCGGCGAAGAGGGGCTGCGGGATATGAAGTACATCGTGGCGATCTATGCGGCGGCCGGTTCGTGACGGCTACTGCGGGGCTGAGCCGGATAGGGCGAAGATACGGGTGATGATGCCGTTGTGGGTAAAGGTGGCGTCCGGTTGGCGGCAGAAGGCGCCGAGCATGCATGCTGAATCTGGTCCGGCCTGGAGCGGTTCGCGGGTGTGATAACAGCCATCTTTAAAGGTCGCGTCGCTGGAGACGTAATAGTTGACGCCGTATTCGCTGAGGATGGAGTTGAGCGACGGCTGGATGCGAAGTTTGTCGAGATAGGTTTCATCCATCACGAGACCTTCGAGCTGGATCATCGGTGAAGAGATCATGTAGCCGGGAGTGCCGCTGCGATCTCCCATCGCATAGATGCCGGGGTGGGTTTTGGAAAAGCCCGCTATATCCCGCGCCGCGAGAAACAGAGCGTTCTTGCGAGGCGGGTGAATGACGTTGAAGGCGGTGGTATATCCGAGGCTTACCACGCTTACGCCGATGGCGAGGGCGATCCACGCTTTGGGAGATGGAGCAAAGATGGCTGCCGATGCCGCCATACAGGCAAACAAGCTGAGCAGCAACGGATAGAAGTACCAGTACCAGAGAGGCCAATCGCTCAGGAAGCAGAGAATGGCGAGATGGACGATCGGAAAGAGCGCAAGCGACCACAGAACAGTTCGGGCAGCGGGGGAGAAGCGATCAGGTTTGCGGAGTAGAAATGCCAACAAGACGACGGTCGACAGTATTCCTGGGACGACTACCAGGAGCCGGACGGTGGTGAATGGATGGAGCAGCGAGCGGAGAGGCTCGAGTTGAGGAGCGCGGTGGAGACGAAGTTGTTTTGCCTGTGCCGAGACGGGAGTGAAGGTTTTGAAGAGGAGCTTGTTCAGCAGAAAATAGACCCAGAGCGGCGTGAGGCCGGCGGCAAAGACCGCAATCGATCCGAGAGACGCCCGCGGAGATTTTTGAGCCATCAGCGTGAAGGAAAAAAGCAGGACGATAAGGAAGATGCTGTCCAGGCGGGAGAGGATACAGAGCGACGACAGCAATCCCGAACGGAAGTAGAAGAGAGCGTCATGCTGTCGGGGGCTCAGATAGATTGACAGGAGGAGAAGAATGAGGGGAAGGGCGATAGCGATCTCCATGCCGCCGCGCAACAGCAATTCCGACTGAAATGCGATGAGGGTAGCGATGACATATCGACCTGGAGCCGCTACACCAAACTTCCTGAGGCAAACCATGCTGAGCAGAAAGATAGAACCGACAGCAAGGATCGCGGTGATGGTTACGAGAGGAAAGAGCATCCGGCCTGAATCGCCGAATGAGAAGAGAGTGAGGCACAGGAGCCATAGCGGGTGATAGCCGTTGGTGCGATGGATGCCGTCGAAGGTGGAACCGGCGCCGTGGGCGAGATGCTTCGCGATCTGCGCGTAATAGAAGAAGTCGTCGTCAAAGGCGCCATACATTGACGATTGCGGGTAGAAGCGATGCAACAGATCGATGCAGACAATCGCGCCGAGGATGAGTAGAGACCATAGCCGATAGAGCCTAATGGAACGTGGCTGCGATTGCATCATGAGATGGAGATATCCGATCCGTTTAGTTGCAGAACCATGCTCCATTGACGCGCTTGGCGAAGGCTCCCGTGCCTCCGCCACTGCATACGCAGGCTGACGGGTTTACCGTGGAGCAGGAGGATGGAGCGGTTACTTTGCAGTCGGCGCAATAGGTGAAGGTCCCGTTGTTCTGTCCACCCAATTGAGAGAAGGCCGAAGCATTGCGGAAGATCAGAAATGGATTTGCTAGAAATAGGCCGACGAATGGTGAGCTGCTGAAAAGTGCAGGCGCTGCACCGCTGCTTGAATGACCAACCAAGTACCATGCCAGCGAGGCTTCCTGCAGGGTGACGGAGTTGAAGTCATCCTGAAGGACGTTGGTTGCGCATTGCTGGGTCGATGGATTTGGTCCATTACATCGCTCGAGCGCGGTGAGAATGACGTCTTCCGGGTGGGTCGCAGCGCCCAAATGAACGATATTTTTCACGCTGGATTGTCCTGTCACGCCTGAGACTGTGAGGGCTCTGGTCACCCATCCGCCGGTCAAGGCGGCGGAATCGAGAAGAACGCAATCGACTGTGAACTCGCAGTGTATCTGGGAGTAAGTGCCGTCTGACCCATCGAGCTGCAGCCCGTTCTGGGTCATTACTCCGACACCCGCGCCTGTGGAGGTACCGCTGCAGCCAGCTTGCGCCCATTGCAGTTGCGTCGCAGATGAACTCGTGACGGTAAATAGACCGTTGAACGCGGAGTTTGTTCCGCTCTCCACGCCAATGGCTGTTCCATTCAAAATTGTGTTGGCGGTAAAGGTTGCCGTTACGACTCCCGACGAGCAGGATAGATTGCCTGTTTCGAGTAAGGAGGTACTACAGGTAATATGGCCGCCTCCGCGCTGGCCTCCTACGCCGACGCGAACCAGAATGCAGGTCGATCCCGGGTCGCCGCCCATCTGGAGTTGATCCAGGATATAGTTTTCCGGCAGGCCGCCAGTGCCGGGCGGAAGGTTGGCCTGATCCAGCATCTCGATGCCGATCGCTTTGTAATTCACGACGGATACATTGCGCACGCCGCCTAGCTCCTGGACGCGATCGCTGAAGACTCCGATGCTGCCTGTAACGTGGTTGCAATCGATCGTAAGGTTCTCGACGAGCACTCCCCCGGACTGGCCGAAGTCGCCGAGATAGATTACGGCAGTATTGATCGGAAACGATGTTGAATTTGCGACGAGAGTGGTTCCTCTTCCACCTCCCGGGACAGAGCCTCCGCCGGTAACGATGGAGCCGAGCGGGATGACCCACTGTGCGGAGGTCGTAAAGGTAGATCCCGCGGCTAAATACAGGTGTACGGATTCACCGGGATGATGGAGGATGTTGGCGAATGGATTGACCGAACAGGAGAGGAAGCCGAGAAATCCTCTGGCGTCGACCTCTCCGCCATTGACTGGAAGCGCCGCGATGGCATTTTGAATCTGAATGCACGCGTCTGCTCCGGGAAACTGGTCGGCGAATTGAATCTTATTCAGGGACAGCACGGTTAGATTGCTTTGAGCGCTTGCTATGCAGGGCAGGAATAGCAGTAGAAGCAGAACCTTCCGCAGCGTATCCATCTGGATCGCCTTTCGCAGCTTCTGTGTATTGCAACGAAATGCTTATAACCGGAGCAGGATCATCGTGCTCCACTCCTGATTTGCGGTTGTCATGTTCACGTCAATAAATTGCTATTTGTTTGTATTGTCAGTCTCCTGCGCTCGAACGCGGCAGACGATACCGTTATCAGAACGTCGAGGAAGAGCCGAATACTTTTTCTTCTCTCTGGCTGAAACGAGTTTGAAAAGGACGAGGAGTTGGTGCAGCGTTGAAATTCATGTTCCGGGTGCCCCATGTCCCAGGAGCGGGACGTGGGGCACCCGGTTTGTTGCCGACGCGCATCTTGCAGCAGTTATTGGTTGGAGAGGACGATGGTTCCCGGGCGGACCTGGGTGGGAGCGTTGAGTTTGGTTTTAGGCAGTGTCGTGGAGAGCTTGAGGCCGACCATGTTCTTGTTGCCCTCGACGGGGAAGGTGGCGACGTAGGTTTCGGTGATGGCGTCGTGGAATTGTTTGAGGAAGGGCGCGAGGGAGACGGGGCTGCCGGTTCCCTGATAGTAGGAGACGCCGCCGGTTCCCTGCGCGATCTGCTGGAGGTAACTTTGGCCGCTGAAGCTGCCGCTGCGGCCGCGGCCGCGGAATCCGGCATCGCTGTAGTAGATGGAGTAGACGGGGACGCCGGCGCGCTGGGCGTCGGTAACGGCGGAGGCGACGTAGGGGCTGTCCTGATTCATGATGCTGGTGCTGCCGTTGTAGGGGTCGACGCCATTGGTGATCATGAGAACGATGCGGGCCTTGTGGGCGGGCTGCCGGGATTGCGCGGTGCGCTGGGCTGACTGATTTTCGGCGCTGGGGGGCCAGTTCTTGACGAAGTCGGAGAGGCAGAAGTAGGGGCTGGCGCTGGCTCCGGGAATGCCGGTGGAGAGACGGAGGCCGGCTGCAGCGGCAGCGCGATCGGTGGTGAAGCCGGTGTTGGCCGAGCCGGAGACGACGCGGCCGTTCTGCATGTAGCCGACGAAGACTTCGGTTCCCTGGGGAAGGCTGGCGAGGAAGTTTTTGAGATTATCGAGTTCGCCGCCGATGCGGGTGCGGAGGCCGTCGTCGATGAGGAGGGCGACCTGGACTCCGCTTGGTGGGACGGAGGCGAAGCTGAGAAGTTGTGTGGTGCGGTTGTCGACTTTGATGGTGATGTCTTTTGCTGTGGGCGTGGCGGAGTTTTTGGAGTCGATGGAGACGAGAGCCTGAGTGGGAGTGCCGCTCTCCTGCTGGGCGCGGGCGGTGGGGAGAGCGAAGGCAAAAAGCGTGAGTGCGAGGACGAGTTTCGTCATGTGGGCGACTTCCCTTCTTTTCTATCCGATTAGACGCGTTGATGGGAGCCTGCGGTGCGAATAAGACGATCCACGTTACAGGAAAAAGACAATTATTTCTGGGGGTTAGAGGGGCGCGTCTGTTAAACACTGATGCGGGTAGTTTGATGCGTTTGGATGATGAGGACGGGGAGAGTCAGGTTGGAAAAGATTGGAATGGAGGGACCGGTTGAGTCTGCCGGGGTCTTTCCCTTCGACAAGCTCAGGGTCAGGATGACGGCAGTAGCAACGGCGAGGGCAAAAGCAGGTCCTCCGCCTGCGGCGAAGGATGACTACAAAAAAGCAAGTGCACAACGGCAACGACAACGACAACAGCAGATCCCTACGGGATGACGAACAATAGGCAGCAACGACAAAAGCAGGTCCTCCGCCTGCGGCGAAGTGATGATAACCAAAAAGCAAACGCACAACAACGGCAACAATGGCAACAGCAACAGCAACGACAACGACAACGGCGGCGGAAACACGGTTAGAGCGGCCTGTCAGTTGCCGCCGATTCTGATCTTCATGCCGGCGCGGATGGTGAAGGGCAGGCCGGGGTAGCCGATGGGGCCGATGTGTTGCTGGCTGAGAAGATTGTCGAGCTGGGTGAAGAGGGTGACGCGGCTGGTGGCCTGGAAGACGGCGTTGAGGTCGAGCTTGGCGTAGGCGAAGTCGAGGTTGCGATTGGGGAGGAGGAGGTAGTTTCCGTTGATGGGATTGGTGGCGGTGCGGGCGTTGTCGAGCTGGAAGGTGGAGTCGTCGCTGCGGCTGCTGAGGGCGCCCTGGATGGCGGCGGAGAAACGGTTCGCGGTGTATTGGGCGGCGAAGAAGCCGGTTTGGGGCGGTCGGCGGAAGGGGCGGTTGCCGACGAGGGGCGAGAGAGCGCCGATGGGGATGTCGGGGAGGTTGGGATTGGTGGCGGGGGTGGCGTTGTCGCTGGAAAAGGACTGCTCGACGAGCGAGGCGAGGTAGGTGTAGCCGCCGCGGAGGAAGAGATGGGTGAGGGGTTGATATTGGACTTCGAGCTCGAGGCCCTGGGTGCGGTAGGCGAGTGAGTTGAGCGAGGCGGCGGGAATACGTGCCGTGATGTTTTGCGGGATGTTGAAGTAGCGCTGCAGACCGTTGGGGCCGATGAATTCGAGTTGGTGGTTGAACTGGTTGTGAAAGTAGCCGGCTTTGAGAATGAGTCTCTGGTTGAGGATATTTTGATCGACGGCGATGTCGTAGGTGCGGGATCGCTCGGCGGTGATGGGGCGGATGTTGAAGGTGGCGATGGCGGAACTGTTGTTGGTTTGTTCGAGGAGGGTTTCGAGGCTGGTGAGTTGGGCGATGGTGGAGGGCTCTGCGACGCCAGTGGCTGCATTGGCGCGCAGGCGAGTGCCGTGGAAGGGCTTGACGCCGGGGCGGACGGCGTCCCATGCGAGGCCGATGCGTGGGGTTCCGGTGATGCCGACGAGTCCGTTGTCCTGGACTGCGCCGCCGAGGGAGTAGAAGAGGCGGTGTTTGATGTCGCCCTGGAGTTGGAGGGTATAGAGGAAGTTGATGCGCGTGATGGTTTGATTGCCGGAAGAAGCGTCGAGGAGGCGTCCGCGTTCGTTTTCGTAGTGGAAGGTGGCGAGCGCGGCGATGCGGTGGGGGAAGGTGTAATCGGATTGGTAGGTTAGTTCGTCGCGGTTGGAGACGGTGTCGAAGGAGGGGAGATGGAATTGGGCCTGGGCGGTGGCGGTGTAGCCGTTGGCTCCGCGGAGGGTGACGGTGTTGCCGTAGTAGATGGTTTCAGGGATTATTGCGACGGGATTGCCTGTGGGCGTGAATTGCTGAACCTGTTCGCGCTTGCGGGCGATGCCGTAGCGGGCGAGGTTGTGCCAGTTCCCTGCTAAGACGTTTTCGAGGCTGAAGCCGGAGTAGAGATCCTGATCGGCTTGCTTGCCTGAGGAGGAGATGGCGTAGATGTCGTGTGCGCCGGGGAGGCCTACGGCGGAATCTGTGTTGCGGAGGGTGAAGCGGGCTTGCGTGTTGGTGGCGAGGTTGTAGCCGATGTTGGCGATTCCGTTGGTGGAGTGGTACTCGTCGAGTGGAAGGGCGTTCGAGGTATTGAGGCGGCTGAAGGCGGCGAGGTAGTCGAATTTGCTGTGGGTGCCGGAGACGGTGGCTTCGTTGCGGTAGGTGTTGAAATTGCCTCCGTCGCCGGTGTAGTTGAGGACGGGGCGGAGGTCGCTTCCTCGCGTGGTGGAGAGGTTGACTGCTCCAGCTTCGGCTCCGTTGCCGTAGAGGGCGCTGTTGGCGCCGCGGTAGAGCTCGGGGCCGGTGAGTGCGACCGTGGAGACGGGGCTGAGGTCGAAGTGGCCGCCGATGTCTTCGGAGGGGATGCCGTCGGTGAGGACCTTGTTGGCGCTGGGTCTGCCGCCGCGGAGGAAGAGTTCTGCGGGACCTCCGGTTTGGCCGGTTTGGATGACGTTGGTTCCGGGAGATTGGCGGAGTTGGTTAAGGATGGTGATTTCGGTGGTGAGAGCGGACTGCGGGATGAGCGTGATGGCAGAGGGAATTTGCTGGAGGGGCGCTGGAATGGCAGAGGCGGTGATGGCAAGTTGCGGCGTGATGGTGGTGGGTTGCATGACGATGTTGCGGGTGATGACGGCGAATTGAGCGCCGTAGAAGTCCTGGCCGATGCTGGGGGT
>DATAVY010000199.1:0-4629 GCA_036267495.1 Edaphobacter sp.
ATGGCTTGCATGGTCGTTGGATGCCAGAGTACAACACCGGGGGCGGAACATGTGAAGTGTGGCTTTTACGATCGAAGAGGGCTTTACGAATCGATTCGTCACAATTTTGCAAAAAGAGAGCGGGATGGCGGCGCGCGAAGCGTTCGGGTGATTGGATTCATCTAAAATTGGGATATCAGATGCCAGTAAGCCGATTTGCACGGCTTACTGGTATCGGAAGACCATTCCAACGTTGAAAGAGGCAGGAAGACAATTATGTCGAGCGCACAAACTTTGCCGATCGCGATCTATTATGAGCAGCCGAACTGGTTCAAGCCGTTGTTTGCGGAGCTGGACCGGCGTGGCACGAACTATGTAAAGCTCGACGCGGTTGAACATAGCTACGGCCCGGGCGATAAGCCGGAGGAGAAGTATGCCCTGGTGTTGAACAAGATGAGCCCTTCAGCGTGGAACCGCGGGCATGGCGACCAGATCTTTTACACGATGGGTTTTCTGGAACACCTGGAGCATCGCGGCGTGCGCGTGGTGAATGGGGTGAAGGCGTTCCGGAGCGAGCTGTCGAAGGCGACGCAGCTTGCGATGCTGGAGGCGCTTGGGCTGGGATATCCGAAGGCACGGGTGATTCATCGGGCTTCGCAGGCGAGTGCTGCGGCGGAGGGGCTGCGCTTCCCTGTTGTGGTGAAGCCGAATATTGGCGGGAGCGGCAGCGGCGTGGTGAAGTTCAATACCAAGGAGCACCTGGCGGAGGCTGCGGCGACTGAGAATGGCCTGATGCTGGGGATGGATTCGACCGGGCTGGTGCAGGAGTTTGTGCCGGCGCGGGGATCGTACATCGTTCGCGTTGAGGTTCTGGACGGGAAGTATTTGTACGCGATTAAGATACATATTACGGGCGAGACGTTCGATCTTTGCCCGGCGGACATCTGCAAGACGCCTACGGGGCAGGAGCTGGTGAGGTCAGCCTGCCCGGTGGACGCTCCGAAGACAGGACTGACGGTGGAGGCGTTCGATACACCGCCTGAGGTGATTGACGAGGTGGAGCGGCTGATGGCTGCGGCTGGAATCGAGCTGGGCGGCGTGGAGTTTATGGTGGATGATCGCGATGGACGGCGGGTCTACTACGACATCAATGCGCTTTCTAACTTCGTTGCGGATGGGCCGAGGGTTGTGGGCTTTGATCCGTTTGCGCGGCTGGCGGACTGGCTGGAGGCTGAGGCGAAGATTGTGAATGATCGCCGCGCGGGTGTGCTGGAGCTGGCAGGAGTCGGGCGCTAGATGCGATACGGATTCTGGTTGCCGGTGTTTGGTGGATGGCTGCGCAATGTTGACGATGAGCAGATGGAGGCGAGCTGGGAGTATGTTCGCAACCTGACGCAGCGGGCGGAGAAGATTGGCTACGACCTGACGCTGATCGCTGAGCTGAATATGAACGACATTAAGGGGATGGATGCGCCTTCGCTCGATGCATGGTCGACGACGGCGGCGCTGGCCGCTGTGACCGAGCGGCTGGAGTTGATGGTTGCGGTGCGGCCTACGTTTCATAATCCGGCGCTGCTGGCGAAGCAGGCGGCTTCGATCGATGTGATGTCGCATGGACGGCTGACGCTGAATGTTGTTTCGAGCTGGTGGAAGGATGAGGCGACGAAGTATGGCGTGCATTTCGACGAGCATGACGACCGCTATGCGCGGACCTCAGAGTGGCTGGATGTGGTGAATGGATGCTGGAATCAGCAGGGGTTTTCTTACAAGGGCAAGTTTTACGATGTGCGGGACAATGTGCTTTCGCCTAAGCCGGTGAGCAAGCCACGGCCTACTCTGTATGCGGGTGGTGAATCGGATGCGGCGAAGAATTTGATTGCGGCGAAGTGCGATGCATACCTGATGCATGGCGATGCTCCGGATGCTGTCGGGGCGAAGATCGCGGATATGCGGGAGCGGCGCGAGAAACTTGGATTGGGGCCGATGACGTTTGGCGTGGCGGGATATGCGATTGTGCGGGACTCGGAGGCAGAGGCTCTGCGCGAGGTGGAGCGGATTACCGATGTGAAGCAGTCGGCGCGCGGGTATGCGAACTATGAGCAGTGGGTTTCGGGTTCGCAGCTGCAGACGAAGATTTCGCTGAAGGATTATTCGGTGTCGAATCGTGGGCTGCGAAGCGGGTTTGTGGGGACTCCGGAGCAAGTTGCGGAGCGGATGGAGGAGTTTACCGCGGTGGGAGTGGACCTGGTGCTGCTGCAATCGAGTCCGCAGATGCAGGAGATGGAGCGGTTTGGGGCGCAGGTGATTCGGAGCGGGGCGGCGGTTTAGCGATGGCAGAGCGTGAACGCAACACGGACGCAATCAGAGAGAAGCTCCTGGGAAGCTGGAGCCTGGTGTCCTGGGAAGAACACCAGGCGGCCGGTGGGGTCAGCTATCCGCTTGGAGCGGATGCGGTCGGTCAACTCATGTACACCGAAGATGGGCGCATGTCGGCACAGCTTATGCGTCCTGGCTCGCCGCTATTCGCGAACGAAGATTGGCGGCAGGCAACCACGGAGGATAAATCCAACGCGTGGAGCGACTACTTTGGGTATTTCGGAACGTTCTCCATTGACGTAGACGACAGGGCGGTTGTGCATCACATTCAGGGAAGTTGGTTTCCGAATCTCGTCGGCACGGAGCAGATTCGGCACTTCCGCTTCGACGATGATCAGTTGATTCTTGATGCCGAGACGGAATGGGGCAAGGTGCGCATTGTCTGGCGGAAAGTCGCCGCGCGCGCAAGCTAGGAGTCTCCGCCGCGAGAGTTGGCGTCGAAGAGTTATCCTTTTGCCATGCTCTTTCGTTCCTTACTGCTGACGGTGATCTTTGCCTGTGGCGCTGCTGCGCAGGTTAACCCTGACTGGACGACTAACCATAAGCCATTTCGCGTGATTGGCAATGTGTACTACGTTGGGAGCAAGGACCTGGCGTCGTATCTGATCGTGACGTCGCAAGGGGACATTCTGATCAACAGCAATCTGCCGAGCAGCGTTGCTCAGATCAGGAAAAATGTCGAAGCGCTGGGATTTCACTTCAAGGATATTAAGATTCTGCTGATCAGCCATGGTCATTGGGACCATGCTGCGGGGAGCGCGGAGATCAAACGGTTGACCGAGGCGAAGTACATGGTGATGGATGCGGATGTGCCGCTGGTGGAGTCGGGCGGGAAGGACGATTTTCAGTATGGGTCGGATGCTGGAAGTCATTTTTCCGCGACGAAGGTGGAGCGGGTGCTGCGTGACGGCGACGAGGTGAAGCTGGGCGGCGTGGTGCTTGTCGCGCATAAGACGGCGGGGCATACCAAGGGATGTACGACGTGGACGATGAAGGTGCGGGAGGATAGCAAGACCTACGACGTCGTGATCGTGGGCAGCCCGAATGTGAATCCGGGGTACAAACTTGTGGGCAATGTGGCTTACCCGACGATCGCGCAGGACTACAAGCAGACATTTCGGACGTTGAAGTCGCTGCCGTGCGATGTGTTTCTGGGGGCGCATGGGAGCTATTTCGGGATGACGGCAAAGTTTGCGCGGATGAATCCGGGAGCGGCGAATCCGTTTGTCGATCCGGAGGGGTATAAGAGCTACGTCGCGGAGCGGGAGCAGGCCTTCGAGAAGGAGCTGGCGAAGCAGGCGGGAGATTGATCGGGCGCAAACTTCGGATCACCTGGAGGATGCCGTTCGATACGATGCCTAGCTAGATTGGCCAGACTGGCTAAAATAGATATAGATTTCTGTGTCCGCGTGTCGGAACGGAGTGTTAGTCTGGTGCGTCTTTTTGCGTGAATCTTATGCAAGAATGCCGCGATGATTGTTGAGGAAGCGCATTGAATCGAAGCAGGCTGAGATTGGGCGTTCGTTGCTGGGCATGGATTGTGGGGACCTTGCTCGTGGCAGGGGGATGCCATGCCCGCGAAGGCGGAGACAGTTCGATTCTGGGGCGAATTGCGCATACGGCGCACTTGAAGAGGAGAGCGTCACCGGGCGATGAGCTTGCCGAAAAGGGGCGTGCGGCGATTACCGAGGAGTGCGCCAAACAATCCTATGAGACATCCAGTAAAGGGCTGATTGTAAGCGAGACGGAGCTGCATGAGGATGTCTTCGCATTGCGAGATCGCGTGTCCTATGGAGAAGACGCGTACAAGCTGGATGAGGCGCTGCAACTGGAGTTGTTGCTGCATGCGGAGGTGGATGGACTGGGGCATCCAACCGATCAGACAGAATGTGTGCGGGATTTTGCCGAGCACCTGGAGACGCTGACCGATCCGCTGATCGAAGCCGATGAGAGACAACGCGAACTGGATCTGTCAGCATTCCAGAACTCTGCCAAAGAGGCGCAGGAGCAGGCCGACAAGCAACTAAGCGACAGCGAGAGGTTGGCAGAGCCTAAGACACAATCGCCTAGTGCGCAGCCGCAGTGAATTATTGAAGGAGGCTTTCTTCGGAGCGTAGACGGAGGATGCGATCAACCGCGTAGGGTGCGCGATGCGAGGCGGTGTAGAAGTGACGCACCTGGAGCTCGCCGAGGAGACCGATGCCCATCATCTGGATGCCGGCGAGAATGAGAATTCCGGCGATGACGAAGATAGGACCGTGAAGCGTCATGATG
>DATAVY010000200.1:0-10374 GCA_036267495.1 Edaphobacter sp.
CGCGCCCGTCCATCCTATCCTCTGGCATTTTGAGCTCCTCTCCTGCGCTACCCGCACAGCATCGACACTCAGATATCGTTCGAATCCTGAGATTGGATTTATCTCCAAAGATTACGCCCTAATATGGCCGCCCGAAATCCCCTACCGCAGCGTCACCTTAACCCCCACGCCCGAGCCGTCCACAAACGTAACTTCCTTTGCCGTCATCGTCGCGCGCGTCCTGCCCCCGGCGCCCTCGACCGGAAATACCGTAGCCCGATTCGCATCCGTCCAGCACAGCAACCCCGTGAAACAAAAAAGATGCTGCGGAACTCCGGGAACGCCGCTCCAACCCTGCACCAGAACAAACGTGTGCTTCTCAGCATCCTCCAGCAGCACATCATTCGAATAGTTGATATACAGCCGCGCCTCATCCTGCGCAACTCCATTCCGCTCCACCTTGCCCAGCGGATCCCGCAGGAAGATCCGCTGCCGAAATACCGCCACAAAGATCACCAGCAGCAGCGTCCCGGCAATCAGAATCCGTTTCAATTATTTCTTCTCCTCGTGATACTCCTGTTCCGTATTGATCCCCCACAGCGCCGCTTTGTCGACATGCCCGGCCACAATTCCATCCACCGCCGTCATCGCCGTCAACATGCTGTGATCCTGGTTGTTGTACTTGTGCATCCCGTTCCTCCCCACAAGAAACAAATTCTCAAACTCATCGGTAAACTCACGCAGCTCATCGAACCGGTCATACGTTCCAAAGTAAGCCGGATACGTCTTGGGCACCCGCACCACGTGCGCATCCGAAACATCCTCCGCATTCAAAATCCCGATCTTTGCCACCTCGGCAATCGCAAACTTCTTCAACTCCTCATCCGGCATCTTCCACAGATCGTCCGTGTCATAGCAGAAATACTCCAGCCCAATCCACACCTTCGTCGGATCGGAGACCAGGTACGGGCTCCAGTTATTGAAGATTTGTAACCGTCCGAGTAGCACATCCGGCTCCTGCACATAAATCCACGTATCCTTCAGCAGGCCGCCATCCGGCTCCCTCACCTTCAGCCTGTCCGCCAGCAGCCCCACCGTGATGAAATCGCGATACTGCAACCCCTCGCTCACCTCGCGCACATTGGCCGGCACCGGAGCGTCCATCGCCCCTATCAACTCGCGCATCGGCATCGTAGAGAAAAAATAATCCCCCGCAAACGTCCTCCGCTCGCCCTTCTCATTCACCGCATCGAGCGAAACCACACGCTTCACCCCGCCCTCCGCCGCGCAGTGAATCCGGTCCACCCTCCACCCCATGTGGATCTCCCCGCCCTTCTCGCGAATCTGATCCGCCACATGCTCCCAAAGCTGCCCCGGGCCAAACTTCGGATACATGAATCGCTCAATCAAACTCGTATCCGTCCCCTTCTGCGCCAGATCGCCGCCCTTAGCTTTTTTCCCGAACGCCTTCTTCACAAAATGCTTCACCGCCGTCGTCAGGCTCAGCCCCTTGATCCGCTGCGCCCCCCACTCCGCCGAAATCTCATCGCACGGCGTCCCCCAAACCTTCTCGGTATAGCTCTTGAAGAACGTCAAGTAAAGTTGCCGCCCAAACCGGTTGATCAGAAAATCCTCAAGACTCTTCTCCGGCGCAATCTGGCTCACCCGCGACGCCATATAGCTCGTCCCCACGCGGAACGTCCGTACCATGCCAAGATTCTTCAGCGTAGTCCCGGTCAGCGTAATCGGATAATCGAAAAACTTCCGCAGATAATAAATCCTGCTCTTCCGTGGACGAATCAACATCACCAGATCAGGATCACTCTCACTCTCTTCGGCAGTCGCCACCATCTGCACCGTCTCGGTCTCCTCCGCGTCGGGCTGATCCTCTGACTCCTCCGCCGCGTGACGATCGATCGGCCCTGTCCCGCGCAGCACCGGCTCCTCGTGCGAACGTCCCGGAACGGTCACCACGCGCTTCTTTCCCTGATAACTGATCTCCGGCGCCGCCTCCGTTCCGAGTTCGCTCTCTGGCGGCATCAGATCGATCCACCACTGCATCACCCTGTCGCTCTTCGAAAAAAACCGGTGCCCCCCAATATCCATCCGATTGCCCTTGTACTTAATGGTCCGCGAGATTCCGCCAATCTCCTGGCTCGCCTCCAGAACAATCGGCTTCACATCGGACCGCCTCAGCAGCTCCAGCCCCGCAGTCAATCCCGCAGGCCCCGCCCCAATAATCACCGCAGTTTTGCTCATCGCCAAAAGACCCACCCTTAAGACACTTAGACGCTCTCCAGCCAGTATACGTAGGATTTTCCACGCCGCAGAGCCGCCCGCTCATTCACCGCCGAATCAAATCTCAGGTCTTCCATTCAAGATTCAGGCGCTCAACATCGCTTCCAGTGGCCCTCAACTCACCTGCTAAACTCGTGCTCATGCCGGGTTGGAAGCTTCGCGATCTCGCCGTATGGGCGGCCTATCTCCTCATGCTCGCGTGCACCGTTCCCTGGCACGAGCCATGGAACGACGAAGCGCAGGCCTGGCTTCTCGCCCGCGATCTCAGCCTGCCCCAGCTCCTCTTCCACGGCCTTCGCTACGAGAGCCATCCTCCCCTCTGGTATCTCATCCTCTGGGTTCCTGCCCACCTTCATTTCAGCTACTCCATCTTCTGCTGGATCTCCGCCGTCATCGCCGCCGCCGGAATCTACGTTCTCCTGCGCCTCGCGCCCTTCCCCTTCTATCTGCGAGCCATTCTCCCTTTCACCTTCTATCTCGGTTATCAGTACGCCGTCGTAGCCCGCAGCTACGTCCTCTACCCTCTGCTCGGCTTTCTCGTCGCCCACGTCTATCGTCAAACCAGGCCCCGCCCCGTCCTTACGGCAATTCTGCTCGCGCTTCTCGCCAATGTCAGCATCCACGGCACCCTGGTCGCCTTCGCCTTCGCCGTCCTCTATCTCTGGAAACATCTTCGTCCCGGCCGCACGGCTGATATCGCATCAAAAAATTTTCTTCCAGCCGCTGCCATCTTCGTCTCCTCACTCGCACTCATCGCACTCATCGTCTTCCCGCCCAAAGACCTCATCACCGTCGCCACGCCCACCGTGACCCGCGTCCTTCTCCATCAGACCTCGTCGAACCCCGCCGCTTCAATCCCCGCCATCGCCGCAGCTCCATCCGCATCCGCCCCAGCATCGCCGCCCAAACAAGGCGGCCTGCGCTACCGCATCGCCGAGCTTCCAAAACTTCTCAGCTACTCCATCTCCAGCTCTCATCTCCTTGCCTTCGCTCTTTATCTCTTTCTCCTCGTCTTTCTTTATCGCATCCACCAGCTTCCGATGCTCCTTCCGCTGGCCGTCATCATCCTCTTTCTGAGCTTCGTCTACGGGCTCGCATGGCATCTTGGCATGATCTGGATCACCATCCTCATGGTTCTCTGGGCGGTATGGAACCCGGACGCCGACACCCGCCCCGGCTTCAATCTCCAGAAAGCTCTCGCCGGTTTTCTCTTCTTCCTCTCTCTCCTCCAGCTTCCGTGGACCTGGGGAGCGATCCGTTTCGATATTCGCTCGCCCTACTCCGGCGCGAAAGCTACCGCCGCCTACCTCCACACTCTCCCGCCGGGCCTGCGCATCGCCGGATTCAGCCCGCAGTCCACCGCCATCGTTCCCTACTTCCGGGAAAACATCTTCTTCAACCAGCCCACCACCTACTGGCTCTGGAGCACCCACAACACCATCGATCTCGACGCGCCCAGCACCCTCGCCACCCGGCCCGGCCTCGTCGTCGTCTTCCAGCAATACAATTCTTCCGGCGTCCCCAACGACAACCCCGTCCGCGATATCGTCCAGGCCAACAGCTATCGCGAAGCACACCGCTTCTGCGGCGAGGCCTACTATCCCATCCCACAAGACATCTCGCAGTCCTGTTATCTCCTCTACAGCCAGCCTTCAGCCCAACCTGACCGAGCCGCTCCCTGATCTTCCGCTTGCGCGCGGCAAGCATCACCAATAATTATTTCGAGGAATGATGGAGAAGACTCAGAGCAATCGGATGGCAATCACAGGCGGCATCCTCGCAGTCGTACTCACCGCTGTCTTCTTCTCTCTCTTCTTCAACCGCTTCTCGGGCCTCCGCTCCGGCGCCGGAGAATACGTCGGAGGCTACACTCTCGTACACGGCAGCGTGCCGTTTCGCGATTACTTCACCACCAGCCCTCCCCTGAATCAGTTCAAGAGTGGCATCCTGCTCAGTCTCTTCGGAGAAAACCTAATCGTCTCCCGCGTCGCGGGAATGGTCGAACGAAGCATCATCGCGCTCCTCCTCTATCTCTGGCTTCTGCGCCTCTGCCGCCCCGCCCATGCCGCCATCGCCGCCTTTGCCACTCTTGTCATCTCAACCGCCGACCTCGCCGACCCCATCGCCTCCTACAACCACGACAGCATCTTCCTCGCCATGCTCAGCGGCTATCTCGCAGGCTTTGTCCTCGATCGCAACCGATCCAGCCGTGCGAATCTTTGGATCGGCTTCGCCGCGGGTATCGCCGCCGGACTCAGCCTCCTCACCAAACAGACCATCGGACTCGGCGCAGTCGTTGCCGTACCTGTCGTAGTCGCTGCCATCGTGTGGCGACTCCACACCCTCCGCCGCGCCTTCACCTGGCTCATGGCCTTTGCCGCCGGCGCAGTCGTACCCATCGCAGCTCTCTTCCTCTGGCTCGCCAGTCTCGGCGCGCTCAAAGTATTCCTCGTCGCAATCTTCATCAAAGGCCCCGCCGCCAAAGCCCAGGGCGGCGGAGGCGACTTCCTTACTCGTGCCATTCGCCTCGGACTTCTTGCCCCGCGGCCCATGATCCTGGCTACCTGCGGAGCTCTCATCGCCGTGTGGCTCATCGTTCGTTCCCGGAGATCCTCCTTCGCCACGGAACAGAAGGACGCCCGCCGCGAGATGCCCGTCGTCGCCCTCTTCGGTATCGCTTCGATCGCCCTGGGAGCATGGCTGTCCTTTCGTCATTGGGGCGCGGCCCATGCCTCCTGGCCGTCCAACATGATCTTCCTCACCGCCGTCGCCGTCGTCTTCCTTCTCATCCTCGGTACCTTGCAACTCCTCAAAAAAAACCTCAGCGAGCGTCAGGCACAGATCTATCTCTTCGCCGCCGTCTCCTTCAATATCGCCTTCATGCTGTCGCTCTCCTTCCCCATCTTTCCCGCAATGCTCTTGCCCGGCTTCGGCCTGATCATTGGAGGATCCCTCGCAGGCAGCAGCCGTCTCGGACGATTGGCTGTCTATGCCGTCGTGTTCCTCGTCTGCGTCGATGCCGTGCGCCTCAAACTCGACATCCCCTTCGCCTTTGGCTCCTTCGCCGACGGACCGGTCGCCACAGCGCACTTCCGCTCCGATCAAACAAAACTCAATGGCATTCTGCTTCCCGCCACCACAGTCCGTCTCATCGATGGCGTCGTCCACATCGTCGCCGCGAGCTCAACCTCCACCGATACCATCTTTACCTATCCGGAGATGGCCCTTTTTTACGCTCTCTCCGATCGCAAATGGCCAACCCAGACCGCCTCTCACAACGTGGATGTCGTCAACGACGCGTTCGCCCGCGAAGAAGCAGCCCGGCTTCTAAAAAATCCTCCCCGCGTCATCATTTACCTTCCTGAAACCGAGGCGCAGTTGCGCGCCCAGGAAGCCGTCTGGCGCAACGGGCATCCGATGGGCCAAAGAGACATCATCGCCGCAATCGAAACCCTCATTCCGACCTACCATCTCGCAGCGGTCTATCCAACCACCCCGCAAAACCCAGACCTCTACGTCTATGTCCGGCCCAGCTCGTCGGCTCCCACTCCGCAGCTTCCCGTCAGCAAATAAATCGTCGGCCTTTGCAAACAAGTCCGCCATAAAAAGAAAAAGCGCGGCCACGGCAATCGCCGTGGCCGCGCTTCAAAATCACTTTCGTACTGCGATCAGACTCGCGCAGCGCTATTTTGCGTCCGCTCTGCCTCGAACTCCAACCCGTTCTTGCCCGCCTTCACCACTACATGGTCGCCATGCAGCACGCTGCCATCCAGGATCTTCACCGCCAGCTTGTCCTGCACCAACCGTTGGATCGCCCGCTTCAACGGCCGCGCTCCATACGCCCGATCGTATCCCGCCTTGAAGATCGCCTGCCGGGCGCCCTCCGTCAAATCCAGCGTAATCTTGCGGTCGGCCAGAAGATTCTCGAGATCCTTCAGCCGCAGATCGACGATATGCGCCAGTTGTTCGTCGCCCAGCGGCCGGAACACCACGATGTCGTCCACACGATTCAGAAACTCCGGCTTGAAGTGTTTCCGCAGCTCATCCATCACACGCGCCTTCGCCTCCTCAAACCCTTCTTCACCCGAGGCCCACGCCGTCGACAACTGCGCCGCACCGACATTCGAAGTCATAATCAGCACCGTGTTCTTGAAGTCCACCGTCCGACCCTTCGAATCCGTCAGCCGCCCATCGTCGAGCACCTGCAGCAGCACATTGAACACATCCGGATGCGCCTTCTCAATCTCGTCGAACAGCACAACCGCATAAGGCCGCCGCCGCACCGCCTCCGTCAACTGCCCGCCCTCGTCATACCCGACATATCCCGGAGGCGCGCCGATCAACCGCGCCACCGCATGCTTCTCCATATACTCGCTCATGTCGATCCGCACCATCGCGGCCTCATCATCGAACAAAAATTCAGCAAGCGCCCGAGCCGTCTCCGTCTTCCCGACGCCCGTAGGCCCAAGAAAAATAAACGAGCCAATCGGGCGCTTCGGATCGCTCAACCCGGCACGCGAACGCCGGATCGCATTCGCCACCGCACTCAAAGCCTCATCCTGGCCTACAACACGCTCGCGCAAACGATCCTCCATCTGCACCAGCTTCTGCATCTCGCCTTCCAGCATCTTGGATACAGGAATCCCAGTCCACTTCGACACGATCGCCGCAATGTCCTCTTCGTCGACCTCTTCCTTCAGCATCCGCCGTGGTCTCTGGCCTTTTTGGTTGTCATTCCGCAGCGCAGCGGAGGAATCTGCTTCTTTTGCCTCAACCGCATCTTCCCTCACCGCAGCATCCTGCTCCGACGTTAACTCGCGCAGCTCCGCCTCCAGCTTCGGAATCTCGCCATACTGCAGCTCCGCCGCGCGCTGCAGATTGCCCTTGCGCGTCTCCTCGCCCATCTGGAACCGCAGCGCCTCCAGTTTCTCCTTCAGCTCTGCAATCTTCCCAATCGCTCCGCGTTCCCTCTGCCACCGAGCCCGCAGTCCCGAGGCCTTCTCCTTTACCTCGGCCAGCTCCTTCTCCACCGCCTCCAGCCGCTCCTTCGAAGCAGCGTCCTTCTCCCGCTTCAACGCCGCGCGTTCAATCTCCAGCGAAGTCGCCCTCCGCTCCAGATCGTCAATCTCCACCGGCACCGAACCAATCTGAATCGCCAGGGCCGCCGCAGCCTCATCCACCAGATCGATCGCTTTATCCGGCAAAAAGCGATCCGAAATATAGCGATGCGAAAGCGTAGCCGCCGCCACAATCGCCGAATCCTTGATCCGGACCTTGTGGTGCGCCTCATACTTCTCCTTCAGTCCGCGCAGAATCGCCACCGTATCTTCGACATTCGGCTCGCCCACAAACACGATCTGAAACCGCCGCTCCAGCGCCGCATCCTTCTCGATATACTTCCGATACTCATTCAGCGTCGTCGCACCAATCGCCCGCAGCCCGCCCCGAGCCAGCGCCGGCTTCAGCATGTTGCTCGCATCCATCGCGCCCTCAGCTGCACCCGCGCCCACCAGAGTATGTAACTCATCGATGAACAAAATAATCTCGCCGTTCGACTCCTCGATCTCCTTCAGCACCGCCTTCAGCCGGTCTTCAAACTCCCCACGAAACTTCGCTCCGGCGATCATCGCGCCGAGATCAAGCGAGCAAACCCGCTTCCCCTTCAGAATCTCCGGCACATCGCCCAGAAAGATCCGTCGCGCCAAACCCTCCACAATCGCAGTCTTGCCCACCCCGGGCTCGCCAATCAACACCGGGTTATTCTTCGTCCTCCGCGACAACACCTGCACCACTCGCCGAATCTCTTCATCCCGCCCGATCACCGGATCGAGCTTCCCGCGCCGCGCCAGGTCCGTCAGGTCCTTCGCATACTTCTCCAACGCCTGAAACTTGCCCTCAGGATTCTGGTCCGTCACCCGCTGCGAGCCGCGCACCGCGCTCAACGCCTTAAGAATCGCCTCATGCGTCCCACCCAACCCCGCCAGCGCCATCTGCACCGGATCGGGCTGGCCCGCAATCTTCGGCGCCTTCGACAGAGCCAGCAACAGATGCTCCGTCGAGACATAGTCGTCCTTAAAACCCTCCGCCTCTTTAAATCCCTGCTCCACAATTTTCTGCAGCGCCGCGCTCATGCCCGGCTGTCCCCCACCCTGCACCTTGGGCAGCTTCGCAATCGCCGAGTTGATCGCCGACAACAATTGCTCCACCGGCACCCCAACCTTCTCCAGCACCGGGATCACCACTCCCTCACGATCCTCCAGCAGCGCCGCCATTAAATGCAGCGGCAGCACCTCCGGATTCCCATTCTCTGCGGCATATCCACTCGCAGCCTGCACCGCCTCCTGCGACTTCACCGTCAATCGATCCCACTTGATCGCCATAAAACCTTGTCTCCTCATCAATTTCAGCTAGTCAGATGTAGTTGAGTCAGAAGATTCAGCTAGTCAGATGTAGTTGAGTCAGAAGATTAGACGCATAAGCCAAACAAGAAGATGCGGAATATGACAATAGCTCACTCACATTTGCAAATCCGGCGAAATCACCCGACAACGGTCCCACCAAAGCCTCCAACCACCAATCGCTAATCACTAGACAACCGCATTCCTCCCCCCCTCGCGCCATCCATCTTGACCCCAAAGTCGTACTTCACCGCCCGGCTAAACTGCTACGCTTGCATCACTTGCAGCACTCGGGAGATTCGCCTTTGCCCCCGTCATCTAAAATTTGCCTTGCCTTCTCTCTCCTGGCAGCCGCCCTGCTGAGCGGCTGCGGCCCGTTCCAGGAACAGCAACTCACTCCCGTTTCCACCACCAACTCCCCATCTTCCCCCACCACTCCCGCCACCGTCCCCGGCTCCGCCATCGTCGGCAACGTCCACGGCGGCCAGCAAGCCGTCACCGGAGCCCACATCTATCTCTTCGCCGCCAATCCCGCAGGTTACGGCTCCCCCAGCATCTCCATGCTCAACTCCAGCCAGCCCGGCGTCGAAACCGACGTCCTCGGCAACTACGTCCTCACCGACGCCATCGGCAACTTCAGCATCTCCGGCGACTACACCTGCACCTCCGGCCAGCAGGTCTATCTCCTCGCCCTCGGCGGCAACCCCGGCCTTCCCCCCGGCGAAACCAATCCCGCCCTCGCCCTCATGTCCGCCTTCGGAGCCTGTCCCGAAGGCCAGACCAACTTCGCCAGCACTGTCCCCTACGTCTTCATTAACGAGGTCACCACCGTCGCCGCAGCCTACGCCCTCTCCGGCTTCATGACCGACGCCACCCACCTCGGCTACGCCAACACCCCCGGCGCACAGCAGGGTATCGCCAACGCTTTCCTCACCGTCCCCAACCTCGTCGACCTCTCCTCCGGCGCCGCCCGCATCCAGAACGTATCCGGCAACGGCGACGTCCCTCAATCAAAGATCAACTCCCTCGCCAACCTCCTCGTCACCTGCGTCAACTCCGACGGCGGCGCCGGCTGCGCGCCCCTCTTCTCGAACGCTCCCGGCCACAGCGGCGCCGCGCCCGCCGACACCATCGTCGCCGCGCTCAACATCTCTCACAACCCCGGAGCCAACGCCTCCGCCCTCTTCAACGCCAGCCTGACCAGCCCCGTCTTCGGCCCCGCCCTCGCCGCCGCGCCCAACGACTGGACCCTCGCCCTCACCTTCAACGCCGGCAAGATGGTCGCTCCCTACTTCCCCGCGATCGACTCCATCGGCAACGTCTGGGTCCCCGGCTACATTGGCAACAATCTCACCGAGTTCGATCCCACCGGCAAGATCCTCTCCGACGCCAACGGCTTCACCGGCGGCGGCCTCAACCTCCCCTACTCCATCGCCATCGACGCCAGCGACAATCCCTGGGTCGTCAACTTCGGCCCGCTCAACGCATCCACCATCTCAAAATTCTCCACCACCGGAGCCTCACTCACCAGCTCACCCTTCCCCTGCGCCACCGCCTGCTTCTTCCCAGCCTTTGACGCCGCGCAGAACCTCTGGATTTCCGGCACCGGCAACACCACCGTCCTTCGCGGCGACGGCTCCGTCCTCAAAACCTTCTCCACCGCCGCCTACGACTCCGGCATCGCCATCAACAGCGCCGG
>DATAVY010000201.1:0-28559 GCA_036267495.1 Edaphobacter sp.
TGATTGTCATTCCCGAAAAAAATCTTTTTGTTTGTCATTCCCGAAGGGCATCTGCGGTCGTCTTTTATTTGTCATTCCGCAGCGAAGCGGAGGCATCTGCTTCTGCCCTTTTTGGTTGTCATTCCCGAAGGGAATCTGCGGTTGTCTTTTCTTTGTTTGTCATCCTTCGCCAAAGGCGGAGGACCTGCTGTTGTCCTTCTTGTTTGTCATTCCGCAGCGAAGCGGAGGAATCTGCTTCTACCCTTCCACTACCCCCGCCACCCCGAAAAATCCTTCAGTCAACCATCCGTCATCCGTTTGTCATTTCCTGGTCAACACCATTCCCATACCCCCCATCCGGCGTCATATTAGATGGCACGCTCTTTTTTCTATGCACCCGGGCACCATTCAAAGCGACGTCTTCATCGTTGGAGCAGGACCAGCAGGCCTGGCCTGTGCCATCGCCTCCGCCCGCCAGGGCCTCGATGTCCAGGTCGTCGACGCGGCAAGACCCCCCATCGACAAAGCCTGCGGAGAAGGCCTCCTCCCCGGCTCGCTCGAATCCCTCGCCGCCCTCGGCTTCGATCTCGCACGCGACCTCGATGAAACCGAAAGCGCCCCCCTCCATGGCGTCCGCTTCCTGGGCGACTCCTCCGCGCCGGACTCGTATCCCATCATTCAATGCCCCTTTCCCGCCGGCCCCGGACGTGGCATTCGCCGTACCGCGCTTCATCCGCTCCTCTTCGATCGCGCCGCCAGCCTCGGCGTTCGCTTTCACTGGGAGAGCAGCGTGCGCCGCATCGAAATCGGCAAAACCACCGCAACGATCCAAACCGCTTCCCGGCCCGAAACCCGCGCCGGTTCCCGGACCTTTCGCACCCGCTATCTCATCGGCGCCGACGGCCACCAGTCCCGTATCGCAAAATGGGCCGGCCTCACCGCCGGCAGCGTCCGCTCCCGCCGCATCGGCCTCCGCCAGCACTACGCCATCGCCCCCTGGAGCAGCTTCGTCGAAATCTACTGGAGCAATCACGGCCAGGCCTACGTCACCCCCATCTCCTCCTGCGAGATCTGCGTCGCCTTCGTCTCGCGCGAAAAAATCGGCAGCGCCGAGCAGGCCCTCCGCCACTTCCCCGCCCTCCAGCGTCATCTCCTCCTGGCAAAACCCAGCGGTCCGCCGCGCGGCTCCATCACCCTCGGCCGAACCCTCCATCGCGTCGTCTCAGGCAACATCGCTCTCATCGGCGACGCCTCCGGTTCCGTCGACGCCATCACCGGCGAAGGTCTCGCCCTCGGCTTTCGTCAGGCAGTCGCCTTGGCCTCCGCTCTCAAAAAAGACAATCTCACCGCCTATCAGCGCGACCACCGCCGCATTCAGCGCCTTCCCACTCTCATGTCCCGCAGCCTGCTCCTGATGGACCGCTCGCCCCGCGTGCGCGACCGGGCGCTGAACCTCTTCGAGCGCAACCCCAGCCTCTTCGCGCGTCTGCTCCAAATCCACATCGGCCACGCGCCTCAGCGTCCCTTCGCCGTTGACCCCCGTTATAACCCGACTACCCCTGAACCACTTACGTCCTCCATACCCGGTTGACCTTTACATCGATACGCGCATCGCTGTAAGTTGAGTTAACCCGAAGGAAGCCGGAACACCCATGAACGACATCGCCAGCCGCTGCATCGACATCATCGCCAAGTCGAAGAACCTCTCTCCCGGCGCCATCACCCTGGCCACCACCTTCGACGAGCTCAACGTTGATTCCCTCGACAAGATCAATATCTCCTTTGAAGTCGAAGAAGCCTTCAACGTCGAAATCCCAGACACCGCACTCGGCACCATCAAGACCGTAGGCGACATGGTCGAGGGTGTCACCAGACTTCGCGCCGCCGCCCCCTCCACCGCCACCCCCTGAAGCCTGCCGGCCTTTCCCGTCCATCCCTGATCGATCCCGATCCCCGATTCAATCCAGATCCCGATTCAATCCAGATCCCCGATCGATCCCACTCAAGCCCAGGACAGAGATCGCGCATCCAACCATGCAGGAAAGGCGCCCTCATGCAGGTCAGATTCAAAACTCTTCCCGACCCGAAGAACCCCGATGGCTTTCTCGTAACCTTTGAAACCATCGGCGGCCTGGTCCACGACGACACTCCCCTGACCGCAGCCTTCAAAACCAGGTTCGACCTCGATTCCGCCTTCATGGCCGCGGGAATCTATCTGCGCGACATCTCGCATCCCGACCCCGAGCGAAGCGGGCTCCCCGATCCCGAAAAAAACTACGAAGTCAGCAGCGACACCCTCAGAACCATCGGCTTCGCTATCCCAAAGTGAGTGATACCTCTCCTATGCCAGGCCCCACTCTCCAAGAACGGCTGAATATCCTGCTCGAGCATCTTGCCGAAGCCGAACGCGAGTACGCCGCCGGAGTTCCCTACCCCGACCCGACCGGAGGCTCCTGGCCGGACAAGATCTCCGGACTCAAGCGTCGTATCGCCCAGACCCGCGAAATAATTGCGAACGAATAATTCGCGTTTGGCCGCTCATTTGACCCTCAGCTTCTCCAGCATTCCCAAAACGAGATTCACTCCAAAATAAATCTCCAAAAAGAGGAAAATTTTAGCCCTCAAAAAAATGACCTTCAACGCACCACAATTCACCACGAATCCACCATAGATTAACCATCGAAAAACCACGTTCTGCACCTCATTTTCTCGAAAAACCCCAGCAAAATCGCAAAACTCCCGTCGAAAAAAAATTGCAGAAAAAATTGCAGATTTGAAACGCGAATATCCCCACGGCTAAAATAGCCCTGGAGTCGAAATGCCCTTCCCCATCAAAATCTGCGCTATCTGCAAAGAAGAGTTCGAGCTGAAGCCCGGCAAACCCGGCTTCGCCAACCGCTGCCCCCAATGCAGCGAAGAATCAGCCGCAGAACCCTCCAAAGACCGCATGACCGCCGAAGAACGCCACACCGCGAAGGAAGCCAACGAAGCCCGCCGTCAGGCCATGCGCAACCTTCTCTACCGCAAAGACATCTGAGATCCCGCGCGATTTGCCTCTTCTCGCCGGAGAAAAATGAGAGCGCAGAAGCCCGCTGTTCTCAACGCTTTTCGATCTCGCGCGAATCCCTTGATTCGCAGTTGAACCCAACCACGGCGCCAGCATCATCCTCCTTGAACTCCGCATCCTACCCTCTCAGAGGTGAGTTACGATGGACCAAAGAACCACGCTTATTATCGGTATCGTTGTGATCGCGATCATCGTCGTCATAGCGGCTCTGCTCATCGAACGCAAACGAAGAAGCGATCGTCTCAGGCAACAGTTCGGCCCGGAATACGATCGCACCCTGCGCCAGCACGGCGATGCCCGCCAGGCTGAAGCCGTTCTTCTCGAAAGAGAAAAGCGCGTCGAGAAATTTTCCATCCGTCCGCTCTCTCCAACCGATCGCGAACGCTTCGCCAGCGAGTGGGCCGACGTGCAGAAACGTTTCGTCGACGACCCTTCCCTGGCTGTAACCCAGGCAGAGAAGCTCGTAACCACTGTAATGGTCGCGCGCGGATACCCTATGGGCGATTTTGAGCAGCGTGCAGCAGACATCTCCGTCAACTACCCCGCTATCGTCCAGAACTACCGCTCTGCGCGTGAGATCACAGTGCGTCACGCACAGGGACAATCCTCAACCGAAGATCTCCGCCAATCCATGGTCTACTTTCGTTCTCTCTTCGACGAACTGCTCGCAACCGCAAAAAACCCACACGCAACCATAGGAGTCTCTCATGAACGAATCGCTTCTTAGGGATGAAACCCTCACCACCGCGGACATTGCTCATCCTGTCAGAGCCGGTCTGATTCCTCCAGTAGCAGAGGACGGCCGAACCGAAAGGCTAGCCGCCAGGACCGACAATACTGTAGCAGCTCAAACCACCGATGCCGGACCGCTGTTTCCCGACGATGAACTTCACAATTTCCGCTCTCGCTGGGATCAGGTTCAGACCTCGTTCGTCGATGAGCCCAGGCAGGCCGTAGAACAAGCCGACAGTCTCGTCGCAAACGTAGTCCAGCGTATCGCCGAACAATTCTCAACCGAGCGCGAAAAGCTGGAAGGACAATGGTCGAAGGGCGACAATGTCTCCACCGAAGATCTGCGCCAGGCGCTCAGACGTTACCGTTCCTTCTTCGATCGCCTGCTTACCTTCTAAGTCAGCACCCAGTGACAAACGCCCATCGTCGGTTAATCCGAAGGTGGGCGTGCCCTCAGCGGAGCCGCAGAAGTCATCCCGCGTAAGCCCACGCGATCAGCACCAGTGCTAGAAGATACGCCGCAAACATCGCTGCCAGATATCCTTTTGCCCGCGCATTGGCCCCGCGAAATTCTTTCCAGACAAAAACTCCCCACAAGCAAGCCACCATCGGCGATGCCTGTCCGATCGCGTACGAGATTGCCACTCCCACCAGGCGCCGCGACAAAATTGAACACCGTTCCCGTCCCCCAAATAGCGCCGCCCAGCAGCCCCAGCGCATGATACGAACCCGGCGCTCGGAAATAATCTCCCGCCGAAACCGGCGAGCCGACAATCGGTTTTCTCATCAGGATCGTGTTGAAGACGAAACAGCAAAGGAATGCTCCGAGCGTAAGAAAAACCGCCGTCGTGTAAGGAGTCAGCGTGTTCCCCCGCGTCATCGCGCGCGTCGCGAAAGGCGCGAAGATACCCATCAGCAAACCCGAGATAACGCAAACCATAACGCCCCGCCGCGAAACGACAGTCGCACGCAGCGCACCATAAGCCTTACCCACCAGGACCACGGCCACAACCGCCATGCAGACGCCCGCGCCAAGCAGTACAGGGTTGCCTCGCGGTTGCAGCGCGTAACTGAGAACCACTCCCTCCACGAGCGCAATTCCGATCGAAATCGGGAACGCCACCGCCAGCCCGACAATCTCGATCCCCGCCACCAGCAGCACATTCGCGATATTGAAAATAAATCCGCCCAGCGCCGCATAGAACAGATTGAGATTGTCCGCCGAATGCAGGTTCGCAAGAAACGCCGTAGGACCGCCGGCAAAGCTGCCCATCGTAAACGCCAGCACCACCGAGATCAGAAAGATCCCTACTGCGTAATCCCAGTAGTAAAGTTCGAACCGGTAGTTGCGCGTCCCCTTGAAGGTATTCGCAAACGAACCCCAGCACACTGTGCTGAGCACTGTCATCAGAAGCGCGGCTGCAAAGGTTGTCGGAACGAACATGAAGTAGACCTGCACTGACTGGAAGCATTGTCCGAAACGCGAGGCAATGGAGGAAGCAATGAAACATAGCCCTGGTTATGGAAGAGTGAATCATACCAGCCATCCGCCACCGCGGCGCATCTGTTCTTCTGCCGCAGATTCGATTCAAAGCCCAAGCGGCCTTTTACCCCGCTTTACTCATCCAACCACCAGTGTCGTCTTCGCACCTGGTTTAAGCCGATACGATCGGACCGCAAGGAGCCATCACACGCATGGGCAATGAGTGGATCACCGACCTCGCGCAGGAAATCCAGCAAAAAGGCCACGAACCGGCGGAAAATTACGGACGATCGCAGCACCATTCGGAGGTCATCACGACCAGGGGCAAGCCCTTTTTCGTCGCCTTGGTTATCCGGCTTGAAGAGGACCTCAACCAGATCAAGAGGCAACTGCAAGGCGACGTCACTTCCTCCGATACCACCTTCCAGACGGTCAGCCCAACCGAAGTCAAACTCACTCGCAGCCGCTTTCCCTGGTTCGATGCGCGTGTCCTCCATCAGGACCCACTCATCGTCCTCGACTACGCAAAAAGCCTCGGCGTCGCAGGCGATCCTGCACTCGACCGCAAAGTCTGCCACTTCGATTTCCGCGTCGCCGATGACGACACCATGTCCATTCAGGAGTCCTTCGGCCCACAGCCCCGGCAGTTTCATCAACCCGAAGATCTGTCCCGGCACATCATCGAATTGCTTTTCAGGATGTAGCGAGTTACTCCCACTGCGATGTGTGTCGCTCCAGCCACCAGCAAGCCGCATAGCCCTGCTGGGGAAAGATCGATCGGCTGCACGTCACCGGCGCCGTACCCATAAAATCGTACTCGACCTTGTTCCCTTTCAACGGGGTCGCCAGAAGCTGATTCACCTGAACGACGCGATAGGCCGTGCCGCGCGAGATCCGCGCCCGCAGCGCCAGCCAGTCTCCGACATACACCAGGCCAAGCAGTACGGCCAGCATCATCAACCCTCGAACCAGCCACGCCAGCCATTTGCTCATGTCCCAAAGTATTGCACGTGCACCTAGGCGCGAGGGCCCACCCTGGCTCATGCCGAGGGATAACGATAAGCATTACCGCCGCGAGGCCGATAACACTATTCATCGGGCAATCTCTCCAATTGCCGCAACTCAGATTCGGGGAGGTTATGCTTGAAATTATTGTTTTCTAATAACTTGACCGGGCAGCCCCAGCGATTACCAAGGTGATGAGGGCGATTGGCCTTTCGGCAGGCATCTCAGTCTAAAGCACGCTGAAGTTAGACATAGAAGTCAGAGGACGGAATGAAGGATACAAACACGCTCGTAAAGCTGGCCCTGTTCGCGGTAATCGGTGCCTGGACCAGTACCGCACACGCGCAGGCTGTACCTGCCGGCACTCAGCGCCTTCAGCTTTCAGCGTTTGCCGGCGCCACCGGCACCTTCACCGGCCTCGAAGGCGGTAAAAATCTGGCAATCACCGCCGGCGCCGACCTTACCGTACTGACCTTCCGTCTCTTCCGGCCGGCCTTTGAATTTCGCGGCACGTACCCCATCGATAAGGGCCACATCAGCAGCCAGAAAAACTTTCTCCTTGGTCCCAAAGTGGAATACCCGATAGGACGTCTCCATCCCTATGCCGATTTCTTCGTGGGCCGCGGAGAAATCAACTACCACGATCCCGGATTCACCTTCGGAAACACCAGGTTCATCAGCACCAATACGTTCGTCTACTCTCCCGGTGTCGGCTTGGACTACAACCTCACGCACAACCTCGCAGTTAAAGCCGATGTTCAGTTTCAACACTGGGACACGCCGGCGGTAGCCTCCGGCGCCATCCACCCGGTAGCTTTGACGGGTGGCGTCGTTTACAACTTCGACTTCAACCCGCGTCATCGCCATAATCACTAACCCTGCAACTGGCAACCATACGCGAAAATCCTGCTAACCTGAGGCAAATACTGGACTCATCTCTGCACATGGCGTATCGTTTGGCGGAAAGCAAAATTCTTTAGCTTACGGAGTAACCTATGTCTTTCCTGCCCCGTTTGACTCGTCGCATCTGGCCGGTACTCGCCGCCGGTCTCGTCCTCAGCGTCTCTGCTCCATCCGTCGTCGCCCAGAATCCCGCTCCCACCTGGTCGCAGGAGGACGGCATGCGCATCGTCCAGCAAGTGCAAAAGAAGCTTGGCGGCCTTACCAATTACAGCGTCTTCGATTGGATCACCTTCGGCTTCCATGGCAAAGTCCTCGTCCTCAAGGGTTATGCCTCGCGGCCCATCCTCAAGAGCGACGCTGGCAATGCCGTCAAGGGCATTCCAGGGATTGAGTCAGTGGACAATCAGATCGAGGTCCTTCCGCTTTCCCCTAATGACGATCGCATCCGCGCCTCCGTCTACAACCGCATCTACACCCAGCCAACCTTGAGTAAGTACAACGCCAATCAAGGCTCTCTCGCACGAGCCATGGGACCCGGCGGCCGAAGCTTCGGGATGATGGCCGGTGGCATTACCAACAATCCTCCTATCGGTTTTCATGCCATTCACATCATCGTGAAAAACGGCAACGTCACCCTCTACGGAGTCGTCAATAACGAGATGGACTCCGCCATCGCAGGTATCCAGGCCAACTCGGCCCCCGGAGCCTTCAGCGTCGATAACGACCTCATCGTCCAGGGCTCCGCTTCAAAACCGGCAGCAAAATAGGCATATCAGCCTCGGCGCCGGCCGGTTTTCCGGCCGGCGCCCGGGCCATCAGCTCCCGCCCGCAGACATCTCATCGACACATCGTCCAGCAAAGCTCGCTACAATGGCATGGTGCGGCGCATCTCCAGCCTCGTCCTGCTGCTCCTCTTCAGTCTTCCGCTGATCTCGCCGCTCTTCGCCCTTTCGTCCTCTGCCGACGCGAATCTCCCGGTCTGCTGCAGACACAACGGCGCACATCATTGCACAGGCATGACCCGGCCGGCGAACTCCTCGAGCCGCAGCTTTTCTTCGGTCCCGCAGCGATGCCCCGCCTATCCCGCAGTAGTCACACCGGTCCGGCACGGCGATCTTTCCTTCCAGACGCCCTCCCTCATCTTTGCCGGAGTCGTCAGCCATCCCGTCATCAAGCGGCAAATTGAGGCTCGCCTCCACGTCGCGCTCGACCTCTCCCGCCACAAGCGCGGCCCTCCTCCCGCAATAATTCTCTAGCGTTCCGACATCTGACGTATCTCTCGCCTTTCCTTGCGAGAAGGTCATCCCGCCGCCATTGGCGTTCCAGAATCCCCAGCCATCTTCGAGAGATCCCATGCGCAAGCTTGCTCTACTTTGCCTCCTGTCGTTCTTCTTCAGCCCCATCCCCGCCCGCGCCACCATCTTCAGCCAGGTTCACGGAGTCGTCCACGATCCCCAGCACCGTCCCATTGCCGGAGCGCATATCGAACTGCACGCCGCGAACTCCGCGTTCGCCCAAACCACCGTCACCGCAGAGGACGGCTCCTTCAGCATCCCCTCCATCCCTCTCGGCGACTACGTCCTCACCATCTCGCAGTCCGGCTTCGCCACCGCCAAACAAAGCCTTACACTTGCCTCCGACACCTCTCCCATCCTCCACATCGAGCTCCAGCTCAGCACCGTCCAGCAAACCACCACCGTCACCACTGACACCACCGCTGCCAACGTTGACACCGTCACCCCTACCACTCTCATCAGCCGCAATGAGATCGCCCAGACCCCCGGCGCCACCCGCTCCAACAGCATGGCCATGATCACTGACTTCGTTCCCGGCGCCTACATGACTCACGACATGCTCCACATGCGCGGCGGCCACCAGGTCAGTTGGCTCATCGACGGCGTCCAAATCCCCAACACCAACATTGCCTCCAACCTCGCCGCCCAGATCGACCCCAAAGACATCGACTACATCGAAGTCCAGCGCGGCAGCTACACCTCCGACGTCGGCGACCGCACCTACGGCGTCTTCAATGTCGTCCCCCGCACCGGCTTCGAGCGCAACCGCCAGGCCGAGCTCATTCTCTCCGCCGGCAACTTCTTCCAGACCGACGATCAGCTCAACTTTGGCGACCACTCGGAAAAATTCGCATACTACGCCAGCCTGAGCGGAAGCCGCAGCGACTACGGCCTCGCCCCGCCGATCCCGCAAACTCTTCACGACGCAACCAACAGCTACGGCGGCTTCGCCTCCTTCATCTACAACCGCACTCCCAAGGACCAATTCCGCCTCATCACGCAGCTCACCAGCGATTACTTTCAAATCCCCTACGATCCCGACCCCGACAGCTTCGAAAACCAGCAGTTCGACTCCAGCGGCCTCCGCGACGGCCAGCACGAAACCGACGCTATCGCCGCGCTCTCCTGGCTCCATACCTTCAACCCCTCAACCGTTCTCCAAATCTCCCCCTTCTATCACTACAACCTCGCCAACTATCGACCCGATCCCAACGACACCCCCATCGCCACCACCTCCGATCGCACCTCCAACTACGCCGGCGCGCAGGCCTCCATCACCGCAACCATCGCGCGCAATACCCTCCAGGCCGGCCTCTACTCCTTCGGTCAGCACGACACCTACCTCTTCGGCGCAATTTTTAACGAGAATCAAGATGCAAGCGGCAACACCAACTTCCGCATTCCCGACCAGGCCTCCGGCGGCATCGTCGAGGAATACCTCTCCGACAACTTCAAAGCCACCACCTGGCTCACCCTCATCGCCGGCCTGCGCCAATCTCACTTTCAAGGTCAATTTTCCGAGAATGTAACCGCCCCCCGCGTCGGAGCAGCGATTCTTATCCCCAAACTCAACTGGGTCTTCCGCGGCTTCTACGGCCGCTTCTATCAGCCTCCGCCTCTGCTCACCGCCACTGGTCCCATCGTGCAATTCGCACAGGCCAACGACACCGACTTCACCCCACTACACGGCGAACGCGACGAAGAGCATCAGTTCGGCGTGCAGATCCCGTTCCGCGGCTGGCTCCTCGATGCCGACACGTTTAAAACCCGCGTCAACAACTTCCTCGACCACTCCAACATCGGCAACTCCAGCATCTACTTTCCTGTCACCATCGACGGAGCGCTCATCCGCGCGTGGGAGCTCTCGCTCCGCAGCCCGCGCATCGCTCACTTCGGCCAGGCCCACCTCGCCTACTCCAACCAGATCGCCGAGCAGCGCGGAGCCATCACCGGCGGCCTCATCTGCACTCCCATCGCTTCACCGCAATGCGATGCAGGCTTCGACTACTCGCCCGTCGATCACGACCAGCGCAATACCCTTAACGTGGGCTTCAACGCCACCCTCCCCTGGCAAGCCTTCGTCTCCAGCAACGTCTATTACGGCTCCGGATTCGTCAACGGCAACCCCGACCCGACCACACCCTTCCCCAACGACTACCTCCCCCAGCACACCACCTTCGATCTCTCCCTCGGCAAGACCTTCACCGAAAACCTCTCCGCCTCCATCACCGCAACCAATGTAGCCAATCACCGCGTCCTGCTCGACAACAGCCTCACCTTCGGCGGCTTCCACTATAACGACCCGCGCCAGGTCTACGCGCAACTCCGCTACCGCTTCAAATTTTGAAGCCCAGTATTCGTAACCAAATCCGGCACAAAAGGCAGCAAACGCCCATGTGCCGGTTCTTCCCGCGCCAAACTACTCCGCCCTTAGCGCCTCCACCGGATTCACCGAAGCCGCTCTGCGTGCAGGCACATAACTCGCTATCAGCGCGAACGCCGCCAGCACCATCGCCACCGCGCCCAGCGTCGGAGCATCCCACGCCTTCACTCCAAACAACAACGTCCGCATCAACATCCCGGCGCCTAACGAACACCCCAGCCCCACAACCACACCCATCGCAATCAGCCATCCCGCCTCGCGCAGAATCATCCCATACACCGACCCCCTCTGCGCCCCCAGCGCCATCCTCACGCCAATCTCCCGCGTCCGCTGGCTCACCGAATACGCAATCACTCCATACAATCCCATCACGCTTAACACCAACGCCATCGCCGCAAATCCGCCCACCAGCCATGCCGACGAGCGATGCAAATATGCCGCAGGCGAGTTTTCAATCTTGCCCTTCATCGTCATCGCATTCGACACCGCAATTCCCGGATCGATCGCGTGAATCGTCGCCGTCAGCATCGGCAGCGCGGCCTCTGCATCTCGTGACGTTCTCACCGCAATCCCATACGAAAGATCCGGACTCTGATTGAGCGCAAAATAAATTGCAGGCCATCTTTCCGAATCCAGCGATCCCTCTTTCATATCGTCTACTACTCCAACCACCTGCTTCAGCGTCTTGGGCGTCAGATCCATATCTCCGATCATCTTCCCAACCGGATCCTCTCCCGGAAAATATCGCTCGGCCATCGTCTTATTGATCATCACCACGGTCGGCTTCGACTCGTCATCGGCGTCAGTGAAATATCTTCCCTCAACCAGCGATGCCTTCAGAGTCCGGAAATAATCCGGGCTCACCTCGCGTTCCAGCGCTTCGTTGTGCTCTCCATGCCAGGGTTGTCCCAGTACCCGCAGCCATGTCGTATTGCAGACGCACTCCACCGGCAACATGCTGCTCATCCCCACCCCGGTAACTCCCGGAAGCGCGCCGACTCGCCGCACAATCTCGTTCTCCAGCCCGACTGCCTTCCCGTCCTCTGCATATCCTGCCGCCGGAGCCGAGATCATCAGCGTCGCCAGATGCTCCGGCTCAAATCCTGTATCCACCCGCAGCAGCCGGTACAAGCTCTTTCCCAGCAGCCCCGACGCAACCAGCAACACCACCGCGATCGCAAGCTCCAGCACCACCAGATTCGTTCCCAGCCGCCGCCAAACCGTACCCGCCATCCCGCGCCCGCCGTCCGTCAATCCTTCCTGCATCTTTGCAAACGGCGTCCGAATCATGGGAATCACCGCAAACAATCCCGCCGCCAGCAACGACACTCCAGCCGCAAACGCCATCACCCGGCCACTCAAGCCCAACCCTGCCAGGTAAGGCACAGATTGCATCATCGTCTCCGGAATCAGCCGCAGCAGCAGCCCCATCGCTCCATACGCCAACGCAATCCCCGCCACACTCCCCAACCCGGCCAGCGCCAGCCCCTCGATCACAAACTGCCCCGCCAGCCGCCGCGGCGATGCGCCCAGCGCACCCCGCACCGCAATCTCTCGCCTCCGGTTCTCCGACCGCACCAGCAGCAGACTCGACACATTCACGCTCGCAATCAGCAGCAGCAGCGCCGCTCCGCACATCAGCATCAGCAACAGCGGCCGGATGTCCCCTAGGATTGCCTCGCTCAACGGCATCACCGCCGCACCCTGCCCGCGATTTGACGCCGGATACTCCTTCTCCAGCCGCGCCGCAATTCCCACCATCTCCGTTGCAGCCGTCTTCACCGATACCCCATCCTTCAACCGCGCCACCGCGTACATGCCATGACAGCTTCGCCTCTTCTCGCACGAGTTGGCATCGTGAAAAGTCGTCCAGAAATCGGCCCTTCCCCTCGGCGCAAAATGAAACCCCGCGGGCAGCACGCCGATAACGGTGTAAGCCAGATCGTCCAGCTGCACCGTCTGACCGATCACATCTGCTCTCGCGCCGAACTTCTGTCTCCAAATCGCATCGCTCAGTACCACGGTGCGAGGACTACCCGGCGAATCCTCGCCCGAATAAAAATCCCTGCCCATCGCAGGTTTCACCCCCAGCGTGCGAAAAAATCCATCCGACACTCGCACTCCAGCCGCCGACTCCACCCCAGCCCCGGTCTTCATCAGATAAGCGGCATATCCCCACCCCTCAAACGAGCTGAACACCGCGTTCATCTTCTTCCAGTCCAGATAGTCCAGATACGAAAGATTGCACTTCGGACACAGAGGATTGGTCTCATACACTCCCATCACCCGCGAAGGATCGGCATACGGTAGAGGCTTTAGCAGCGCCGCATCGACAAAAGCAAAGATCGATACGCTCGCGCAGATTCCCAGCGCCAGCATCATCACCGCCGTCAGCGTGAATCCGGGATTCTTGCTCAACTGCCGCATCGCAAACCGGAGGTCCTGCAACACGTTCTCCATCTGCGGCCAGGTGCGTCTCTCGCGATACGCCTGTTTCGTCTGCTCCACTCCACCAAGCCGCAGGACCGCGTCCCGCCGCGCCTGCTCCACGGTCATCCCCGCGCGAACATTCTCCGCGATATGCATCTCCAGATGGCTGTCAAGCTCCTCGGCAAGCTCCCGCTCCCGCCGTCCACCGCCAAACAATCCACCCAGCCTCATCATCCACGCGCGCAATAATTTCATGCATTCCCCCTTAAAATATCCGTATGCAACCAACCCTCACTCGGCCCGCAAAGCCTCCATCGGATTCACAGACGCCGCCCGTCGCGCCGGAACCAGCGTCGCCAGAAGCGCAACAACGATCAGCAGCAAGGTCACCAGAGCAAACGTAACTGGATCGTGCGATCCAACGCCAAACAGCAAACTCGACAACACACGCGATACCGCAAGAGCCGCAGCCAGCCCCGCCACGGTCCCGCACACAATCAAGCGCAGGCTCCTGCCCATCACCAGTCGCAGAATATCGCCCCTCGCCGCGCCCAGCGCCATGCGAACCCCAATCTCCTGAGTCCGCTGCGCCACCAGAAAAGCGATCACCCCGTAAAGCCCGATCACCGCCAGCACCAGTCCAATCGCGGCAAAGAAACCTACAAGAGTCGTCTGAAACCGAGGCTGGTCCGCCAGCTTGCTCACTCGCTGCTGCAGCGTCGCGATATCGACTGGAAGCGTTGGATCAAGAGCCGCAACCTGCGAGCGAATCCACCGCGACATCTCCGCCGGAGCCAGTGAGCTCCGCAGCACGATCACCGAAGTCTGTCCCCACCTGCCATTCCCCGCCCAATCCTCCGCGCGGTCGCGTCTTAGCTTGTAGAATTCGGGCTCTTCCTCCCCGGTCAGGCCGCCGTTCTTCACATTGGCTGCAACTCCAGTCACGGTGTACCACGGAGCATCGGAAAAACTTACATGATCGAAGTTCAACCGCTTACCAACGGGGTCCTGCCCTGGGAACAGAAGTCCCGCGAGCTGCTCACTCAAAACGACAAAATGATCGCTTGAACCAAGCTCCTCCTCTCGGAAGCCTTCGCCCCGTACGATCGGTATATCCAACGCGCGAAAGTATTCCGGCGAGACCCAGCGCTCTTTCACCACAGCGCCCGCTCCTTCAGCAGAACGCGGCCTGCCCGCAACGAGGATCTCGCCATACCGCATACCGCCATGCCCGTCAGCGGGCGGCAGAGAGTCGCTCACCGAAACCACACTGACTCCCGGACCGAACCGCAGTCGCGTAGCCAGTTGCTGAAAAAAAACCATCTTGCTCTCTGGAGCCGCGTAGTTGTGTTCTCCCAGAGTGACGCTGGCCGTCAACGTATTGTCTTCCCGCATTCCGAGCTGCTGGTTCTGCACATTCCAGAAGCTCCGCAACAGCAGCAGCGCCCCCGTCAGCAGCACCATGCTCGCCGCGATCTGCCCCACCACAAGCCACTGACGAACAGTCCCATGCGAGATCGAACCCGGAAAACGTCCCGTCAGCATCCCCTCTCGCGGCCTCTCCAAAGCCGGCGCCAGGCCAAACAGCGCGCCACAGACAAACGAAAGCGCAACAGTAAAGCCGACGATCCGCAGATCGAGATGCACCTTATCAAGGTAAGGAATCCCGGCCGGAGCAAGCGCAAGAAAAACATGCAGCAGCCCCTCCGCGAGAACGCATCCGGCCACTGCTCCCGCAAGAGACAACAGAACCGCCTCCGTCAAAGCCTGGCAAGCCAGCCTCGCCCTGCTCGCTCCCAGCGCAGACCGGACAGCCAGCTCCCGCCGCCGCACCGCGGCCCGTGCCATCAATAGGCTCGCCACATTTGCGCATGCAATCAACAGCACCGCGAACACAGTCCCCAGCAGTACCCACGCCGTCAAATGCACATCCTGCATCTGGCGGTCGCGAAGCGAGCGAACCTTGAGCTTGAAGTTCGAGCGAATCTCTGCCGGGATCCACTTCTGCGTGCGTTCAAACAGAGGCTCAAGCTCGGCGTGTGCCTGTTCTACGCTCACCCCCGGCTTCAGTCGCGCAAAGACCCGTTTCGGTCCCCCCAACCCCGAGTTCGACTTGCGGTCAGTCGCCTCATCGGCAGCCATCGGAAACAGCACATCCGCAGCCTGCAGCCGGGGCATCTCGAAGTCCTTCGGTAAAACGCCAATCACCCGTACTGGTTGTCCATCGATATCGATCGTCTTGTTCAGAATGCCGGGATCGCGGTCATAGTGCGACAGCCACAACCCATACGAGATCAGAGCAACCTTTGGCCCGCCCGGACGATCTTCTTCCGGCAAAAAATTGCGACCCAGCACTGGCGAAATTCCAAGCACAGGCAAAAAATTGGCCTCCACCAGCGGACAGCTCAGTTGCGCAGGATTCCGCTCCGTCAGGTCGCACACACCCGTCACGGCATTCTCTGAAGTCATCGCCTCGAAAGGCTTCTGACCGTTCCGCCAGTCGTAGTAAAAACCGCCCAGCATAAACTCCTGCGTCTCCAGCGACTGCACCAGCCCCACCGACACCAGCCGATCCGCATGAGCGTAAGGCAGAGCGCGAAACAATATCCGGTCAACCACGCTGAACACCGCCGTCGTCGCCCCAATCCCCAGCATTAGCGTCACAATCGCCGTGATCGTAAAAATTGGACTGCGAGCAAAACCGCGAAGGCTGTAACGAACGTCCTGCACCAGAATCTCAAAAAGCGGCAGCGTACTACGCTCGCGATAAGCCTGCCTGGTCTGCTCCACGCCGCCAAGCCGAAGCAAAGCCTCCCGACGGGCCTCCTCCGGAGTCATGCCCACACGAAGATTGTCATCGATATGCATCTGCAAATGGCTGTCGAGTTCCTCGGTAAGCTCCCGCTCCCGCTGAGCACCGCCAAACAATCCAGCAAGTCTCAACATCAAAACACGAAGCCCCTTCATACAGGGTCCTCCGATGAAGCAAGAAACCGGGCAACGATCGCCGTCGTCTGCCCCCAGCTCTGCGCCTCTTTTTCCAGTTGCTTCTTGCCCGCTCTCGTCAGACGATAAAACTTCGCTCGCCGATTGTTCTCCGACACGCCCCACTCAGCAGCAATCGAACCCTCCTGCTCCAGCTTCAGCAACGCCGGGTAGAGCGTCCCATAGTTCAACGACAGCAGGTTGCCGCTGGTCTGCTCAATCCGCCGCGCAATCCCATACCCATGCATCGACCCCATCGCCTCCAGTGTCTTCAACACCATCAGCGCCAGCGTCCCCTGCCAGACATCCGCCTTATCCCCCATACGCCTCCTATTGTTTCCCCATACAAATCCTTGCATAACTTCTATGGGAACGCAATAGGAGAATTGGCTTAAGGCAGCTGTTCCAAGCCTCAGGGGGAAATTCTCCAATAAACAATATTCTTTCAACTACTTACAATCTTTTCCTTCAAAAACAACCCAAAAATCGCTTGTCAAGCCCCCAAGCCCGCAAAAATCGGCCTGAAAAGACAACCAACTCCCTCAGAATCAGGTATCTGCGCGAAGAAAAATAAACCCGCTCAAAGTGACATTTCCCTACCTCCAAACCGTTATAATTAACTTATAGATCAGAGAGAGAAAAGCCCCGGACAACCCTCCGGGGCTAACTCATTTAGAAACAATATTTTGGACGCAACCCCTTTGTTTTGAATATTTTGCAGACATCACATACCGTAAATTGATCAAAACAGGGGGTTTGCGCACAGGCAACGGGGGGGTACCCCCCTACAAATTGAATAACTCCCGCAACCGCTTCGTCTGCGCGCGGCTCACCGGAATCTCGGTCTTCTTGGCATCGTCCATCCGAAGCTGGTAGCTCGACTTGAACCACGGCACCACCTCACGAATGTGCTGAATGTTAACCACAAACGACCGGTGTGCCCGCCAGAACGTCTCCGGATCGAGTTGGTCCATCAACTCTTCGAGCGTCCTGCAGTTCGAGTGTCCCTCCACCGTCCGGGTCACCACGCTGATCGTGCCATCCTCGATCGAGGCAAAGCAGATATCGCGCTGGTCTACCAGCAGCAACCGGCTCTGCGCCCGCACGATCACCTTGCCCGAGCCGGCTTTCTGCGGCTGTGCCTGCTCCTCCACCAGCTTCAATAAAGCATCGAGCTTCGCTCCCGCCTCCTGAGAAAGCCCGGTCTGCTCTTCTGAAGCGGCCTGCCGCGCCTGCGCCTTTTCGATCGTCTGCATCACCCGCTTTCGATCGAAAGGCTTCAGCAGATAATCGACCGCATTTACCTCGAAAGCGCGCACGGCATACTGATTGAACGCCGTGGCGAAGACCACCTGCGGCATCGGCACCTTGCGGTCCAGCAGCTTCTTCAGCACGCCAAATCCGTCCAGACCAGGCATTTGGACGTCCAGAAACACCAGATCCGGCTTATGCAGCCGGATCAGTTCCACCGCCTCGATTCCATTGGTTCCCTGGGCAAGGACATCGACGCCGCCCGCCCGCTCCAGCAGATACTGCAACTCCTGTCGCGCCAGCGGTTCATCATCGATGATAAGTGCGGTCAGTGACACACCTAGTCACTATATACGCGCAGCCGCGCCGGAGTGTGGTCCTCAGCAAGATCGTGTCCGCACTGCGTGCAATACACATCCGTGATCTGCACGCCCCGGAAGCACCGCCCGCACACAGGAGCCAGTTGGAACTGGCACTGTGGACAGAAGTGCACGCCCGCGGGAAGCTCCGTGCTGCAGTGTGGACAAGGAGTCATCAACGGCTGCCGCAGCAGGAAGTAAACCACCGCCCCGATCCCGCCCGGCATCACCACCACGATCAGCATCCACAATCCTGCCGGCATCCGCCGCCTGCGAACGTCGCGGCTTACATAGCCCACCAACAGCACATAACTGGCAAACGCCGTCCCCCACGAATACCCCATCAGCAACCGCATCGGCAGCAACTCATGCTTATGGTGGGGCAAAACCCCATGAAACAGGTACTGCACCGCCCCGAACACAAGGATCGCCAGCACGACCGACCAGGTCGGGATCATGCTCAGTTGATCCTCTCCCCCGGCCTGAAGATTCGACGAAGTATCCGATCTCGGGTTCCAGAACATGTTCATTTGGCGACCTCACGCTTCCGCGCACGATGAAACAATACCAGCGCCAGCAACGCCATCGACACCGGAAGAAACCACAAGCACAGCACCAGGAACTGATTGCTGGCATCGGGAACGCCGCCCGGCGTCACATCATACGCCTCAAGCGCATTCCAGACCGCGGTGCAGATGATTACCAGAAGCGACGAACAGACAGACAGCGGAATCCATAAACTCCGAGCCCGGCTGCGTTGTGCCGCTATCGTCGTCGCCCGCTCCCGCACCACACGATGCGTCCGGTTGACCATCGAAGCCCGCGCATTCATGTCCGTCATCGCCGATCGCGCAAACGATCGGACACCCTGGGAATTGGATTTATTGAAGGTATCGCTCATGCGCCGGTCTCCGCAAATCGCGACCCGCGAAGCTGCTCCATCTGCGGCTTCAACGCTGCCAGACCGCGATACAATCTCGACTTCACCGTCGAAAGCGGCGCCTTGGTCACTGTCGCAATCTCCTCCAAAGAAAGCTCTTCGTAAAACCGAAGAACCAGCACTTCCCTGTAGGTCGGCTCCAGCTTCAGCAAAACCTCTCCAACTTCCGCGCAATCCTCACGGGATTGAAACTGCTCCAGCGGAGAAGGCCCTCCCATCGCAATCTCAAGCGGACGCTCGTCTTCTCCTCCCTCGCTCATCTCATCCAGGCTGGCCATCGTGCGTTTGCGTGAAAGGTCAATTACCAGGTTGCGGGCAATCGTGAACAGCCAGGTATCAAAGCGGGCCTTGCCGTTATATTGCGCTCCGCGCAGAAGAACCCGCATCCAGGTCTCCTGGAACAGGTCTTCCGCAACCTCACGCTTGCAAGTCAGGAAGAGGAGATAACGCAAGAGTCTGTGCTGGTAAAGCTCAATCAGATGGTCCAGGAGTTCTGGGTTCTGCTTCTTCAACCCATAGGCAATCGCTTCATTTTCGCTCTGCGCCTCGTCCGTTAGCGCAGCAGTCAGCGAGATGGAACCCCTATGCACATTACTAGAGACGTTCTTTCGCACGGAGAAGACTCGATTTTTGGCAGGATGATCCATAAAAATTGAAGGTTATCGTTCCAAACGCCGAAGATGCCGTCGATCCAGGGTGGTGTTCACACCCCGTAAACATTCTAAGGCCTTCCGGTTATTTTTCCATTTCGAAAGTAAACTTGACTCATGGAAGTTCTCTATGGCCTCCACCCGGTCGAGGAGGCTATTCGTTCTGGTTCGCGGCAGCTTGACCACGTCACCGTGGCCCGGGAACGCGACGATCGCCGTGACGAACGGCTTCAGCGGCTCCTCGAGCTATGCCGCAAAGCCGGCATTCGCATCACCCTTGAACCTCGCGACCAGCTTACCCGGCTTGCCCGAACGGATGCCCATCAGGGCGTTCTGGCAGTGGTTCGCGAGCGTAAGTTCCTCGGAGTCGAGGAGCTTCTGGTCCCAGCCGAAGCTGGACACTACCGCTTCTTCCTGGCTCTCGATGGCATCGAGGACCCTCACAATCTCGGGGCCCTGCTCCGAACCGCCGATGGCGCGGGCGTCGATGGGGTCCTGCTTCCGGAGCGCCGATCCGCGCCGGTCACCGCAACCGTCGCCAAGACCTCCGCCGGAGCCTCCGAGCATGTCCGCATCGCTCGCGTCACTAACCTGGTTCGCGCGCTTGAGCAGATGAAGCAGAAGCATGTCTGGGTCCTCGGACTGGACGAGCGCGGCAGTCCCGATTACACCGAGTACGACTTCCGCAGCGATTGTGTTCTGGTCCTCGGCCGCGAAGGCGCTGGGCTGCACGATCTGGTCAAGAAAACCTGCGATCATTTGCTTCGGATTCCCATGGCGGGCCAGGTTTCGTCTCTTAACGTATCGGTCGCAGGAGCCATCGTCATGTATGAGGCGATGAGGCAACGCCGCCAGGCCGCGACACCTCCGGTCGCAGGAAAGCCCATAAAAGAGCGTAAGGGATTGGGATCTTGAAGAGTATGGCAGTCGCCGTTGCAGTGCGTCGTTTCTTTGTCGTGGCATCAATCTATGTTTTCAGTTCTCTCGCGATGGCCCAGGCTACTCCACCGCCGGAGGAAACTACACCGCCCCACGGAAAGGTGCTCTTCAACAGGAATCAGGAAGATCCGAACTCTCCCGCAGCAGACAAGACGCCGAAGGCAGAGACTCCCGAACCCGCTGTCACGGTCACGGATGCCGAGCGCTCCTCAATCACCTTCACCGCCTACGATCTCGACGTCCATCTGACACCCGCAAAGTCGCACGTGGCAGTCCATGCCGAATTCACCGTCAAGAACTCCGGCAACCAGCCTTTGAGCAAAATCGCCTTGCAGATCTCGTCCTCACTCCACTGGGAGACCTTCGCGATCCGCAGCGACAGTCGAACTTCGCAGCTCCCATTCGCTGCACAGACGGTCGACACCGACGCCGACCACACCGGCAAAGCGACCGAAGCCGTTCTCACTCTGCAAGAGCCATTGCAGCCGGGCGCGAGCCTCGAACTCAGCAGCCTCTACTCCGGCGAAATCGTCCAGTCGGCCGAACGGCTCGAGCGGATCGGAGCTCCTCTTGACCAGGCCGCCCACGCCGATTGGGACAAGATCAGTCCGGAGGGAACGGCCCTTCGCGGATTCGGCAACGTGCTGTGGTATCCGGTGGCAGCGGCTCCCGTCTTTCTTGGCGATGGCGCGAAGCTCTTTCAGAGCGTAGGTGAAGCCAAGCTCCAGCAGGCCGGCGCCACGATCCATCTTCGCCTCGCCATCGAATACACCGGCGACGCGCCCGATGCTGCCTTCTTCTGCGGTCGCCGCGAGCAGTTGAAAGCTGTAAGCGAAAACGAAAATGTTCCGGTCGCGGAGTCTCCAGGCCTAGCCACCGCCGACTTCTCCCGGCGCCTGCTCGGCTTCCGCACGCCGAGTCTTTTTGTCACCGACCGGGCCGGCACGGTCGCTGACGGTAGCCTGATCTCTGCCGTAACCAGTCACTATGACGCGCTGCCGAGCTATGGGGCCGCTGCGGCAAAGGTACAGCCCCTGCTGACCGAATGGCTCGGACCGGGGCCTTTGAGCATGCTGAATATCCTCGACCTGAACCTCCTTGGCGGCGCCGGTCAGCCTTTCGAAGACGATTCTCTCCTGGTCACTCCCATGCGCGCGTCTACCGCTGACGTGCTGGCTCCTTCGCTGGTTCATTCGCTCAGTCATGCGTGGTTCGCCTCGTCCCATGTGTGGCTGGATGAGGGCGTGGCGGAGCTGATCTCACTGCTCTGGATGGAGCAGGGACAGGGCCGCGAGGTTACGGTCGAACACCTTCAGGATCAGGCGAAGGCGCTCGCCCTGATTGAGCCGATGGCGGTTCGAAACGCTCCAGTCGGTGAAGGCCAAAGCCTGATTGCCGCGCACGATGAGGTGTATTACCGCACCAAGGCGACTGCCGTGTTGTGGATGCTGCGATCTCTTGTCGGCGATGAAGCGTTGCAACACGCTCTCCAGACCTACCGCACCGACAAGCTCGACAGCGATCCAAAGGAATTCCAGCGAGTGCTGGAACAAAGCGCAAAGCGCGACCTCGGCTGGTTCTTCGACGACTGGGTCTACAGCGATAAGGGACTGCCCGACCTGACGATCGCAAGCGTCACGCCGCGAGCGCTCGACCAGATCGGAGATAAAGGCTCCGGCTGGCTGGTTGCCGTGGAGGTGCGGAATGACGGCGGCGCTGTTGCCGACGTGCCGGTAACGGTACGTTCCGGAACCCTGACGGTCACCCAGCGTCTGCGCATCCCCGCACTGTCCAGCGCTTCCACTCGCATTGTGTTCGAGGGCACTCCTGACGAGGTCCTGGTCAATGACGGCAGCGTCCCGGAGATAAGCTCCTCCCGCCATACGAGACAGATCGTCGCCCGCTAAAGCAGAACCACAGAGCCCTTTTAGGGCTTGCTGAAAAGTCGCTCGTGAAACAAAAAGCGTACCTCAGCGGCTGAAGCCGCGTCACAGGTGAAGCACTTATGGCACGGATGAATCCGTGCCCTTAAGCAAAACAGACTTTTTCCGCAACCTGTGAAGCCGCATGGCAAACTCGACGCTTGTGGCAGGGCTGAAGCCGTGCCCTTAAGCAAAACGAGCTTTGAGCATGCTCTGAAGGGCCCTGCTCCCCTCGTTAGAACAAAACAACGACTTTTCAGCAACCTCTTCAGGCAGTCCTCGTGAAGGACGAATCAGTCATCCTCTTCTTCGTCTTCATCTTCGTCGATGTTTTCATCGAAGCTGTAGAGGTCGTCGGTTTCGAAGGTTGCGCCTGGCTCGGCGAGGTCGAGGCCGTCGGTAGAGGGCTCGACGGTGTGGACGACGTTGGCGGCGTAGGGTTCGATGGAAAGGCCGCGGGCGTTGTTGCTGGCGAGCTGGAGACCGTAGAGCAGAGCGATGGCTCGTTTGGTTTCGAGCTTGCCGGTGGCGAGGGCGTTGATGACGACGGAAAGAGCGACCTGGACGGATTCGCGGTCTTCGAGGGTAGTGAGCTCGACGTGCTGGCCGGGGATGAGATAGCCCCGGGTAGCTTCAGTCTGCCGGAAGGTGCTGTGGCGTTGATGGAGCCGCTGGTGGAAGTAGCACCAGTTGCCCTGAATGAGGGAGGGAGATTTGCAGCGGGTTCCGTTGGTCTTGATGTGGCGACATAGCGTGAGTTGCATTGAATTCTCCTGATTCCTAGGGGGTACCCCCCTTGCCTGCGTGTAAATCCAATGTCTGCAATGATTTAGCGCGTGTTGCTGTCGCTAAAATATTGCAGACATTGGAGTTGCGTCCAAAATATTGTTATCAAACGGGTTAGGGTTAAATGCAAAAGCCCCGGCCTGTGCCGGAGCTTTTTTCTTGACTCTATATATTTATTATACCGGACTGAACCTAACTAAACTGCAACTCTATTTCTTTTGTTTGAGAGAGTTAGGGGTTTGAGGACTTGACAAGCGATTTCTGGGCCAAAAACGAAGAAAAAAATTGTAAGTCTAACAAACGAAGACAGATGTTGAGCGGGAAATTGTCTAGTTGTTGCGGAGCGCGACCATGGGATTGATGCGGGAGGCCCGGCGGGCGGGAATGTATCCGGCCACGAGCGCTACCGCCGCCAGAAGCATAAAGATGATGGCGAAGGTTGCCGGGTCAGTGGCTGCCGTGCCGAAGAGCAGCGAGGCGATCAACGAGGAGACGGCCAGTGAAGCGACGGCTCCGACGGCTATGCCGAGGCTGGCCATGCGCAGAGTTTGAGCGAGGATTCCCAGTTGGACGGTGCGCTGGGTGGCTCCGAGGGCCATGCGGATTCCGATCTCCTGGGTGCGTTGCGTAACCGAGTAGGAGATGACGCCGTAGATGCCAAGCGCGGCGAGGATGAGACCGAGTGCGGCGAAGATTGCTACGAGGTAGACGAAGAAACGGCGCGGCGAAGAGGAGCGGTCGACGAGGAGTTGGATGGGCTTGAGGTCGGCGGCGGGCTGGCCGGGGTTGAGCTGGCGGAGGGCGGCGAGGACGGTGGGTTGGAGGGTCTCGGCGGGCAGGCTGGAGCGGATGACGACCTGCGAGTCGGCGGGGCCGAACTGGGGAGCGGCGGCGGAGAGGTACATCTGCCAGCCGGATCTGGCCTCGGCGGTGGTCTCGCGAACGTCGGCGATGACGCCGATGACGCGAGCATCCGTTGGGCCTATCGCGGCGATGCGGTCGATGGGATCTTCGTTGGGCCAGAGGTAGCGGGCTACGGTTTCGTTGACGATGACGACGGCTTGTTTGGGGTCGTTGTCTTCCCAGGTTATGTCCCGGCCTTTGACGAGGCGCATGCCGATGGCGTTGAGGTAGCCGGGCGAGACGACGTAGAGGAAGGTTCCCGGGAGTTCGCCGGGCTCGTAGTGTTTGCCCTTGGCGGCGATGCCCCAGGAGCGATTGCGCGACATGGGCAGGGAGTCGGTGATGCCTGCGGTCTGGACGCCGGGGATGGCCTGGATGCGGTGGAGGACCTCACGATCGCCTGCTGCGCGCTGGGCTGCGTCCCGGGCGTTGAAGTCGAGCGAGATGGCGGAGGCGCGGGAGGGCTCGAAGCCGAGGTCGACGTCGAGGACACGGAGGAAGCTGCGCAGGAGCAGGCCGGCGGCGATGAGGAGCACGCAGGCAAGGGCGATCTGAGAGATCACGAGGGTAGCGCGGAGGCTTGCCGTTCCCCGGCCGCCGGTAGTGCTGACGGCGGAATCCTTGAGCGCGTCCTGCAGGTTGCCGCTGGCGATGCGGAGTCCGGGAACGATGCCGAAGAGGAGTCCAGCGCTGACGGCGATGAAGATGGTCCAGGCGAGAGCTGTCTTGTCGATACGAATGCTTGAGAGGAGCGGAAGGGCGATGGAGCCCTGATGGGCGAGGTAGAAGACGGCGGCGCAGGCGAGGGCGAGGCCGAGGATAGCTCCGGCGGCGGAGAGGACGAGGGATTCGGTGAGGAGCTGACGGACGATGCGGCTGCGTGCGGCTCCGAGCGCGGAGCGCATGGCGAACTCTTTGGAGCGCGCGGCGGCGCGGGCGAGCAGGAGGTTCGAGAGATTGACGCAGACGATGAGGAGGATGAGTCCTACCGCTCCCCAAAGGACGATGAGCGAGCGGCGGAGACTGCCGGAGATGAAGTCTTTGAGATCCCAGAGGCGGGCGGTGTACCCGCCTTTGTATCCCTGCTTTACGCTGCCGTCGAGGGTGGGGAAGAGGAGATCGGCTTCGGCCTGAGCCTGGGCGAGTGTGACTCCGGGGTTGAGACGGCCAGTGAGCGAGATCATGTTGCCGTCCTCGCGGACCTGATCATAGAGGTAAGGGGTGAAGACGTCCATTTTTGTGCCCGGGGCGTAGATGGCGCCGAAGTCGAAGGTATTGGGGAGGACGCCGACGACGACGGTGGGGGTGTTGCCGAACGAGATGGCCTTGCCGATGATGTTGGGGTCGGCGTTCATCTGACGCTTCCAGAAGGGATAGCTGAGGACGACGACTGGCGGCCCGTTGGGCTTGGACTCTTCCGCGGTGAAGACGGCGCGGCCCATGAGGGGCTGAACGCCCAGTGTGTGAAAGAAGTTGTCCATGACATCGATCTGAGAGACGGGGACGGGGACGCCGCTGCCGGTGAGCTTCCAGTTGCCGGGCGCGGTGAAGGCGTCGTAGCCGGTGAAGTCGGAGAAGGATTTGTTCTGGCGCTGGAACTCCTGGACGGCGTCTGTGGAGTAGGTGGCGCAGGAGGCTCCGCACTTGGAGACTTTGGGAGCGATGCGGACCAGACGGTTGGCTTCGGGGAATGGAAGCGGGCGCAGCAGGATCGTGTCGACGACGGAGAAGACAATGATGTTGGCTCCGATGCCGAGAGCGAGGATGAGGATGGAGATGGTGGTGAAGCCGGAGTCGCGGCGAAGTGTGCGGAGGGTGTAGCGGAGGTCGTGGAGGAGGATGTCAAGCCAGGGGAGGCCGCGGGCTTCGCGCTGATGCTCTCTTGCCTGCTGGATTCCGCCGAAACGGACCAGAGCGCGGCGGCGGGCTTGTTCCGGGGACATTCCGTGGCTTATGTTTTCTTCGATAGCGAGATCGAGATGGGATTGAAGCTCGGCTTCGAGGTCGGAGTCGCGCTGCTGCTTATGAAAGAAGGAGACGATGCGATGGAAGATTTCGCGAATGGCTGCCATTAGAGGCCTCCTTCGGTGGAGGTGGCGAGCACGCGGGCGATCACGGTGGAGAGGCGGTTCCAGTAGGCGGTGTCCTTTGCCCATTGCCTGCGGCCGGCTTTGGTGATGGCATAGTACTTCGCTTTGCGGTTGTTGTCGGAGGTGCCCCACTCGGCGGAGATCCAGCCGCGCTGCTGGAGACGGACGAGGGAGGCGTAGATGGTGCCCTGGTTGAGGAGGACTTCATCGCCGCTGACCTCTTCGATGCGACGGGCGATGCCGTAGCCGTGCAGGGAGCCCATGACGGCGAGGGTTTGCAGGACCATGAGGTCGAGGGTGCCCTGAAGGAGGTCAAGTTTTTCCAGTTTTTCCAGTTTTTCCGGGGGCATTGGACGCGCTCCTGTGTCGATGCCACATCAGTATGCCATGGTTTATGTGGTTTTGCCACAGGAGAAATTGGATTGGGATTTGGGGGGCCGGGTTAGAGGTGATGGGTGGTGTGTCTGGGGCGGGGGAGGGCCGGCCGAAGCGTGTTGTCGGTCCAGATCTGGCTTGCTCCCCACAGGCGATTTGCGGTGAGGTCGATGCGGAACGGTCCGGCGGCACGGTCGGTGGGCAGGACTTCGGCCAGTCCGTCACCGAGTTGGGGGAGCGCAGTAGTCAGCGCGTGCAGCCGGGGGAGGGATGCCATCCCCGTCAGGTGAAGGGTGTAGCCGGTGTGGTCGAAGTGGCCGTCCAGAGTCGCGGGATCTTTGCCGCCGAGGGCGAGAGAGATCGGAGCAAGCTGGAAGCCGCTCGGAACCAGAGCAGCGGGACGGATGGGATGATGGGGGTCTGGAGTGGGCTCGGACGGCGATTGAAGGGTCACGTCGCCAGTGACCAGCGATGTATCTCCCGCGCGCGGATTAATGAGGCTAGCGTTGGTGATACGCATCTCGCCCTGCCACGGGATGGGATTGCCTGGCTGGGGATGATAGGAGAGGGTTCCGGTCAGAGTTCCCGCGGCGAGGACATCGACGGGAACGCGCGAGCTTGCGATGTGCAGCCAGTCGAGCAGGGTTGCGGCGGGCAGGCCGGGCGTTCCGACTTCGATGGCCGCGGTATTGAGGTGACGAATGTTGGGGACAACGCCGGAGACGGCGAGCGTGGGCGGATCGGATGAGCCGGCAGGCGGCCAGCTGCAGTGGACCTTCTGAAATGCGTGGAAGTTTTCGGTGGCGGCTCCTAGACATTGCAGGTCGACGTCGAGCGACTGGACGGCGGGAACGAAGTCGGCGCGCCGTGCGCCGGTGAGTTGCAGGCGGGCTTGGACGGTGCTGTCGCTCACCGTTCCCTGAGCGTTGGCCGAGAGCGTCATGTCGCCGCGCAGGCCTGCGTCGTGGCCGAACAGAAGAAGACTGGCCTGGCCGAGAGGAACGTTGCGCCACTCGCCGCTGAGGCTGAGAGGCACCTGGCCGAGGGATGCGGCCCGGCCAAGCGTCCCTTCCAGCTGGATGGTGCCCGTGTCGGAGACGTACGCGTCGGTTCTGGTTGGATGCCCCTGCAGCCGAAGATGCCACTGTTGCGGATCGGGAAGCCAGAGGGCGAAGTCGGCGTCGGTCAGCGAGAGCGGAATTTTCTCATGATCGAGCTTGATGTTGAGACGCGCGCCGGTGGCTTCAATGTAAGGGAACCGCGGCGCGGCGCCGGCTCTTTTCTGCGCAGTGGGCGCGGCGTCGATGTGCGCCGCGTGCAGGAGAATGCTTTCCAGGTTCCATTTGCCATTGGCGAGATGGACGAGATTGACGCTGGTCTGGTCGGTGAAGCTGATCGTCGAGAATTCGATGCGCCGCCGCCAGAGTGAGCTGATACGCAGAGTCGCGCGAACGGAGCTCGAACGGATGACGGGCTCCGAGCCGAAGGCCGGATCTTCCTCGACGACAAAATTTTCCAACGTGAACCCGGGAAGAGGAAGGAGATTCAAGCTGACCTTGTCGAGATGAACGGGCCGGCCGAGGCTTGCGGCAATGCTGTTGGCGATCCGCTTCTGATAGCGATTGACGCTGATCAGAGGCGGCAGGAGCACGAGAAGGAGAACAACCAGGGCTGCGAGAGCCAGGTAGAGAAGGCGGCGAAGGGCGTGCGTACTGAGAGAGGGAGGAGCCTCTCCGTCCACAGCCTCGCCATACTCGTAGGTTGGATCCATTTCCTGCATGAGCTTTTAAAGTTCTCAGTTGTTCGTTCTGTGTCAGTCTTCGGTTGCGAGATCTTCGGATTGGAGATTCACTGACCAGGGCAGAACGTAGGACCGGCAACTCTTACTTGATGAGATGGAAGGTCCGCTTCCAGCGTGTCTCGTCGAAGATGTGGAGGAGAATGTGTCCCATGAAACCCAGGCGCTCGCCGATGCTTTGTTTGTTGATCTGGTCGGCGGGAGTTTCAAAGGACCAGTAGACGAACATGGGACGGCCAACGATGTTTTCGCGCGGGACAAAGCCCCAGAAACGGCCGTCGAGA
>DATAVY010000202.1:0-12242 GCA_036267495.1 Edaphobacter sp.
GCCGGCGAAAGGTACGGAATGTACGCATACGGGAAAAATCCTCCAATCGCAAAACGCGGTCTCGTTGCCAGATTGATCCCCGCCAGATTCCGCAGATAATACCGGTGCAGCCACCCCCGATCGCTCGGACGCCATCCATAAGATGGACGCGAAGCTGGCGGACGTCCCCACGAAGGCGGCCTGCCCGGACCCGGCCGGTTTGGCGGACGCACCGGTGGCCGTGAAGGACGAACCGGCTGAATTGTCGGCCTGCCAGGATTCGGACGCGACGGGTTTGGCCGGTTCCCTCCAGGATTCGGCTTCGAAGGTTGCGGACGATTCCCCCCGCCACCAGGATTTGGACGAACCGGTTGGATCTGCGGATTGCCGGGATTGGGCCGTCCAGGCTGAGGACGATTTCCCCCGCCACCCGGATTCGGACGCACAGGCTGTATCTGCGGATTTCCAGGATTCGGCCGCGAAGGCTGTGGCCGGTTGCCGTTTCCTCCACCCGGAGCACCGGGCCGATTCCCGCCACCAGGTGCAGGACGCGTCTGTGGAGTCTGCGGCGTCTGCGGAACTGCCGCATAGCCGGCGGAAAACAAACATAGGACAAACACGCGGAACAGATCTCTACGTAGTTGCATCAACCCTCCCCAGGACTGGAAACACCCTAACCCGCCACACAATCTTCGTCAACGCAAACCCACTTTTGGAAGTCGGTCAATTTGAATAGGAGAAACACCGGGACACTAACTGAAATTGCGAACGCTACCACATGGGTACAAGTAATTCTTGTAGTCATTGCAATCACAGTGAGCATGTATTACATCGCTCATTACCGTTTCTGGTCTTTTGTCCTGCATATGATCTTTAGCCCCTGGAGAGTGCAATGCGAAAAATGTCTTGCTCGCCAAGCCGAGATATAACTGTCCCTCGCAAAGGAGTTACAAAGTCTTCCCATCATGACAGCTGCGCGCTTTGCATTTAGTTTCATGATGCTGCTCCTTAGGGGAGCAGTTGGTGGATGTTAGTTTAGTTGCCATCCTGCGCTCGGACGTTTTTAGCTGGTCATTCAGAGTCCAGCGTGATCTGTCGCCGGATCCGGTAACGAATCGGCGCACCGCAAACCGTCAGCGCCAGATCGTCGCAGTCGCGTCCCATCACCTCCACCGGGTTGTCCATCGTCGCGGAAATGATCTTCCCCGTGGCCAGCGAATACTTGATATTAACGTCGTACGTCTCCTGGCCCACCTCAGCGGAATATTTGCCGTCCGGCTTCTTCTGCACCTCTACCCAGTTGTTGGGCCTATTGCCCACCGGCGCCAGCATCCAGTCTGCCGGCAGCTTGGCCTTCGATTCCGGCGGAGGGACATGACGGACAACCAGCGTTGCCATCTGCGTCTTCGCATCGATCGCCTGCAGCGTGAGGTCAAAGTCGACAGCGCTCTGGCCCAGCACGGTGTACGTGCCATCCGCCCAGGAACTCGGCACGCCGTACTTGAAGTAAGCATGGTCTCCTGCACGCACAAGCCCCTTCTCTTTCATCGCAAGCCGCATGTCGACATAGAAGGTAAGCAGATCGGTGATCGGCCCAATCAAAATCGGCGGAGACTTGCTGAGATCGGGAATCGAAACCTTGTACTCGGGCGAAAGCGAGAGCCGCTGCCTGAACTCCTGGCTGCCTGCCGGAAGTGGAAACGCCTGCCCATTGACATGCACATCCGACCACGCGAGCTCTTCAAAGAAAACTCCGGACGCGTCTTTCTTCACTACGCCTCCTGCGCGCGCGTCGTAGCGGATCGTGCCCTCGTGGCCTTCATTGATGGCCCGCATGGTGTAGGTAACCGTCTCGTTCTCCTGATACTTCGGCAGCAGCGTTGGCGAGCCGGATCCGCTTCCCGTCGATGCCTGCGGCACAAGCTCTTGCGAAGCAAAAAGGCAGAGACATATCGCGAAAAGGACGGCACTGTAACCTGCGCCGTTCCGCCGTCCGCCTGCACCCCTCATCCATCGTTCCTTAATACGCATCATTTCAAGAGTTCCTTTCTGTAAACACTGATGGCATGGGTAACCCATTGCAGCCGCGCTTCGTAACCCAGCACTCCCGCCTCGAGCGCCAGCCTGCTCGAGGTCGGCATGGCCGCCCCGTTGTCCGTAAAAAATCTCTTCACCTTCGGAACATATCTTCTAAGCTCCGTCTCCATCGAGAGAAGAAACTGAAGCGTCGCTTCTTTTCCCACCGCACGATCGAGAAAAGCGAATCGAAGCATCAACTCGTTGATCCGCCTCACTACGTCCTGTTCCCCCACAGGGGCGATCAGCCATGCCGTCAACTCTCGTATTCCCGCGGCCGTGAGATGGAAGATCTTGCGTTTCCTCAGTCCCGGACCCTCCTCGACCTTGCCGCGAATGAGCTTCTTTGTCTCCAGTCTCTCCAGCGCGGGATAGATTGCTCCCGGACTGTCGCTGAAACTTCCCATCGGTGTCTCCGCGAAGATTTTGCGCAGTTCATAGCCTGACGCCGCCTTCTGCTGCAGCAATCCAAGCAAGGCATAGCCTAGTAAGGCAATTTCATAACTCGGCATAGTACGTATCGTACTAGTACGGTTCGTATTGTCAAGATTATTTTCCTGGATCTCATTCCCTGGCCGGACCACGCATTTATCCTTGCTTTTTCTGCTTGCTCTTTGCCCTTAATTTTTTTGTCATCCTTCACCGAAGGCGGAGAACCTGCTTTTGTCGTTGCTCTTGCCTTTCTGATCGTCATCCCCGAAGGGAATCTGTTTCCCCGTTGCTAGTCCTTTTGTTTGTCATCCCGTAGGAATCTGCTTTTACTTTTGTCTTTGCCTTTGCTCCTGCTTTTGCCTTTGCTTGTCATCCTTCCGCGAAGCCGGAGGACCTGCTTTTCGTCTTTACCTTTTGTTGTCATTCCGGAGCGCAGCGGAGGAATCTGCTTTTGCCTTGACTCGCTCTTACCGTTCCCGTTATTCCCTCCGCTAAACTGAAACCATGCCTTCCAACCCAAAAGAACGCCTCGCCATAGCGCTCGATCTCCCCAGCGAACGCGACGCACTCCAACTCGTCGACCGCCTCGGCGACACGTGCCAATGGTTCAAGGTCGGCATGGAGCTCTACTACGCGACAGGAAACAGCATCGTCACAAAACTTCGCGATCGCGGCTTCAATATCTTCCTCGACCTCAAGCTCCACGACATCCCCAACACCGTAGCCGGAGCCGTCCGTTCCGCCACCCAGGCCGGAGCATCTCTCCTCACCATCCACGCCAGCGGCGGCCAGGCCATGATGACCGCCGCTGCCGAAGCCGCCGCCGCCGCCGGCTCCCCCCGCCTCCTCGCCGTCACCGTCCTCACCAGCATGGACTGTAGCGAGCTCGCCGCCATCGGCATCGCCGCCTCGCCCGCCGATCAGGTTCTCCGCCTCGCGAAATTAGCTCAAGCCTCAGGCATCGACGGCATGGTCTGCTCCCCCGAAGAAGTCGCCATGCTCCGCAAAGAAACCGGCCCCGCCACCCTCCTCGTCATCCCCGGCATCCGGCCGGCAGGAGCCGGGATATCCGCAGGATCCGAAAGGGACGACCAGAAGCGCATCGCCACCCCCGCGGGGGCTATCGCCAACGGAGCCTCCATGCTCGTCGTCGGCCGCCCCATCACCCGCGCCGCCGACCCCGCCGCCGCCGCCCAGGCCATCCTTAAAAACATAGAAGAAGCCATCGAGCAGACACAGTCAGCCAGCGTCCAAAAATAAAGTTCAAAGATGAGGAAAATTTTCAGAGCCGGAAAACGTGCACGTTAGAGCCACGTTTTGACCACGAATTCACCACAAATCACCATCGAAAAACCACGTTCTGCACGCCGTTTTTCGCAAAAATCCCGGCAAAAACACCCTTCCACCACGCCAAAAAAAATACTGCCAGAAACTAAGCCCGTGCACTCACCCCATGCGTAACATCCATGTCGCTCAAGCAAAGCGCCAGCGCCTTGGCCGACCCGCCACCCCGCTGGAACTCGCTCAACTCCAGCTCCTTCACATCAAAACCCAAGCCGGTCAGTCGTTTAGCCAAATCGCTCTCCACTACTCCCATCAAAATGTCCCGCCCGGCGTTGATTACGTTGCAGGCAAACTGCGTCGCCTCCAACTCGCTCACCGCAATGCGTTTACCTTCTTCATAAGCGGCTTCGATTTTCTTCAGCGAAGCGGCATCGAAGGCACCCGGAAAATACATCAGGTATCCTCCGCTAAGTGGCGCAAAACAAAGATCCAAATGAAAGAACCGCGGATCCACCAGATGCAGCGAAGTCACTGGCGCGTGCCACGCATTCGCCAGGTGCCGATGGCTGATCTCGCAAGTCCTGACCCCATGCGCTGCCCACAGATGCCCGCCATTCGCGTCGAAAAGCGCATCCCCCTCGCCTTCAAACGAGGTCTCACGCGGCGTCCTCCACAGCAGAAACCCCGCATCTTCAAGCCATTGCCGCACATGCTGCTCTTCGGTCTGCCGCTGCGGATGCGTAAAGCTCGAGATCGTCGCAACTCCATGCTGCACCACCGCCGCATGAGCCACAAACACCATGTCCGGCGCGCCTTCGCGCGCATGCAGCAGCCGCACGTCCGCAATCCGCTGAAGCTCCTGATACAGGCTCTTCCACTGCATGAACGCAGTGTCTCGCGACGGTTGATGCAGATTGCCCGCCATCCACGGATTGATGACGTAATCGACGTCATACCACTCGGGTGGGCACATCAGGTAAGTTGGTCGATTGAAATGAGGAAGTGTCGCAAGATTTGAAGGGGAAGACAATGCAGGCAGGGTGGTAATCATAAAACCGGGTTCCTACTTTCCAGCTGTAGAGTCTGCCCCTCTGCGCAGACGATCGTCAAGTGCTTGCCGGTAAATTATTTGTACAACTTTGGTGCATAGGTTTTAAGCGTGATTTGGCCCCGAATTGACTCCCCAAACGCGACGAAAGGGCCCGCAATCGGGACCCTTTTTTGCCGCGCTTCCAGAGCTGAAATTACTTAGAGTTTTTCAAAGAAATCGCACGCCGAACAGGAGATATACACTCCGCCGGGGATACCCCTCTCCCGGTCTTTGACACGCTTCACGATGCGAGTCGGCTTGGAGCACTTCGGACAATCGGTGCTCTTGTTGGTATCCATAACCTTTTTACGGTCGCCGGTCTTGGCAATCTTCGCCATAATGCTTGTTCTCCCTAATGCGAATGTTTGCGGCTCGCGCGCTTGGATGTCGATAAGCTCTTTACCCTTTCGGGCAAGCAAAATCGAACCACCCTGAACTTCTCGTAAAGATTGTCCGGGACTTGCCACGGCAGGAATCGGATGGAGAAGGACTGCGATTGAAGCTCTGAGATAAGTTTACACGACTACCGTTACACCATGGGCGGCTTTGCACCAGGCCGTGAACCCTGCCCGGGTGTCGTGGCTCCGGGTCCCATCCCCGGATTTGACCCGGGATCGTTGGCCGGATTCGGATCTGCCGACGGTGGTGCTGGAATCGGAGCTACCGGAGCGTTGTTGGTTGGGAATTGAACTTTGCCGGGACCCCCTTCTGGCGCCGCTTCGCCTGGCATACGGAGCGACGGCGGGGCAGGCGCCTTCTTATCCTCTTCGCTTCCCTGCTGCTCGTCGCCCATTGCGACCTCGCGCGTGGGAGCCTTCGGGCTGAAGCCGCCCATCTCGTCTTTATCGTGAATCTCGATCGGCTTGCCGAGCGCTGCGATCTCGACCACGGTGACGCGGTCTCCCACGAACCGAACGAAGCGAATGGTCTGCGGCACGTGGCCGTAGATCCATTCCTCATAACGCCCCCCATTCGGATCGCTGCTCTGCTGCTCGCGCATCTTGTTTTCTGGCGCGCCCAACGCGGCGAGGACCATGCGATGATTCATCCCCACCAGAACCTCGTGGGCCGCAATGGCTTCCTTCAGTGGCGTTGGAAGGGTGTCGGCGTAAGCCTGTTCCGACGACTTCACCCCGAAGTCGATCAACGGCTCCAGAAGCGCTTTGACCTCGGGACCGGATATGTCGGGCACTCCGCCTTCAAACACCAGGGTAATCCGTGAGCCTGTTGCGACATCGGCGGGATCGCCTGCCATGGGCATAGGAGCGTCGTTGAGCTGGACATGGCGCAGGAAACGATGCTTCACATAGGGCCCGCCATTGAAGTCAATTACGAGCCGATCCGGCTTGATCTGCAGCGAAGTGACGACGACGCGGTCACCTGCAGCAGCGGCCTGACCCTTCTGGTAGATCAATTTTTTGTACTCGGCTGGGCCTGGAGTCAGCTGTCCATTCGCCTGCAGCGTAATGCCTGCGGTTACGGGAAGCGCGCGGTGCGCAAAGCCTTGCTCAGCTTCAAGATTGCGAATAAGTTCGCGGCGTCCGCGTTCGCCAAGTTTGCCGCCGGGGAGTTCGACGTGGGTGGGTTTGAAGTCGGTGGCGATGTCTGCGGTGGCGGATTTTTCGCCGACGACGAAGACCTGGGCGCGCGCTGATGGGAGGGCAAGGGCCAGGAGGCCTGCCAGGAGAATCGATCTGTATGTGAGTGCCATGGAAGCACCTCAGATATAGAACAGCTTGCGCTTTCTCTTTGCTTTTGACAAGGGGCGCGGTGTCATTTAATCGTCAAAAACAGGTAGTTTTTTTTCGCGTGGTGAAAAGGGCGTTTTACAGGGGGTTTTCGCGAAAAACGGGGTGCAGAACGTGGTTTTTTGATGGTGAATTTGTGGTGGATCGATGGTAAATCGTGGTGGGTTGATGGACACTTTTCCGGTGCTGAAAATTTGCCATTTTTTCCAACTTTATTTTCGACTGTTTCCACAGCGAAGGGTCAGGACCTCGATTCGTCTTCAACTGAGCGAGACTGGGGGGTGGCAGGAAGGATCTGGACTAAAGAGGTTTGGGAGACGGGTGCTGCGGTCGTCGCCTGTTGGGCCTGTTTCTCCATCGCAATGTGGGCAGCGGGTGGTGCGGCTTCCATGGGATAGCCCGCAGGGACTATGGGTACGTAGGTGTAGTGCCAGGCGTAGTCGCGAGTGACCCTGACGAGAATGACAACTCCGATCAGCAGGACGATGGCTGTAAAGGCCGAACCTTCCGGTCCGTAACTGCCTCCCGTGAGACCGAGATGACCGACAGTGCGGGTTTCGACGATGCTGGCGAAGTCATTGATGCCGCTGATGGGTAGGCCGAACAGGATACCCATGGAGGCGTTCCATGCGAAGTGAAGACCCCACCCAAGCCATAGCCCGTGGGTGCGCAGCCATGCGAGCGAGAGCAGAACTCCGGCGAGCACAGTCACCGCTGTGCTGGTCAGGGTTGCATTGGGATTGAGGATATGAAGAAATCCGAAGAACAGAGACATGACGATGGTCGCGGCGACCGGGCCGATGGCTTCGATCAGGCGGCGAAACGGGTAGCCGCGAAAGGCAACCTCTTCGACAAGCGCGGCGATGGCGATGGTCAGAAGATTGAGAAGAAGCAGGCCAAAGGCGCGCGACTGTGTCCAGAACTGAATGTCCAATGTGCCCGCCAGGGTCATGGGCAAGATCGCGAGGACGATAAGACCCCAGCCGAGCGCAACGCCGAGCAGCCATTCGCGCCCTGCGGTTGGGCGTCTGGGCAGACCGAGGACCTCGCGGAGAGACGATGTCCGCTTGGCGATTGTCTGCAGGATGGAAAATCCTACGGCGAGCAGGAAGAGCAGGAAGATGGAGGTAAGGAGCGGACGGGAGGCGTCGAGAGAAAATCGCTGGGAGATGCCGCGTGAGGCGCGCCCGGCGACGGTGTCGGAGGCGAGAAACCAGGAGACCGAGGTGACAAACAGGGCGAACTGCAGCAGGCGCTCGGAGCGGCGTTGAGAGATTGAATCGAGCGAGTGCAACAGCGGAAGCTCCAGGGGTAATGGGATTCTAAGTGCGGTATTGATGAGGGAAAGGTTCCCTCAACAGCGAAAAAAATGACTGCGACCTGAAGAAAAGGCCCACGCCCGAAGGGGGGCGCTGGCAAAGTGCTTCGCGAAACGAAAAAGCGTACCCCAGCGGCTAAAGCCGGATCAAAAAATGAAGCAGTTATGGCACGGATGAATCCGTGCCCTTCCGCAAAACGAACTTTTTCAGCAGCCTCTCCTAGACGGCGGTGTAAAACTGCGCGATGTTGCGGAACTTGGTGTAACGCTGCTCCAGCAACTTTTCGATGGGCAGAGCGCGAAGCTCCGCAAGGTGCAATTTAAGTTTTTCGCCAACCAGGACCATGGTCTGGCCTGGATCGTTGTGAGTTCCGCCTCTTGGTTCGCGCAGAACATCATCGACGCAGCCCATCAGTTTGACGTCGCCTGCGGTGTATTTGAGAGCCGCCGCGGCCTGCTGCTTCTTGCTTGCATCCTTCCACATGATGGAGGCGCAGCCTTCAGGCGAGATGACGGAGTAGATGGCGTTTTCGAGCATGAGGACACGGTCGGCAACGGCCAGCGCGAGCGCGCCTCCAGACCCACCTTCGCCGGTGATGGTGGCGATGGTGGGAACGCGCAGCCGGGACATTTCGATGAGGTTGCGGGCGATGGCTTCGCCCTGGCCGCGTTCTTCGGCGCCGATGCCGGGGTTCGCGCCGGCGAGATCGATGAAGGTAAAGATGGGGCGCGAGAATTTCTCAGCGATCTTCATGCAGCGGAGCGCTTTGCGATAACCCTCGGGATCGGGCGAGCCGAACTTGCGCGCAACGCGCTCTTTGAGGGTGCGGCCTTTAAGGTTGCCGATGACCATGACCGGATCGCCATGAAAGCGCGCCATTCCGCAGGCCATTGCCGCATCGTCGCCGAAGACGCGGTCGCCGTGGATCTCGCTGAAATCGGTGAAGATTGCTTCGATGAAGTCCATCGGATAGGGGCGCTGCGGGTGCCGAGCCAGCTCCGTCTTGATCCATGCTTCGGGAGCCGGTGCGGGTGCTGGATGATGATGCGCTGATCTGCCTTCTTCGTGTTCGGCCATCGTACTTCATTGTATCGAAGTGCGGGGAGGAGAAGTTGCAGGTTACAGGTTGGAGGTTGCAGGTTCTTCGTAGGACGTTTGGTGTCAGACTCGGGAGGGAGGCCTGCGTAACTCGCAGTCCAGGGCGAGGGTGTTGTTGTCGATCAGGTAAAGCAGAAGAAAGAAGACCAGGCTGTAGAGGAGTTGCTGGCTGGCGATGTCCCATTGCTGGCTCGAGGTGACGCCGATGGTGAGGGCCATCATAAAGACGGCTCCGCAGATGAGTGCCACGCGGGTGAAGATGCCGAGGATGAGGGTGAGGCCGAGGATGGCTTCGAGGAATGGGATGGCGTAGCTGAAGGCGTAGGTGAGGGTGTGGGGGAGCGGGGATTTCGCCATGTGCTCTACGGTCGTTGTCGCGAAGACTCCCACTCCGTTGTAGATGCGGATGAGACCGTGACCTGCGAAGTTGACGCCGAGGGCGATGCGCAGGAGGGCGTAGGCAAGCGATTTATGGTTCCATCTCATGCATATAAAGACGCGGTGAAGGCCAGTCAGGTTTATGATTCGGTCAAACGCATGCGTATTTCGCTGGTAGCAGCACAAGGGGCGAATCCGTGGAAAGGTCGATATGGCACTGTGTAGACAATTTTCTGTGGGGTGGGCCAGAGTTGTGATTAACGCTCTGGCTCTGATGACTCTATCCGGGACATCCCTTGCCCTCGCTGCACAGGCAATTGGACAAAGCGGATCCGAGTTGGCGACGAAGGCTGACCCTGGTCCGGCTGCATTACCGGATGCTCCGATGCCTGCGGTTCTAGCCGGGAGGGAGCGCGAGGCTTCGACACGTGAGACAAGCGACTCCAGTTCGGTGCAGGACAAGCAGCAGCCGAAGCCAGGCGAGCAGAGTCCTCCAGCGCCGCCTGGAGCCCCCTCCCTCGCTGACCTTGGGCTGACTCCGGAGCAGATCCGTGGAGACAATAAGGAGCAGGCGCTGCTGGATAAGCGGACGCAGATGCTGAAGATCCATCAGCGGCTCGGACTGATCACCGTGATCCCGGTCGCGGCCGCGTGCATCAGCTCCGCGGGTGCGCCACCTGACCGCAACAATCCCGGTTCCACCACCTCCCGCGACGTGCATGTCGCGCTTGGCGGCGTAGCCGTTGGAATGTATGCGGCAACTGCCATCTATGCCATCCGCGCTCCAAAGGTGTCGAACGAACCGGCGCGCGGAGGCATCAAGCTGCACAAATACCTGATCTACATCCACGCGCCAGGCATGATTCTCACTCCGATTCTGGGCGCCATGGCGTTCAATCAGGCGAACAGCGGTGAAAAGGTTCACGGGATTGCCTCGGCCCATTCCGCAGTGGCATGGGCCACAGCGGGGAGCTACGTTGCCGCGATCGTCGCCGTCTCCTGGCCCATTCATCTCAAACACTTCTAGGTGGCTATGAAAAGACGTTCTCTTCTTGTCTTTATGCTTCTGACGCTGCCGGCGCTATCGCAGGCAGACCGCACGTGGACGCTCGACCAATCGACACTCACCTATCACATGTCGCATCCTCTACACGAGGTCGATGGAGTGAGTCATGCTGCCAAGGGAAAGGGAGTCTGCCACTCCGGCGAATGTGATTTCCTGCTCGCTGTGGCGGTCAAGACCTTCAACTCAGGGGATACCAACCGCGACCTGCATATGCTTCAAGTCACCCGCGGCGCGCAGTTCCCCATTGTCAGCGTCCGGCTGCGGCTGCCAGAGAGCAGCCTTGCTTCGCCTACGCTCGACTGCGACCTCGAGGTCCAGTTTGCCGGCAATACCGCGCACTATTCCCATGTGCCTTTCACTCAGGTCATCGATGGCACTGCTCACCACATCACAGGGACTGTTCCTTCGACACTCTCGGATTTCAAGATCGAGCCGCCGTCGTTCTTCACGGTGCCGATCAAGAATGAGATCCCCGTTCGCGTGGATGCGGTCTGGCATCCGTCCTAGAGGCAACAGCACCAACTCTGAAAGGCAAGCAACCGCAGGCCGCTGCGAATCGCGCTTTGCCACGGATTGGTTTCGGGGGAAGCCGCGAGGCCGTACTAGTCGAGGACGCGAACGCCGCCACGGCCAACGAGCTCTTCGATGTGGTCGATGAAGAGGCGGTCCGCGGCGACGGTGATGTTGTGGGGTTCGAGGACAGCGCAGAACTCGCCGGGCTCTTCTAGGTCGAGCAGGACTTTTCCTTTGCCGGGGGCATTGAGAAGAACGGCGTGGATCTTTTCGAGGAGCGCGGCGTCGGGGTTGTGCAGCGGGACCTTGATGCGGAGCGAATCGGGTAGTTTGATCTTGACGTCTTCGAGCGCTTGAATGTTCGAGAGAGAAAGCTTGGGGGCAGAGTCTTCTTCGCCGCGCAGCACGCCGCGAACGACTACGGGAACATCGATCTTCAGTTTGTCTTTGAGTTTTTCGTAGCTGGCGGAGAAGGCGATGAGCTCGATCTTGCCGACGGTGTCTTCGAGACAGGCCTGGGCGTAGAGCTCGCCGGAGCGTTTGGATTTGGCTACCTTGAGGCCGGTGATGACGCCGGCAATTTGAATCTCGTTTTGCGGTTCTTCGCCGCGGCGGCGGAAGGTTTGCGGCTCGGGCTTCATCTCGCATGCGGCGACGGTGTCGACGACCTTCATGTTGCGAAGTTTCTCGCGATACTTGTCGAGCGGGTGGCCGGAGACGAAGAAGCCGAGAACCTCTTTTTCATTTTGCAGGCGGGTGTGTTCGTCCCACTCGGCTACGCTGGGCAGCGCGTCTTCCTTGTGGCCGTTCGCGGAGGTTTGAAGGTCGGAGTCGAAGATGCCGAAGAGGCCGTGCTGACCGGCGGCTTCGTCGCGCTGGGATCTCTGGGCGCGCTCCATGGCCTTGTCGAGTGCGGCCGAGAGTTGCGCGCGGCCACCGAAGACGTCCATGGCGCCGGCTTTGATGAGGGACTCGAGGACGCGCTTGTTGAGCAGGCGAAGGTCGACTTTTTCGCAGAACTCGTAGAGACTGGCGAACCCCTGTTTATTTCCCTGCCCCTGCTTCCCTGCTGCCTGTAATGCGGTGCGCGCGGTGATGATCGATTCGATGGCGTTGTGGCCTACGTTTTTAATTGCGGCGAGACCGAAGCCGATTGCCTTGCCCGTCGCAGTGATGATGGGAGTGAAGTTGGCGTCTGAGACCTGCACGTTGGGCGGGACGACGGGGATGTTCATCTCGCGGCACTCGGAGATGTACTT
>DATAVY010000203.1:0-47852 GCA_036267495.1 Edaphobacter sp.
CGCTTCGCAACAAAACATCCGCCGCCCGCACCGCCCCCGCCCCTCCGCTTACTAGATCGGCCATCGCCTCACCCCAGCCTCTCTGCCACATAAGGCTTCAGCAGCATCTGCACCTGGGGATCGAGCAGCGATCCGCTGAAATACTGCATCTGCACCGTGTCCATCTTGCTCGACTTCACATTCATCCCCGGCGTCGCCTGCGCGTTCTTCACAATCTGCGCGCACGCCACCTTCACCGCATCGGAGATCGTCGTTAGCCCCGACGTATAAGTCACCTCGACCTCGTTGTAATCCAGTCCAAGAAAATTCACCGGAAACGTCAACTCCGCCGTTCCCTGGTTCACATCCACCGTCGTCACATCGAGCGCCGTCCAGCTTCCCGGCACGCTGAAAGCCCACGCAATCTGCTCGCGGAACGCATCGGGCAGCTCTCCCCGTCGCCGCCTGCCATACCGGACCCGCACTCCCACCAGAGCCGAATCAGCCCCCGCAGCCGCGGCCAGCGGACGATAACTCAGCCGCACCGCCTGCGCTCCAGCCGTAATCCGCATCCGCTCCACATACTGTGTCACCAGCAGACTCGGCCGCCGGCAATACGATTCCATCAGCGCAGAAGCCATCGTCACCCAGTCGTCCGTAGTCTCTGCCGTCAGCCCATACTGCACATATTCCGTCGGCAACAAATAGCCCATCGCAAACCCCCCTCAAAAAAGGGGACCGGCAATCAACCGGCCCCCTGCCCTGTCTTCTACTCCCTATTCCCTACTCCCTGCCTAGCGGTCCACCAGCACCTGGAAGTGAGCATAATTCGCGCCCTTCACCACAACGCCGCCAAACTTTACGACGACATACTGCGAAGCCAGAGAACCCGGAACCCCAAGCTGGAAGATCCGAGGATTTGGATCGCTCAGCCAGTGATACTCAATCAGGTCTTCCGTAACGATGTAAGCAGGCAACACCGCCGCACCCGAACCCGGTGTGCCGGTGAAGCTCAGCGTCCACTCAGGAATCAGCGGAATATCTCCAGCCTGCGTCGAAAGCGTCTTCACCGTCAGTCCGGCCGCAATCTCCTTCGTGTTCAGAACAACGTTGAACTCCGCCTTCATCTCGCGATCGATCAAATCGAGCAGCACCGGATTCGCGTAGATCGCCGTCGGACGAACGCCGAACGAGCTGTTCGAAACCATCTGCGCGATCGTCGACTTGAAACCATCGACAATGCTCTCGCTCGCACCGATCGTTACCGAATTGCCGCCTGCGGCAATCTGTCCGGCAGCGCCGAAATACTGCGCAGTCGTAGGCGTGCTCAAGCTCGTATCGCTGCCGTTCCACAACGCAACATCATGCGTCCGCAGAACGCCATCGACGGTGTCTGCAAGGTCCTTCGCCTGCAGATAAGCGAACTGGCTCTGCTGCTGCCCAAGCTCGATATCGAACAGGTTGTAGTTGATCTGCGCAACCAGCGCCTTCAGCGGAACGCTCCGCTCAACCCGCGTCGGGCTGACCAGTGGCGCAACGATATTGCGCGGGTCGACAAACCCGGCAGTAGCCGAAGGCGAAGGAATCGCTGTCTCTTCAAAGTACCGCGAAGGATGGCCGGTTGCCGGAACCTGCTTGATCCGGCGTCCAAAGATTCCTCGCCGCTGCACCAGGTCGGTAATCTCCGTCTGATACAAAGGAACTTCAATCGCACCAGGTCCAATAAAATCTGCTGCGCCGTGAATATCGGTAAACATCGCGTTCATCTTTCTCCCTTTCAAAAACAAAAAGGGCGCAGCCGCAGCCACACCCGTCTGAAAATTCCTATTACCCCGGCGCCGAAGGCGCGTCAGCCTCGATGGCAGATCGCGCCGTCCGCGCAGGACGCACTTGCCGTTGCTCGTTCCTCCGAACCAACAGGTCCTAACCCAGCAAACCCGCCCGCATCAGCTGCGCCTTCACCGCGATCCTCTGTTCGATGCTCAGACTCACCAGCGCCGCATCCACAGCACCCGCCTCCATCGAATCGACGGTCACACCCTGCTTCGCCAGCAGAGTCACCATCGCCACAGGCAGAGTCTTCCGCCCATGTGTAACCGTGGCAGGCACAGAAGCAGCGGCAGCCTTCAACTCAACAATCTGAGCCTCTGCCGCAGCCAGCTTGGCCTCCAACTCTGCCTCGCGCCGGCCCTCCACCGTCGCCACAATCCTGCCAATCGAAGCCTCGGCATCGATCGCAAAATCGTTCTGCCGCCGCGCCAGCCGTTCGACAGCCTGCTCCAGCAAACCTGCCGCCGCAGCCAGACGTTCTACCGTGCTTCCCAGCTCGTCCTTCATCTCAATCTCCATGCTCCTCACCTTTCTTTTCGGTTAATTAGTCCCCACCGAACTTCGCCTAGGACGCAGCCGTTGCCGCAGCCGAAGCGCCCTGTACATTGAGAATCGCCACCACAGCCGACACCACCTTCGCGATGTACGTGCTGTCCGCGGTAATCCCCACCTTCGCCAGCAGCGCCGTCACCGACTGCTCCGTCAGCAACATCACTTCAGCCAGCTTCTGCGCCCCCGTCCCGCTCTGCACCCCGGAGGCCGCATACTTCTGCTCCACCAGCAGCACCGCCGTTTGAATCAACGAAGTTGCATCGGCCAACTCATTCGCGACCGGAGCCACGGCGGGAAACAGAAGCCCAACCAGCTTCTCCACCGGAACGGCATACTCCACCGCCCACTTCAGCCCCTTCGCAAATCCCTTCCCGATCGTCTCCAGCACACTCACAAAACTCATCCACATCTCCTTCATCGCCCTGCGTTGTCCGCTTTTTTTGTTTGTCCTTGCCGTAGCCTGTTCTTTTGTTTGTCATTCCGTAGCGAAGCGGAGGAATCTGCTGTTCCCTTTGCCCATCGACTACCTGCTCAACGCGCCACAGCCACCCGTCTTGCCACTACCGGCCGCCTCACCCGAAAGCTCGTGCTCCGGTAAGCCGCCTTCTCCCGCAGCAGAATCGCCGCGCCGGTAAAGGTTGCCCGGGTCAAAGTCCAGATCGGCGCCCGCATATCCGCTACATGCGCATCCGCCAGCTCATAGCTCATCCCCATCGCTCCCTCAGCCCCCATAGCGGAAACGATCTTCGCTTCCATCTCCGGCCCGAATTCGGGAAAATCCCGCGCAAACAGATACCCCGACACCGTCAGCTTCTGGCCATCCACCTCGGCGGCGGTAATGATGCCGCACTTCTGCCGCGCATCATGCCCATCCCATCCCGCCTTGTAATCGACAGCCATTCCCATCAAACTGGGCAACGCCGCCTCTGCCGCCTCGCGCGTCAACACCACCCGATGCCCGCGCGCCCCGCTCGGAGCCCTGTCGCTCGGCACATCCACCAGCGTCAGCACGCCTTCAAACGGCAGCCGGTTCGGATGCCCATGCACCACCGGAAACTCCACCGCCATCGCCCGCATCTCCAGTCCCGCCGTAGTGCCCAGTCTTTTGACTCCAGGCTCCTCTCGTCCCGCAGCCAGGCCAAAACTCCGCCGATGAAGCCCATCCGCATGTCCCATCGCACCTCCTCAATTGCTCTGCTTTTCCTTCGCCTTACTCTCGTTCTTGCCGCCTTCGCCCTTGCCCTTGCCCTTGCCTTCGCCTTCGCCCTTGCCCTTGCCCTTGCCCTTGCCTTCGCCTTCGCCTTCGCTTTAGCCCCTCTGCTTGTCATCCCCGAAGGGGATCTGCGTCTCTCTTTACCGCTCGTCACAACCAGCAAAGGCGCACGCTTCCCTCCATCGCTTTTTTTCGATGGTTAGCATGTAGTGCGTCGGTCAACCCGGGTTTCCGGCTCTTACTTCAGCGGCTCCTTCATCATCTTTTCCAGCAGCTTCCCCACCGTGCTCTTCCCTCGCCGTTTCTTCACCGCCGGCGTCTCCTCCTTGTCCAACCCACCCAGAGCAGTCAGCATCTTCGTATGCGCGATGCTCCCCTTCTTGGCCTCCTCCACAAACGTTTGCACGATCTCAGGCAGCGCCTCCGCCACCTTCGCCCGCGTAAACGTTCTGCAGTGCTTCGGCTTGGGAGCCCCGCCGGCAACTTGACTCCCTATCTGTTCAGCTCCATTGTCCCCATCCAGGTTCTCCCGAACAAACCTGCCCGCCACCCGCTTCCGATCCATCCGTTTTCTCCTCCAAAAGCAAACGGGAGAGCAGCCTCTAGGCGCTCTCCCGTCCTCATCTTTACTACTATTTCAGAATAGCAGGGTGAACCTAACTAAATTTCACTTTTCGCAAAACTTTTATTTGTAATCGATTCTGTTACTTACATCGAAATTCCCGTTTCTGCCCTATTGACATGCGATTTTCCGGCCAAAAACAGCAAAACTTTTTTTCCGAAACCTTAAAAGCCAACGGGAGAGCGGGTTTCAGCCGCTCTCCCGTTTTCGAATTATTGCCTGAACCAGGAAAAAACCAGCCGGCGCCTGCTTGCTCCAGCCAACTTGAGAAAGAAAGACAGAAAAAACCGCAAGTGAAACAAGTACCAATGCGCTAAAGAATCGTTCCAGACTCCCGACCCGCCTTTGAAGGCTCCAGCAGCTTCCGCTCCAGGAACATCTCCGTCAACGCATCCAGCGCCCTCCAGTACCGCCGCAACACCTTCAACACAGACAAATCGAGCAGACTCGCCGTCTCCTCCAGCGTAAACTCCTGCAGCGCAATTCGCCGTATCAGGTGTTGTCGTCCCTCGTCGAGCAGCTTCACGCAGCTCTCCACGTCATGCACGAAGATCACCACATCGTCGAAGCCCTGCACCGAGTAGTTCGTCACATTGCCGCGGAACATCTCGCGTCCCAGCAACGACGGCGCTCTCCCCGCCTCCATCGACAGCCGCACATACCGCCTCAGCAGTCCTTCCGTGTACTTCCGGTAGAACGCCACCTCCGGAGCCGTTCGCTGCTCCTGCTCCATCTCTCTCTGTTCCACAACCTCCGGCGCCATCTCCACACGTTCTGTGGAATCGCCGGCCGTGGCCCAGACCATCGGCAGAATCACCAGAGCTGCACTCATCGCGCACCTCCTGCAACTTCAACCGCAGAGGAACATCCCGCAGCCCGCACCCGTCGCCGTCTCCGGCCTCCGGCATGCTTGCTTCGCGGAGCCGGAAACTCAGCCAGCCGTCCAGCGCAGCCCCGGCAGTACACTCCTTCGACCATGACCCTACGGAGCCAAAGCACTCCGCATCCCTCACATATTTTCAAATCAATGCGCAAGTAATTCACGTTTCAGTCCCTTTCAAGGCGTAATTCTTCTTCGATGAGCCTCGATTTTTTTCAGCGGTCGAGCGGGCTCACCAAATTGTTAGGAAGTCCACGCTTGTTTCGCAGAGGCTCTACAGGCACTGTCGGTCAAGCGCTGACCATCGTTTTTCGTCGCTCGTGCGGTGAACTACCTGGGGAATCCATCCACCTGCATTGCTTTCACCCTTGGCTCCATGCATCCGAGCGCTATTGTCCATCTTGGGGAGGGTCGCCGCTCGTTGCTCAGGTACCGAATTGGGAAAGTCTCAAGGTTATAGCTTTAGACAAATTTGATGTCAACTCAAATCTTTCCTCAGGCAACGTGGTACAGCAAACTGCCATCGATCAGCATCTTGGCTGCTGAATCTTATTGCATAAAGTAAAAATTTCGTCTTATCTTCGTCTTGTCAAATGATATGGTTCGCCATGGAACCCCCTCTTCCATGAACCTTCTGAGCTTATGACTTTCCAAGATCTGCACGAACTCCTTCGGCTGGAACTCCTGCGACGCATCGAGCGCGGCGCCCTCACCGGCAGCCGGCTCGCCCATCAGGCAGGCTTTCAGCAAGCCCATATCTCGAACTTCCTCAATCGCAAACGCTCTCTCTCCCTGGATGGCCTCGACCGCGTCCTCGCCTCGCAAAGCATCGCCATCGAGCAGCTTCTCCCTCTGGAGATCGACGCCCTCGCCGTTGCACCATCGCCAATCCACACCAGCGACCTGACCGAGATCGTTCCCGTAGTCTCCCCCTCAGCCGCGATGGACGAAGCCCGCATCTCCACCTCGGCCATCATCGAAACCATCCAGGTCTCCGCCTCCCGCCTCTACGACAATCGCCCCCGACCGACCACGAAACACGCCCACTGGCAGCGGTTCCTCGCCATTCGCGCCGACACCCAGCAATCCGCCGCCATGCACCCCCTCGTCTCTCCCGGCGCCATCGCCGTCCTCGATCGCCATTACAACTCCCTCGCCCCCTACCGCGCCCATCAACCCACCCTCTACGCCGTCCGCTGCGGCGCCGCACTCCTCCTCCGCTTCGTCGACTTCAATGAAGGCCGTCTCATCCTCCGCCCCTGGTCACGCGACTTCGCCGTCCAGCTCCTCCCCCTGGCCACCCACGAAACCCCAGCCGACTACATCGTAGGCCGCGTCTGTCTCCTCTTTTCCGAACTCTAAAAAGGCGTCCGATCAGCGGCAGAAGGCGTCTGAGCCGCGGCAGAAGGTGTCTGACCAGCTGCGTTTTTGCCTCTGGGTAGGCCAGGGCTTTAGCCTTGGCATCTCAGGCTGCGACAAAGGGGGCTTTAGCCCCTGGGGTATGCCTTCCTCTCCACCTTCTCCACGACTTCCTCCGCTCTTCCCGCACATTTCGCCTTTGCCGTTCTCGCTGATAGCCTGTCCAACAAATGAACCTGAGAATCGCCGCTATCCGCTCCGGCTCCGACCCCGTCCGCAAGCTCCGCGTCAACACCTTCGCCCGCGTCCTCGAGCAACCCCTCGCCTGCCCCAGGTGCGACACCACCTACAATCTCGCCGTCGACTGGGACCAGTCCACCGACCGCTGGTTCCCCGAATCCTCCCGCCCCCTCATCGCCCTCCTCAAGAAAGCCATCGCGATGGGTCACAGCACCGGCCACCGCGTCACCCACTTAGAAACCGAAGGCGTCACCGTCGAAAGCGTTATTCCGCAACATCACTAATTCGCTTCCGTCCCGCTGCAGGTTCGGTTACCCTCTGAGAGCGATGATCAAGCATCTGACGGCCCTGTCTCTCTTTTGCATCACTTTAACTGCCTCTGCAAGCGACTCCAGCGATCATTGGCTCGAAGTCCAGAGCCCCCACTTCGTCGTCCTCACCGACTCCAATGAAAAGCAGGCACGCCACCTCGCCAGTCAGCTTGAGCAGATGCGTTCGGTCTTTCACATCCTCATTCCTAGCGCCACTGACAACCCGGGCTCGCCCATCATCGTTCTCGCCTTGAAAGATCGCAAGGGATTCCAGACTCTCGAACCCGAAGCCTACCTCGCCAAAGGCCAACTCGACCTCGCCGGCTTCTTCATGCGCGCCCCCGATAAAAACTACATCCTCCTCCGTCTCGACGCGGAAGGCGAGCATCCCTTCGCCACTGTCTATCACGAGTACACCCACTACATGCTCATCAAGGCCACCTGGATTCCCCTCTGGCTCAATGAAGGTCTCGCCGAGTTCTATCAGAACACCGACATCCACGAGAAAGACATCCTCCTCGGCCAGGCCAGCCCCTACGACATCCTCTACCTCCGCCAGAATCGCCTCCTTCCTCTCGCCACTCTTCTCAACGTCGATCACTCCTCTCCCTACTACCACGAAGAGCAGAAGGGCTCCGTCTTCTACGCCGAATCCTGGGCCCTCACTCACTACATCGAAATCACCGACAGCCAGAAGAAGACCAACCGCCTGCACGACTACGCCGAGTTCCTCATCAAAGGCGAAGACGCCGTCACCGCCGCTCAGCACGCCTTCGGCGACCTCAATCAGCTCCAGCGTTCCCTTCAGGACTACATCCAGCAGGGCAGCTTCAGCGCGTTCAGGATGAACTCCGCCGTCACCGTCGATGCAGCCGCCTTCCCTCTCCGTCCCGTTCCCAAGGCTGAAGTCGACGCCATCCGCGCCGACGTTCTCCTCTACAACCAGCGTCCCAAAGATGCGCAGGCTCTCCTCGAAACCTCTCTCCGCGACGATCCCAGCAACGCCCTCGCCCACGAAACCATGGGCTTACTCAAGTTCCGCGAACACGACATTCCCGCCGCGAAAAAGTGGTACGGCGAAGCCGTCCAGCTCGACTCCCACAGCTATCTCGCCCACTACTACTTCGCCGTCATGTCGCTCCAGGCTGGCGACAAGGACCACGACGCCGAAATCGAATCCAGCCTCCGCGCCTCCATCAAATTGAATCCCTCCTACGCCCCCTCCCACGACTCCCTCGCAACCTTCCTCGCTATGCACCAGCAAAAACTCGACGAAGCTCACATGCTCAACGTCCAGGCCGTCGCGCTCGAGCCCGAAAACCTCAGCTATCGCATCAACGCCGCGAACGTTCTCAGCCAGCAGCGCCAGTACGCCAGCGCCATCGGCGTCCTCAAACTCGCCCTCACCGTCACAAAGAATCAAACCCAGGACGAAATGGTCCAAAGCCGCATCACCCAGCTCCAGAAGATCCAGGCCTCCATCGAACGCGCCAATGCTCTCGGCGTCGACACCTCACCCACCGTACCGGAATCCACCGCAGGCAAAACCATTGTCTTCAAACATGTCGATGGCAAAACCATCGGCACCGCCGAAGACACGCCCAACTATCCCGCCGAAGACTCCAGCGGCCCGCAACACACCATCAAAGGCATCCTCCGCGACATCCGCTGCTCCTACCCCAACGTCCTCGCCCTCACCGTCGATGGCTCCGGCAAAAAGACTATCCTCTACACCAACAACTACTACAAGGTCGTCTTCACCACCGCCAACTACGAGCCCGACGGCGACATCAAGCCCTGCACCGGCATCGAAGACATGAAGGCCAGCGTCAAGTACGCCGAAGTCACCAACAAAAGCGTCGCCGGCCAGATCCTCTCCATCGAACTCAGCAAGTAATAAACGTTTGTCATTCTGAGCGCAGCGAAGAACCCCCGTATTCGCCTTTGTCGTTGCACGTTTTCCTTATATCAACCGCTAGGCTCTAGCCGTGCCGAAACACCTCGCCTCACCCCAGCCCCACACGTGATCCGGTGTAGCGCCACCTCGCGGCTCATCAGGAATCCCATCCGCTGAGCCACACCACCCAATTGAGCCCGGCTTTATTTCTCAGGTAAGCTTTAAAAGCGAAATAAGGAGAAGAAAAATGAGCGTTACAACTGAACGCTGGTTAGATCGATGGTGGCCCCTCCTGGTAATCCTCTACGGCGTAATGTTCATCACATTCCTGGTAACGTTTTCTCCGGTTCAATGAAGCAAACGAACTGAAAAGTCCCGTACCGTACCCGCACGGCGTAAGGGGCTGAAGGCCCGCCCCACCGTAATTTCCGGGGCCGAAGCTTTATTCAAATCGGACGCTGTCTTCACGCTCGCAGCAAACCCATCGAATTTACCCTCACCTTCGCAAGCCATCGGCGTCTTAAGATTAATCGCCTGTATCCTTCTGTCTTCTTTTCCGAGCAGAGATGCAGGGTTGCATCCCGGAGCAGCGTACGGAATGAACGCACTTCGATATCTCTGCCGCACCTTGCTCGTTTTGCTCCTGCTCTGCGCCGCGGCGGGTGCGCAGCAGCCCGGTTCGGCGTCCTTCACCATTCGCTTTTCGCAGCCCGCAACTCAATTCCACGTCGGCGAGACCATTCCCATCGATCTGCTCTTCAGCTCCTCACTCCCCGACACCTTTGGTATGAGCACACGCTCGTATGATCGCAGCGGCCGGCTGGACGAAGAGAAGTTTCACGTCACCCCCCAGGGGCGCGATCCCCTCCGCCTTTACTATGACGGTTCGGCTACATTTGGCGGCGGTTTCAGCGGTGTCGTTCCCCTCACCAACGAGCCTCACGTCCTTCACGTAGACCTAAACGAGTGGGTAGCTCTCGATCATCCGGGTCATTACACGTTATACGTGACCACCGGCCGCGTCTTCACACAGCAGGAAGAGAATCGAAATGCGCCAATCGAGCTGCGATCGAACTCACTCGACTTCGACGTAGTCGCTGCAGATCCGGCCTGGCTCCAGCAGTCGCTCTTCACTGCCCAATCCATTCTCGACAATCCCTCCAGCACCAGCGAGGAGAAGACAGCGGCTCTCCGCACGTTGCGCTACCTCGATTCGCCCGCCTCCATGCGAGAGTTGATCCGGCAGCTGGCGAAACCGGATAGCAAACTGGATAAAGATCAGTGGGACCCTGTCGCGGGTCTGGCCGGCTCCCGCCAACAGGCCATGGTCGTCCGGGAGTTAGAGCAGCAACTTGGCTCCCCCGACACCGCGATCACACAGCAGTACTTCTACATTCTTGCCAAACTGAAATCCCAACTCGACAAGGAGCCTCTGCCCGCCTACCCACAGGATGATCAGCAGAAGCAGGATGCATGGCGCGAGCTTCGGCAAAAGCGAAGCGAAGAATTTGACGCTATCGAGGATGATCTCTACCGCACGATCGCCGTGGTTGTACAGAAAAAATGGGGAGTCGCGAAAGCAGAGACGGTTCGCACGCTCCTCATGCGTCCTGCCCATACCTCCAGCGACATCAACCCTCTCACCAGCGTACCCGAAGGAGATGTTGTATCGTCCTTCCGCGCACTATCACCCTACGAGCAGGAAAGCCTTCTTTCTATCTTCTGGGAGCGACTTAACCTCCCGGCCATGATTGCGCCTCTGAAAGAGATCGCGCAACAGCCACACATCAGCAACTCCCAGTTGCGCGATGTAGCGCTGCTGCGCCTCTATCAACTCGATGCAACTGCAGCGACGCCTCTCTTCCTCGAAGAAATCGCAAACCCTCACATCGACAACAACATCTATACCGTCAGCGCGGACACCCTCGGCCTTCTACCGAACGAAACCCTCCCGCAATTCGATTCGGTCCTCACGGCGCGGCTTGAGAATAAAGAGAGCCACACAGCCGCGCTTGATGCTCAACTCGCCGGGCGCTACGCCACCAGGGCTGTACTCCCGCGGATGAAGGCAGCCTACGCAGCTCAGCAAGGCGACTGGGATTGCAAATCCGAAGACGGCTTCGTCCTCTACTTTCTGCGGGTCGATCCAGACTATGGCGTCCAGCGGTTGCAGCAGGCGCCCAGCGTCTGCATGACAAAATCCATACCAGCAGTAATTCGCATGAAGCGATGGCCTGAGATCGAGCCGGCAATCATCGCAAACATGAGCGCTCCGGATTCGAACCGCGCGAGGCAGGCGGCCGAGACCCTGGCCCAATACGGAGACGCGGCTGCCGAAGAAGCAATGTGGAAGAGATTGAAAGCCTTCCACGAACAATGGGCAGAGCGCGAAAAGGACCTTGCCTATGGCGCGAAGACGCCGCCGGATGCGAGCGAGGCAATCGGCTTCCAATATGGCATCGTCACCGCGATGGGCCAGGCCCAGGCATGGCTGCTGAGTGATAGACAGATCACCGAGCTGGAGCAACTGACGCTCGGCCAGACTCGGAACAACGTAAAACCCTGGCACTGGACTTCACCCGTCGGCATGAGCATCAGCCTGCCCCTCGATGGCCGGCTGCAGGCAGATATTCATTTCCAGTACTTTTCCAACAACATCGATGCCTTGTGCCGCAAGCTCGCCCAATATCCAAACGGCACCACCTTCCACATCACCCTCTTCGGTCAACGCGAGAAGCTAACACCCGTCATTCAATCCCTCCAGGACGTCGCCTCAGATCATGGATTGATCCTGGACATCGCCCCTTAAGGCAATGCTAAGTCCCCTGTCAATCAGCTCGAAACATCCGACCACCTTGCTAAACTCATAGATAATGCTCTCCAAGCTCTACGCGAAGTGGATGTACGCCTGGGAAACCGCCCTCACCACACGCGACACCAACCGCATCGTCCGCCCCCTCGAGTGGGGTTTCGACCTGGCTCCCCTGCACTACCCCGACATACCCCTTAGATTAGTAAGCACATCGGTACGACTGTTACAGCTTTGGTGCAAACCGTGCGAAACTGGTAGCGCCACAACGGCGAATAGGAGGCGAAATGTCCGACAAATCATCGATCGAGTGGACTGACGCAACTTGGAATCCAGTGCGTGGCTGCACGAAGATCAGCCCTGGATGCAAGCACTGTTACGCGAAGACGTTTGCTGAGCGATTTCGCGGTGTTCCCGGCCATCCCTATGAACAAGGTTTCGACCTGCGGATTGTTCCCGAGAAACTTAGTGACCCGCTGAAGTGGAAGAAGCCTCGCAAGATTTTCGTCAATTCGATGAGCGATCTATTCCATCCAGAGGTGCCGGATGCTTTCATTGTGAAGGCTTGTGAGGTCATGCTCGAAGCCGATTGGCATACCTACCAAGTGCTCACAAAACGGCCCGACCGTATGGCCAAGCTTTTGAACTCGCAGCTTTCCTTCGCGGCGAAACATGAACACATCTGGTGGGGGACGAGTGTCGAGAACCGAAAGCATGGTGTTCCACGCATCGCACAGCTACGGAAAGCGCGAGTAGCAGTGAGGTTCCTGTCTATCGAACCGCTCCTGGAGGATCTCGGCGCTCTCAACCTGCGCAACATCCACTGGATGATCGTCGGCGGTGAGAGCGGTGCTGGCGCTCGCCCCATGCAGCCCGAATGGGTTCGATCACTGGAACGGCAATGCCGCCGATTTGAGGTGCCGTTCTTCTTCAAGCAATGGGGCGGAGTGCGTAAGAGTGAAACCGGTAGATTCCTCGATGGGATTACCTATGATGAATTGCCAATTTTGAACCAAATCTCTGCAGGTTCCACAGGTGAGCATGACGGAATCGGGTTATCAAGAACGTGAACAGTCCGAGATCAAACACTACGCCATTCGGCTCTATCTCGAGGCCGCGGCCCGAATTCTAGGGTCGGCATACGACATCAAGTACGTCGACTGCTGCGCCGGTCCTTGGAACTCTAGAGATAGCGACTACCGGGACACCTCGTTTGGGATCGCTTTCGAGGTGCTCAAGGCCACTCGTGCGGAGCTATCGGCCCGTGGTCGGCTTCCTTCGATCGAATGCCTTTTCATAGAGAAAGAACAAGAGCCCTTCCATCAATTGGACGCCTTCGCGAAACAACGGAGCTCTTCTGAGATCAAGGTCCGTGCCGAGAACTGGGATTTCGCCGAACGCATCGATGAAATCGTTCGTTACTGTTCGACACGGCGTACCTTTCCATTCATCCTGATTGATCCGTGGGGATGGAAGCTTGCTGGGATTTCACAAATTTCTCCCCTTTTGAAACTGAAGCCCGGTGAAGTCGTCATCAATCTGATGTCGTCGTTCGTCACACGGTTCGTGAACGACAGCGCGACGGACCTTAGTGATCTGCTTGGCGAGGATTTCCCCGAATTGCGGAACTTGTCCGGGACCGAACTCGAATTCGCGGTGGTACGAAAATACTGCGATTTGATTAAGCGCGAAGGGGGGTTCTCCTACGTGTGTGCCCTGCCAGTCATGAAGCCCGATTCCGACGCCTTCAACTTCTATCTCATTTACGCGACTCGTCATCCGAAAGGTGTCGAGGTCTTCAAGAGCGTGGAGAAGCGTACTGAAGAGCAGACACACGTGCTTCGAGCCGGGGTCCAGCTGCGACAGCGCCAAGAGAAGACTGGAAACTTTGAGCTGTTTGCCGCCCCAGTGCTGTATCGAGAGAGGAAGTATCAACAGCTCGCGGAAGAGAACCGCATGCGTGCGAAAAAACGGGTTTGGGATCTTCTGACCGCGTCGGATGAGGTCTCCTACGACGATTGCTGGGCAGAGGCACTGCAATTCCCAGCTGTCTATCAGACAGATCTGCGCGAGTGGCTGACTGAGTGGGAAAAGGCCGGCAGACTTTACGTAAAGGGCCGCAAGAAGCCAACTGAAGTGTTGAAGAGAGGCTGTGGTCACAGTCTCCTACTATCCTCCGACAGCCGGTAAGCTGCGTCCGCCTGCATCTGAGCCGTCATTGCGGGGACCAATCCTCACAAGTCGGCCCTATGGGAAGTGGATGCTGGTTCTCCCCTCACCCTTGCTCTAAACTCAAAGTAATGCTCTCCAAGCTCTACGCGAAGTGGATGTACGCCTGGGAAACCGCCCTCACCACACGCGACACCAACCGCATCGTCCGCCCCCTCGAGTGGGGTTTCGACTGGCTCCAGGACTTCTCCCCCATCGCCCTCGAAGCCGCCCCCCATCTCAGCGATTACGACCGCATGACGGCCATCAACGCCGACATCATCGCCCGCGCCGACGAGTTCTTCGGCTACGCCACACCCACCGACTTCCGCCTCGAGCGCCGCCATCCCCAGCTATTCCCCACCAATGTCCGCCCCGAAACTCTCGAAGAAGACGCCGAGCTCCGCCGCCAGGCCGAAACCGGCGAGCTGGAGGCAGCCGACTTCCTCCGCTTCACCTCGCCCGTCCGCACCATCTACCCCGAAAACGACCAGGTCAACGCCCGCTGGTACCCCGCCCACCCCGAAACACAACGCGAAGCCAGCTCCAAAGACCATCCAGCAAAACCCAAACAGGCAATGATCGTCATGCCCCAGTGGAATGCCGACGCCTTCTCCCACAACGCCCTCTGCACTCTCTTCAACCGCTTCGGCATCTCCTGTCTCCGCCTCTCCAAGCCCTATCACGACATCCGCCGCCCCGCCGAACTCGAGCGCTCCGACTATGCCGTCAGCTCCAACGTCGGCCGCACCACCCAGGCCTGCCGTCAGGCAGTCGTCGACATCCGCAGCTGCCTCGACTGGCTAGAGCAACAGGGTTATTCACAATTCGGCGTCCTCGGCACCTCGCTCGGCAGTTGCTACGCCTTCATCGCCGCCGCATTCGATCCCCGCCTCCAGGTCTGCGCCTTCAATCACGCCTCCACCTGGTTCGGCGATGTCGTCTGGACCGGCCAGAGTACACGCCACATCCGCGCCGCCTTTGAAGACGCCGGCCTCGATCAGGATCAGGTCCGCCAGATCTTCTCCATCGTCAGTCCCATGTCCTACATGGACCGCTTCGCTCAGACGTCAAGCCCCGCAACTCCCAGGCGCTCCCTCGTCATCCACGCAACCTACGACCTCACCTTCCCCCTCGACTACTCCTTCGACGTTCACAAAAACTTCGACCGTCTCAAGATCGACTATGTCTCCAAAATCCTCCCCTGCGGCCACTACACCACCGGCGAGTTCCCCTTCAAATACCTCGACGGCTGGTATCTCGGCTCCTTCGTCTACAAAAGCTTCAAACGCCTCGCCGAACGATCGCCGTCCTTCTGATCCTCAGCCGTCTCCTCGCTGCGATCCGCCCCCGGCCGCATCGCGATAAAACAAGGAGTCATCAGGATCGCAATAAAACCCAACCCCATCATCCACTCACGCATGGCAACATCCCCCGATCTGGTTAAACCGTCATCGACCATGACGGTCAAAACCATGAGGGGCAGGTCAAAAATCGAAGTTCCCCAGGTACTTCGGTGCGCCCGCTCTCGAAGCCGATTCGTCAGCCCGTACTTTTCCACATGAAGCTCAAAAATAAATCTCAAAAACGAGGAAAATTTTCAGCTCCAAAAACATGCCGGCAAACAACCATGAAAATGCCCCGGACCACCACAAATTAACCATCAGAAAACCATCGCCAAACACCCACTTTTCGCAAAAACGCCAGCAAAAACGCCCAATCTCTCCTCAGAAAAAAAACTTCGAAAACGTGACATAAAATAGCCCCATGCCCATCGACCTGAATGCTCCGCTGGCCGCCTCCGACCCCGAGATCGCCCGACAGATTGAAAACGAAGTAAAACGCCAGCACGAAGGCCTCGAGATGATCGCCTCGGAAAACTTCGTCAGCCGCGCCGTCCTCGAAGCCGCAGGTACTGTATTTACAAACAAATACGCCGAGGGCTACCCCGGCAAGCGCTACTACGGCGGCTGCGAATACGCCGACATCGTAGAAGACCTCGCTAGAACCCGCGCCAAACGCCTGTTTAACGCAGATCACGTCAACGTCCAACCCCACTCCGGCTCCCAGGCCAACGCCGCCGCCTACATGACCTTACTCAACCCAGGCGACTGCATCCTCGGCCTCGATCTCGCTCATGGCGGACATCTTACCCACGGCCACAAGCTCAACTTCTCCGGCAAGCTCTACCGCATCGTCGGCTACCAGGTGCGCAAAGACACCGAAACCATTGACTACGATGAGCTCGAAGCCACAGCACAACGCGAGAAACCCAAGGTGATCGTCGGCGGCGGCAGCGCCTATCCACGCCAGTTCGATTTCCCCCGCATGCGCGCCATCGCCGACAAAGTCGGAGCGTACCTCATGGTCGACATGGCGCACTTCGCCGGCCTGGTTGCTGGTGGCGTTCATCCTTCGCCAGTGCCTCATTCGCATGTAGTAACGACGACAACTCACAAGACCTTACGCGGGCCACGCAGCGGCTTGATCCTCTGTGGACAGGAGTTTGCTGCGGGCGTCGATCGCAGCGTCTTTCCCGGTCAGCAAGGCGGTCCGCTGATGCACATCGTTGCAGCAAAAGCCGTGGCATTCAAGGAGGCGCTCGAGCCGGAGTTCGCCACATACGCACAGCAGGTCGTGACCAATGCAAAGATACTGGCTGACGCAATTGCAGCCGAAGGTTATCGCATCGTCTCGGGCGGAACGGATACGCATGTAATGTTGATCGATGTATTCCAGAAAGGAATGTTCGGCTCCGAAGCCGAGCACGCGCTCGGAGAAGCAGGAATTACCGTCAACAAGAACGCCATTCCTTATGACACCAATCCGCCGATGAAGCCGAGCGGGATTCGCATCGGAACCCCGGCTTTGACGACACGTGGGATGAAGGAGCCGGAGATGCGTGTCATAGCAGGATGGATCGCGCAAGCGCTCGAGCATCGTACAGACGCAACGAAGTTGCAGCAGATTCGCGGTCAGGTATTGGAGATGGCCGAGAAGTTCCCGCTTTACGGCTGGTTGCGCAAGGAATAAGCTTTCGGCGAAGCCCCATTTCTGTTTCGCGACAAAGGAAAAAATTAAAATGGCGATGGCGATATTGACGTGGCTGATTGCCATTCCCCTGCTTGGGGTGGTGACAGGAATGCGTTCGATGACCGCCATCGCGGTGCTTTGCTGGTTTGCCTACCGCGGAGATCTTCCACTGGACGGGACCTGGGCATCTTGGGCCGCGAAGCTGACAACGGCCATCATTTTTACGGTGCTCGCGGTGGGGGAGTTCATCGTCGATAAGTTGCCGAAAACCCCGAACCGGACTGCCCCTGGACCGTTGTTCGCAAGGGTGGTGATTGGCGGTCTGGTCGGTGCGATTGTTGCGGCGGGTCTGGAAGGGTCCGGGATCGAGGCCGTCATCCTGGGCGTGGTCGGCGCCTTGATCGGAAGTTTCGGAGGATTTCTAATTCGGCGGGAGATTGTGTCGCGTCTAGGAGGAAAGAACTGGCCAGTAGCTCTCGTCGAAGACGCAAGCGCCATCATCTGTGCAGTGCTGGCGATGGGTGTAGTGACCGGTTAGCTGAATTATCTACTTCGGACGGGGCCAATCGATCACTAGGCTAGTCTGGCTTATCGACGCCAGGTTGCTACCGGAGGACATCGACCTCGCCATTCGGGTTGTTGCGGCAAGGTGGATGATCACCCGGAGACAAAGCCTGGAACAACGATGCAGCCACTTATCAATGCGGACGGCGATTCGAATGGCGGTACAATTCGAGCGACTGCCGATAAGGAGATTCCGGCTCGTATGTCATTCGCCCGCGCTCTCTTGCGCAAATTCAAGATATCTTGCGTTCTGGGATTGCTGTCTTTCGTCCTTCTGTTTTCCAGTATCCTGCCGAATGTTGCTGGATATCTGGTGGCGCAGGAAAGCACGTCCTCATCTCATCCTCCCGAGGCACAAACTCCGCCACCGCTGCAACAGCCGCAAACTCCGCCACCACCCCGCGGCCCGGTAGCGACTTACGATAAAACGATTTTTCAGAAGCCCATTCCAACCGATCAGCTTGCCTTTCTGAATCAGTTCCAGGGAGTGCCGGCGAAGGACGTCATGCGAGACAAGCAATTTCGCAAGCTGATGAAGAGCTTCGTTCCGGATTGCATGTTTCATTACGGCCGGGACATGGTACTTTCCGATGCGCTCGACATGGTGTTTAAAGATTCGACGCTGCAGGTCCAGGTTCGAGACGGACGATATCTGACGCTGTCGGGCCTGAGCGGACCTTATCTCGCTGGCCGGGCGTTCCTATGGATCGATATGCAGGATGGTATTGGCCTCGGCGGCTTTTATTTCCATCCGACCAATGGCGAACCTACGCCTTCGATGAATGTTTTCTCCAGGCAGGTGAAGGAGGATGCCCTCGCGTTGAGTCAGCTTCCGCCGAACTTTGCCGAGGACCTTACCCGATGGTCTGGGCAATCTCGCGTACCTCCGGTTACGACACGATATTTTCTGACGGGATCGAACAGGAAGATCGTGCTGGAACATGATGAAGAGTTTTGCGCGCCCGTAGACACAACCAGTGCGCCGGCCGACAGCAGCTGCGTTCTGATGGATGCGGACGCTGCCGACCTTGATATGGATGCGGCCAATTATCTGGAACAGACTCATCACGCAACCAACGCGACCGCATGGATGATCAACGCGCCGGATCAGATTGCGTGGCTTCAGGTTCGAGACAGCAGCTGCGGCCATGGACCGAATCCCGTAGGTTGCCGCATTCGGATGACGCACGAGCGTACAGCTGCCATTATCAAACGGCCTCCGGTAATGCATGCGCCGCATCGGTAAGTGAATCAAAGCTTTGCGGTGCCGCAGAAGATCGTCGGCAAGTGGCCGGTCTGCGTCAAGCGCCCAGATTATGGCCAAAACTCATGGATTCGGAGTAGGATGTGCGGTATTGAGGCCTCCGCTTGCTGGTTGGAGCCATCTATCGGAAGAGCTGAAGGAGAAGTTCAGGGTTTTGCCGGTCTGCTGCCTGAGGCTGAATTCCGAAACGTGCAGGGAGTCGATATGACCAGGAGCGTGCTACGAATTGTATTGACGATTCTGATGTATGCGGGGGTTGCTGTCTTCCTGTTTCCTTATCTCACCGGGCGGATTACACAGGGAATTCCCTTCATGCTCTTCGGGGCAGGATGTACAGTGGTCTGCGGGTTACTGCGCTGCTATCTGACCGAAGGCGATTGCGCGCGCATTCCGCACCATGGACGGGACTGGTAAGCCATGCGGATGTCGTAAGGAATCAACGCCGAAGGTAAGTACGGATTGGCGCTGCGTACTGGTTCGTTGCCGATATTTTGATCTGGCAAGACTCAAAACAACACACTTTTGGCATCACACTATTCAGTTCTTGAGAAGAGGAAGATGTCCCTATGCTTACTTCCGCCTTAGTTAGCGTCATCGTTACCCTGATCGTAGTGGGTCTGCTGCTGTATCTGATCGGGTTGATCCCGATGGATGCGACCATCAAACAGATCATTCGGGTGGTGGTGATTATTGCGGTCATCATCTGGTTGCTGCAGACATTTGGGCTGCTTGGTCCACTCGGACTTCATCACACCGTGCGATAGGGCTCGGGGTCATTTTCAGGCAGAGGGAGCGAGAGCGGCGGATTTCAGCCAGCTTTCCATGACGTTGTGATCGACAACCCCGGCTTGTTGCTTGATAAGCTTACCGGCGGAGAAGATGGCGAAGTTGGGGATGCCGCGTACGGCATACCGCGCGGCCAGCTGCTGGTTCTTATCGGTGTCGACTTTGAGAACGATAGCGTTACCGGCCATGTTTTTTGCCGTGCGTGCCACCTCGGGGGCGGCGGCGCGACACGGGCCGCACCAGTCGGCCCAGAAATCGACGAGGACCGGAACGCGGGAATTCTGGATGATCTCATCGAAGAGCGCGTTATCCACCTGCAAAGGCTCATCAAGCGGCGGGAGCGGAGTTTTGCATGCGCCGCACCGACTGGAATCCGCAAGGTGATTCGCGGCCAGACGATTTTTCTGACCGCAACTCGTGCAAGTTTTAATCACAGGCATTGGGTCGCTCCTGCTATCGGCATTACCTACCGGTTAGATTACGCTGGCGATTTTCGGTTGCACGTGGCCGTTAAGCTCTGCGGCGGTAGCGAATGGCGAACTCGTAGGTGGGGTTCGGGGGAAAGAGGCGGGCGATCAGACGCAGGCGGTCGGCTAGAGCCTGCGGCGCGAGAAGTGGATATTCACGTTCGCGGAGCTCGGAGTAGTCGAAGTCGACAGAGAGCGAAAGCTGGTAGATGGCGACGGCGTCGCAGAAGGCGGACTCAAGAAAGTGGTTGCGAGCTTTTTCGTCGATTGCGGGTTTGCCATCGATCTTTTCGGTTTTGCCGGCTAGAGAGAGGCTGCGATTTTCCCAGGCGTCCTGGCTGGTTTCGCCGCGGACATCGGCCAGAGCCTGGCCCCATACGAGTTGATCGAACGCCTCAGGGACGCCGATGACGTCCACAAAGGCATGGGCGATGTTGATGAAGAACTCGAAGGCAAGAGCGAAGCGGTCGCCTAGGAGGCGCGTGGAGATGAAGACTCCCTCAGTCCCGTCATGGGTGACATTGCGGTGGCAGATAGCCTGATCGCCGAATTCGGAGGTGTAGACGGGAGCGACCAGAGTGGCGTCGGAGCTGCGGCGATCGCTGAGGGCGAGCGGGACAAAATAATACGTCTTGCGAGTAAGAGCCCCGGCGATTGCGAGAGGAACGGCCTGCACCATACGCTCAAGGTCGCTGTCGCCGAGATTGTTGTCGCCGAAAGAAGCATAGGCAATGCCGTTGGTGGCACGACGGACGGTTGCTTCCTGGATGACCTGAGCTGCCTGAACTAAATCGCTTTGAACGCCTTCTGCCATAAAGCAGTATTCTACTTGTATGTCGCACGTATCGCAGCAAGGCAGCTCGGCCACTCCCCGGACGATCGGCTCCGGCTATCTATTTGGCGTTCCTTTGGGCGATCTGGGCTGGTTTACCACGCTGCTGATGAGCTTTGCGATGGGATTCGCGGGATTCTTTGCGGCGACCTTCTGCGCCATTCTTGGCCTCCTCTTTTATAACTCCGTGATGCACCGCTCGGTCGATTTTGCGCTGACGTACAAGCTGGTCGGTCTTCCGGCTGGTTTGATTGTGCTGGTGGTAACGCTCGGATATTTAGGAAGTCTGTGGGTACGGCGGCAGCTGCGCAAGGGGTAATTCGCGGCATTGCCGGAAGCGAAACAATAGTGGAGACGGTCGCGTCTTTAGATCATTCTGCTATTCTTCGTTCCTAGCTTAATTCCCGGAGGACCACCTCGTATGTCATTCGTTCGTGCCTTGCTGCGTTGGGGCTGTTGTACGGCCGCAATCGCAAGCCTCACCATCCCTGCCTTTTCGGCGGACAAAAAACCCAAACCGGCCGCTGCTGTTCCCGAGACGGCGCCTTCGTACTACGGGCCACAGCCAGCAGAGGAAAACATCGACCTGACGATGTACGCGCGGATCCGCGAGGAAGGCTTCAGGCACTCGCATGTCATGGAGTTCGGCGGAGCGCTGGCGGATGGAATCGGACCGCGGTTGACGGGTTCGCCAAATATGGCGAAAGCGAATGCATGGACGCGCGATACGCTCACGAAGATCGGATTGGAGAACGCGCACCTGGAAGACTGGGGTGAGTTCGGCATGGGCTGGCAGCAGATCAATACCTGGGCGCGGATGGTATCCCCCGATCCTGAGCCGCTGTGGATGCAGGCTGCCCCATGGTCCCCGGCGACGAATGGGCCAGTGACCGGAGAGGCGGTCTACATGGACATTCAGAACGAAAAAGATCTCGACAAGTTCAAAGGCAAGCTCGCCGGCAAGATCGTGCTGCTGGGTGCGATACGTGCGACGCCGGATATCACCGCACCGCTGTTTCATCGTTATACGACGGAAGAACTGGCAGAGATGGAGACTTATCCGACCGGCGAGGGCCGTCGTGGCATCCCGAATATTCAGCAGCTGATCGCCGACCGTGCTCGCCTCGCGGCGCTTCGCACGGCCGCCGTGAAGATGATGACGGAAGAGCATGTGGCCGCAATCATCACTCCATCGCGCGACGGCGGCGACGGCGGTGGGACTGGCATCATCTTTGATGACAACGGGGCGAACATCGTAAGGAACGCTCAGATCAAAGCGAACGCGGTGACAATTCCCAATGCGGTGATGATGATCGAACACTACAACCGCATTGGACGGCTGTTGCAGAATCATGTGCCCGTGTCGCTCGAGGTAAATATCGAGACCAGGTTCACTGGCGATCACGAGCATGGCTTCGATACTGTCGCAGAAATTCCGGGCACCGATCCAAAATTGAAGGATCAGGTAGTTATGGTGGGCGGACATCTCGATAGCTGGATCTCCGCCACCGGCGCAACCGACAACGGAGCGGGCTCGATCATGGCGATGGAGGCAGTGCGCATTCTCAAGGCGCTGAACATCAAACCAAGGCGCACGATTCGGATTGCTCTGTGGTCGGGGGAAGAACAGGGGCTGTTCGGGTCGCAAGGGTATGTCAAGGATCATTTCGGCACGTTCGCCGAGCCGGAGCATCCCGATCCTGCGACAGTCCCTGGTTTTCAGCGCCAGCGTGGCAAGCTGACGACGACCAAGGAGTGGGAGACGCTGGACGCTTACTATAACCTCGACAACGGGACCGGCAAGGTGCGCGGTGTATATACGCAGGAAAACTTTGCGGTCGCCCCAATCTTCCGGCAGTGGATCGCACCGTTGGCCGACCTAGGCGTGACTACGATCTCGTACCGGAACACGGGCGGGACTGATCACTTGTCCTTCGATGCAGTGGGCCTGCCGGGTTTCCAATTCATTCAAGATCCGATGGACTATGAGACTCGCACCCACCACTCGGACATGGACACCTACGACCGTTTGCACGCACTCGATCTGGAACAGGGTGCCGTGCTCGAGGCGATCTTCCTCTACAACACAAGTGAGCGTGAGGCGATGATGCCGCGCAAGCCATTCCCGCACCCCGAGTCGGAACGGCAGCAATCAGCGCCAATTCCGGGCATCTATCCGAACTCTACCGGAGCACCGGAAGAACCGGCTGGGCAAGGGCGTCGGCGTCCGCAGTAAAGCAGAAGGTAATGACAAGCCACTAAAAGTAAAAAGCCCCGAGAGATTCCGGGGCTTTTTACTTGCTCTTTATCTCAACCAAATTACATGGCCTTGCGGCGAAAGCAGTTAAGGCTATGGTCGTTGACGATTCCGCACGCCTGCATCCAGGCATAGACAATGACCGGGCCGACAAATTTGAAGCCGCGTTTTTTCAAAGCTGCGGAGATTTTTTCGGAGAGCGGCGTCTTCGCCGGAACAAGACCTCGATTTTGAATCGGCTTGTTGTCTGCCATTGTCCATATCCAGGTGGAAAAGTCTTCACCAGCGTCAATCATGGCCAAATAGATACGTGCGCCATTGATTGTCGCTTCAATCTTGGCGCGGGAACGAATGATGCCTTCGTTCTTAAGGAGCCGCGCTATGTCCTTCTCTTTCATTCTGGCAATCTTCTTCGGATCGAAGTTATGGAACGCTTTGCGAAAGGCTTCGCGTTTGCGCAGAATGGTGAGCCAGGAAAGACCGGCCTGGAAGCCGTCCAGCATCAGCGCCTCCCACAGCGCACGGCTATCGCGCTCTGGCACGCCCCATTCTTCGTCGTGGTACTTGCTCATCAGTGGATCGTTATCTGCCCAAGAGCAACGATGAACCGCCGCCGCCTTTTTTGCCATGCTGCCTCCTGCTCAAGACTATTCGATTTGCTCGACCTGGAACAGCGCCACACTTTTGGAATGTTGCTAGAGCCAAGCGCTGAGAATGTGGGCTGAAGAGCCGAGGAGCCTGAGATTGTCGCGGCGGTTCTGAAAGTAGCGAGCGTTTATCTCGGAAGAACTCAGGTCTTCGAGGTTGTGGAAGGCGACGAGTTCGGCGGCCGCTTCACGCGGAGTGAAGAAGAGCTGGAAAGGTTCGCCAGCCTGCTGAACGCGCGCGGCAAGAGAGTCGTGGGCGAGTTGTTCGAGCCGCGGAAGTGCAGATCGCGGCAGACCGTAATCAAAGACAAGACCGCTGTTGGCTGGTCGGGCGGCAATAAAGCGCAGTGTTGAACGGAAAGCTTCTAGAGTGAGGTACGGCACGACGCCGAGCCATGCGAAGAAGGTGGGGACGGCAGAATCAAAGCCCGCGGCAAGAAGTTGAGCGGGAAGCGTCTGGTGTTCGAAGTCCACGGGGACGAAGGTCAGATTGTGCGGGATCGGAATCTTGTTGAAATTGAGGAGTTCGCGCTTCCATTGTTGCGTCGCAGGGTAATCAACCTCAAAGACGTGAAGGTTGGGGTAGGGACTGCGATACGCAAAAGTATCGAGTCCCGCTCCGAGGATCACGTATTGCGTGACACCCTGGGCGACAGCGATAGAGAGGGTGTCTTCGGCGTAGCGGCTGCGGGCGACCAGGAAGGAGCGGAGTGCGACAGAAAAGGGCTTCTCGAGCTTCGCGGCAGTCTTGTGGACTTCCGGGAGAAACTGCTCGCCAAGGATAGCGATGGCAATTGGATCTTCGAGGACAAGCGGCTGCGCGTCATAGATCTGGTGTGCTGCGCGGCGCATGGCCACGCGGAGTGCGGTTCTGGAAGGGACGCTCTGCTGCATTGAGTTTATGGTAAGGTGGCGCTTCACTGCATGCAAATGTAACTTACCAAGTTACTAATTTGCTTCGCTCATCCAGCTCAGCGCTTGCACGAGATACTGCTTCATCTGCTTGCGTGGAACGATGGCATCGAGGAAGCCGTGTTCGAGGAGAAACTCAGAGCGCTGAAAGCCCTCGGGAAGCTTCTGGCGGATGGTTTGCTCGATAACGCGCGGACCGGCGAAGCCGATCAGAGCGTTCGGTTCGGCGACGTTCAGGTCGCCGAGCATCGCGAAGCTGGCGGTGACACCGCCGAAGGTAGGGTCGGTTATGACAGAGATGTAGGGCACCCCCGCTTCGTCAAGGCGTGCCAGACCCGCAGAGACCTTGGCAAGCTGCATCAGGGAGGCGAGACCTTCCTGCATACGGGCGCCACCGGAAGCGGCGATGATAATGAGAGGATGCCGGGTGGCGAGAGAGCGGTCGACAGCCCGTGCAATCGTCTCGCCGACCACTGCCCCCATGGTGCCGCCGCTGAAGCTGTATTCCATCACGCTGAGGACGACATTGTGTGGACCAAGTTGACCGATTGCATTGATTATCGCGTCATTGAGTCCTGTCTTTCGCTGGGCTTCGGCGAGACGTTTCTTATAGGGTTTCAGATCGGTGAAGTGCAGCGGATCGGTGGAGCGAAGTCCGAGGTCGACCAACTCGTAGCCAGGCTCGAGAAGATTTTCAATGCGGGTGCGCGCATCGATGCGGAAGTGATGGCCGCAGTGAGGGCAGACGTGCTGGTTCGACTCGAGCTCTGCTTTGAAGAGGATTTTGGTGCAGTCGGGGCAGCGAATCCATAGGCCTTCAGTACGGACAGTCTTCTCTGCATCGTTGACGATCTCGTGGTCTTCGCGTTTAAACCAGCTCATGCTAACCCTCTCAAAGCGCCTTCATCATTGTAGCGGTCGGCGAAAATTCTCGGTGCGCTACGCCTCGAGATAAGTCGCCTGTTTGCAGGAAGATGATGGAGGAAGTGCAAAAAGGTAGTGTATACAAGGGGTTTACGCACCTATCTCTTCTGTCGTCTCCTCGCTAGAATGGAATTGCGGGCCTCCCGATCGAATTTTTTTTTGCGCGCCAATGGCTTTCCATGAACAGTAGATAAGGTCGTAAAATGATCTTTTCTATTGAAAAATAAGATTTTAGCGTGACCGCTAACTTGCTCTGCCCTTCGAGAGCCTGGCAGCGGTTGAGCTAACAATGGGCCATAGCCAGCATCCAAGGTGACATGATGTCTGCGTTAGTGAACAGCCTCCGGAAACCTGAACGGTATGACTTGAGCGTAAGGAAATTTCGAGCAATCTGTGCAATGCACGGGGTTCAGACCGGGTCACGCACCGATCTTCCCGAGTTCATGCAGAAGTTGCTGGATAACAGGCATCTAGCCATGGACTTCTGGGCATTTGTCGCTAAGCTGAGCAGCCGTGAGGGAGGCGAGTTTTCGGACGATCAAGTGCTTGCTGTGGTAGCGGAAGGCGTTGCCGACGGCGAGCTCTCAGAAGATGATGACGATGCGAAGCGGGCCATCGACAATCTGCGTGCCATGCTTGCTGGCGTTGATATTCAAAATCCGGGACAAAGCCAGGTGGAACCGGCGCCGTTTCCACGAAGTGAACCGCGTCCCCGCTTTAGCCACGAAGAGCATAGAATCCACACGGTCGAGTCGTCATTTCCGGAGCCGGATTCGAGAGCGGCCTTCGGATCTGATGCAGCGGACGAAGAAACAGTCCGAAAGACGAAGTTGCCGCCTCCCGTGCAATTGGATGAGGCGCTCCTGCGCCTCGAACTCACCAGGTTAGTGAAGCAGTATTTCGAAAGCATTGATAAGAGCAAGCTGGACGCTGCTGCCGATGCGGCGCCGGTGGCAAGCCCGACAACACGCCGATCGCTGGAGGAGCCTGACCCGAGCGACGAACTTGCTCACAGACCAATCGGGAAATCCAGGCTTGTTTTGGAGCCTATCGCGTCATCCAGTGAAGCTCCTGCTGAGGCTCATCCCATCCGTGTCCCCTTGGCCGACTATCCTTCTACCGGAGGATACTGGTCAGCCATTCTGCTTCTGATCATTGTGGTCACGCTGTTTCAGGGAGGCTTCGCCATATATGGGCACCGCGCTCAGTTGCTGAACAAAATCAGCGCATCCTCCCATGAGATTCGACAAAAGACGGTCGCATGGGCCTTATCGGATCTAAAGTCCTCGCCAGCCGCGGATCCGAAACGGGAGCCGTCGATATCGCGGGAGCAATCGACTGAACGGCCTGTAGATCAGGCTCCGCTGCAGGGTACCTCGACTCCGCCGCCCGCCCCCAGCCATGCGGCGAACACAACCGATCCCGTAATGCGTGCGATACCGCAGACTGCCGCAACAGTTGCCCCCCACAACAGCAGCAATGGAACGGCGGAACAGGCCGTCGTTCCAGTCGATCGGGAGTCCGAAGACGTTATACCCAGCTCCGACCTCGCAGGGGCTGTCAGGGTAGCTCCATCTGTGATGGATGCGCATCTTGTTGCATCGCGTGTTCCCGTCTATCCGGAGGCGGCCAAGATTGATGGGATTGAAGGCTCCGTGGTAATGCAGGCGATCATCTCAACAGACGGTACTGTGAAACGTGTACATGTTCTTGAAGGCGACTCGCACCTTCGCAGTGCAGCGGTAGAGGCTGCCTACAAGAGGCGGTACAGACCCTATCTGCTTAACGGCCAACCCGTGGACGTTGCGACCACCATCACGGTCGATTTTGATTTGGATCAATGATGGCCGGGCCCGCGGAGGCATACTTGCGAAATCTGGCGTATTGCAGTTGAGACCTGAGATGTTGATCTTGGCTTCGCCGGAGCTAAGATAGCTGATGGTCGCTGGATGAAACAGAATGAATTAGAACCAATAGCTTCTGTCAGGTAAGTTCAATGTTCAGCATCGTCACGCTAGCGGCAGGAAAAGTATGTACCAGGCGACCAGCGACGATCTGTCCCACAACTGCGGGACGCGGATGAACGGCGTCTGGATGATCGAAATCATTGTGGGCATGAACATCAGATTCGCTAAGCACCGTCCCGGTGGCGCTGCCAATGTTCACCCCGTTGACGACGACCTCAGTTGTCAAAGGCCGATCGAGATGCGGGTTCACCACTGTGAGGGTGATCTGCTTGCCATTGCCTGAGGTTGCCACCGACGCTGAGCCGCTAAGTCCGGCGAGGATTTTGCTTGCATCGAGCGATCCGCGATAGCTGTTTCCGCCAGCAGGGGTAGACCCATTGGCGAGAGGATTCCGAATGCCCGGCGCGACGAACTCCGCACGAACAGCCTGCGCTCCGCTGTGCGGCAAATACATTTGGAAAACGTGGAAGGTTGGGGTAACCGTGAATTTATCCCCTTGCGCCAGCATGAGCGAATGGATGCAATTAATGGATTGGGCAACATTGGCGACGGCGACTTTGTCGGCATGGCGCTGAAAAATATCGAGCGTGATTCCAGTCAACAGTGCGTCACGCATCGTGGATTGCTGGGAGAGATTGTAGTCGGGAGCGAGTTCAGTGCCTTTGCCATACCAGGCGCCCCATTCGTCGACGACAAGCCTGACGTTCGGTTGGCCTTCGGCGATTCGCATGGCGCGCCAGTGGTCCGTGACGACACGCTCCATAATGCTGCCCCGTGTCAGCAGATCGTAGAAATCATCGCTATTGAACTTGAGGGCATCACCCGCAGCGAACTTTGTCGCGCTGCCCGACGTGTAGTAATGAACGGAAAGCCCCCACAGGTGACGGCGTTCAGGGTTGGAGTAGAGAGCCCGAAATAGACGTGTGGTCCAGTCCACATCATCGCCATTGGGACCAACCGCCACAAAGCGAAGAGGTGTCTTGCTGTAGCTCGGAGTCCACGCAGTGTAGCGGCGGAACTCGGTGGCGTATTCTTCCGGAGTCATATTGCCGCCGCATCCCCAACTCTCATTGCCAACGCCCCACAGATCGACGTCGAAAGGCGCGGAATCGCCATTGGCCGCGCGTTGTGCCGCGAGCGCGTTGGGTACAGCCTTTGCGGCGGAATTCGACGTGACATCGCCGGCAGGAGCGTTGCAGTACTCAATCTCCTGATAAAAATCGCGGGCGGGAAGAGAACGAAGGTCGGCGGCGAGATACGGTTTGCAGCCGATGGCGCGGCACGTTTGCATGAACTCGTGTAAGCCGTACTGGTTCGAGTCCTGCTGGCCCCAGAATCCGGTGCGAGCAGGGCGCTTCGCGGCCGGCCCGATGCCGTCGCGCCAGTCATAGCTGTCGGCAAAACAGCCACCCGGCCAGCGGAGCACGGGCGCTTTGACCGCTCGCATGGTGGTGAGGAAATCCTTGCGGATCCCATCGACATTGGGAATCTTCGAGCCTTCACCAACCCAGACGCCGTCGTAGATGACCCCGCCGAGGTGCTCAATGAAGTGCGAGTAGATCTCCGGAGAGATGGTAGCGATCGGCTCACCAGGAAGGATGTCAATGCGCGCGTCGGCCTGGTTCGACTGGCCGAATAGATGGCTGCCGCGCAGGGCAACCGCAGATGCCGTAAGACTGGAGGCCTTAAGGAAAGAGCGTCGCGTAGTCGAATGCAGTGACATCAAGTAAACGTCCTCCGATAACGAATCAAACAATATCAGACTGGCGGCTCAGCGTTCACATGGATTAGAAATCGAGCGCGACATTGGAGTACGTCGGATCGCGGAAGGTGGTTTCGAGAGCCTGCTTCAAAGGGGTTGTGCGAACGTTGAAGATGCCAGGCCAATCGATGACCTCGAAGACGTCGGGCGTGACGAGCGCCGCGAGCTGTTTGGCAGTGAATGGAGGGTTCTTATCAAAAAGCGCATTCATCTTGAGCATAAGTGAAAAGAGGGAGTAAGGGACTTTCTGAATACGGGTACGTGCGCCGACGGCGTCCCTGACGAGACGCATTAGGTCGATGTAGTCGATGCGCTCCATGCCGGTGATGTTGTAAGCGCCGGTAATTTCGGACCCAATGGCAGAAGCGACGATGTCGGCGAAGTCGCCGCCATAAAGAGGCTGTCGAAGATATCTGCCGTTGCCGGGAATCGGAAAAACTGGAGCGCGTCGCATAAAGCGCGCGAGCCATCCGATATGTTTCCGATCGAACCAGCCAAACATCAGTGTAGGACGAAGTATGACTTGCCGGATATTGGAAGAGGCAACAAGCGTTTCCTGGGCCTTCTTGGTCTCGGTATAGTCATCGATTGCCTGCGAATTGACGACGGAAGAGGAGATGTTGACGATATAGCCGACGCCAGCCTTGATTGCGCTGTTAAGCAGACGCTCTGTTGCCGTGATGTTATTGCGAACAAATTCTTCGGGATGGAGTCCACCAATTTGCGCATGGCCGCTTACCAGGTGGGTGCAGCCTTCGAGCTCTTGTTCCCACGCGCCAGGTACCGCGAGGTCCGCGGTGATGACGCGAAGTTCAGGGTGGAAGCGACGCAAGACCTCAGTATTGCTGATGTGTTTGTCGATGGCCACAATCTCACCGAGTCCAGAACGCTTAAGGCGCGGGATCAAGTTCTGCCCGACGAGTCCTGCAGCTCCCGTCACGACGATTTTTCTCTGCGGCATAAAACAACGATAGACAGATTGAAGTGAGTCGTCCATAAATCGTGCAGAAAAGACCGTCTGAGCTATACGAATTCATTCGGATATACTTTCTTGAAGTTGCATACGCAACCAGTCAAGAGAAAATATGTCCCTGTCCTCTCCGCCTTCAGGCGATGCCAATGATTTTTTCCTGGCCGAAAAGAAATCGTCCGGGGCACGATTAATCTGGGCTCTGATCGGCCTGGGTATGCTCATTTTTACCGCGACCGCCTTTCTCCTGGTCCCGGTGCCGATGAATCATCTGGGCAGAATCGCGCCCGATTGGTTTTACATAAGCGCTCTAGTCAAACAAGATCTGATTTTAGCGGGTGTCTTTCTTGCGGCATTTTGCCTGACACCCGCACTTGCTTCGGCAGTTGGCGTTCTTCGGCCTCACTGGCGCGACGCCTACACCTGCGGTGCTCTGCTGGGAATCTGTGTCTTCCTGTGGATCTTCGTGATTCACTTTGGCCGCTGGCAGTTCGGCGGGTTCGATTTCAACATCCTCATTGAAATGGGATGGCGGCAAATCCTTGGCCAACGACCCTATGTTGATTTTCCGGCGACGACCCCGCCGGGTTTTAACCTTGGCCTCAAGTTCGCCTTCGAATTATTCGGGGCCAATTGGGATGCCAATCTTTATTTCAGCGCGATCTTTGCCTGCCTTACCTTCCTGTGGATGTATTGGCTGATGGTGCTGATGTGGATGAGCCGGCTGGCGTCGATTGCCATCGCATTCGCCATCCAATGTATGGCGATGCTGACGCTTTGTTTCTGGTGGTACAACAACAGCGTCCTCATTCTTGGTGCAATTTTTTTCCTCTCTTGTCTTGCTTATTCGAAACACCGTCGATCGATACCGGTCCAGGCCTCCTACGTTCTCTCGCTGGCTCTTCTCTCGGTGATGAAGCCGAATATCGCGGGATTGACGATAGCCGGTGGCGTTGTTTTTCTGCTCCTTGTCTCCGACCAAAAGATTCGAGTCGTTCTATTGACATTGGCCGGCGCCGTCAGTGCCGTGGCTTTGCTCGCGATGAACCATGTATCGATTCCATCGATGCTGCAGAGTTATTTGTCCGTCGCGAAAAGCCGAGGTAGCATCGGCGCACGGTTCGGCTATAACGAGATGTCCCATTTCGAGAAGGACTCGGCGCTAATCTGGATTGCCGTTCTTTCCCTTCCATTGCTGGGTATCGCGCAGAAGATAACAAGGCTGACCATTCAACGAGATTGGAGAAGCGTTTTGTTGGGGCTATTTCTCCTTTTTTCTCTGCCTGTTGCCCTCTATGGGTTGGCGACGAACGGAGAATTTCGGGATGTCGAATGCACGCTGCTTCTGGCGGCCGGCGGTGTAGCGACATTCAGTCTGCGGTGGAACGGCAAATTGCTTCGTCGCATTTATGTCGCGGTTCTATGTGCGACGATTGCGGGCGATCTGTATTACGGAGCTATGCGGATACGTGTTTATTCAGTCGGACCGCATCTCTTCTTCGAGTGGCAGGACAACCGGCAACACGTCGATAGCAGGTTCCTGAAGAACATGCGTGTGAGTTCGAAGTTAATAGAGGTGGAGCGAGAGGCAAAGCTCGCGATCAGCACGAATCCTGGCCCCTATTTTTTCGGTTCGCGTGTGGATTTCAACTACGCAGCATTTGGTCTTCCGTCCCCAGATCGATTTCCGGCTTGGTGGCATCCCGGGACTGCCTTCCCCTTTTCAGAACAGAGTCAAATCATTCAAGCCTGGCAGGCCCATCGCTTTCAAACCCTCATCTTCTTGAAGTCCCCTCTTCCTCTTTCTGCCACAAGTCCAGGCTACGCTTATTATCCCCAGCAATTTTTCGACGCGATCAATCGTGATTACACGAGAGACGAACGCTATCCCGAGATCACAATCTACCGCAGGCGAATGACGGGACCGGCACAACCGTAATCGGCGGTTCATTTGATTCGTTATAAAAAGATCGGCTAAGCGGCCTATGAGTCCCGCGCGCCCAACGTAGCCGCCATCTCGGATCCAAGACGTACACTCTCCGCGATGCCCCGGTCCTCAGGGTAATAGAAGCACGTATCGGCGATCTGGAGTCCAGCGATGGGGGTCTGCACAGGCGGAATTTTGGCAGCAAATCCAGGTTCGCAAATTGGCTGGCCGTAGCGCAGACGCGCAACCTTGGTCACAATAATGTCGTCGCGAGAGAGTGCGGGATTGATGCGCTCGAGGCAGGCGAAGGCCTCGTCCAACAGGCGCTCGTCGGGCCACGAAAATTTCGCATGAGTCACAGGCATGTAATAAGGAACGTAGACCACCGTGTCGCCACCTACATCGCGCAGGTTGGTGAACTCAATGACGCCGGGTATCTCAATATCCGGGTCAGAGATGTTGATCCAGAAGTGCGGACTCACAGATCGGGAGAGCTTGAAGATAACGCAGATGACGCCAATGTTGTGGATAGCTTCGTAACGGAGCTTCCAGTCATGCGGCAGATCGGGGACTAGAGTTGAGACCAACGGCGTGGGTGTCGTAGAGATAACGGCATCGGCGGGATAATGGCCGCCGGATGTCTGAACACCCGTGACGCGGCCTTGATCGGTTGTAACCTGTTGAACGGGCTGGCCGAGATGAACCCGTCCGCCATGTGCGCGTATGCCGTCAATCAACGCATTCACCAGCGTAATGGTGCCTCCCTCCATATATCCCAGCTCCTCCTGGAAGATGCTCTTTCGGGATCGTCCGATCCGGCGGATGCGTGTCCAGATCCAGGCGGCGGAGATGTTGTTGGCATACTCATAGAATTTGAGATCGAACAGCGGCTTCCAGAAGCGGTTATAGACCGAGATCCCGCACCAGCGGATGATCCAGTCGCCCGCGGACTCCTTCTCAATCGCGGGCCAGCGATTCCTGCGGACGCAGACAAACGCGAAGATGCCGTAGCGCAGTTTGTCGATAGGACCGATCGATGGCAGACTCAGCAGAGCGAGCGGATTTCCCAACGGGTGGAGGTTGTTGCCATTGAAAAAACCCATGCTCGTATCTCGCCACACGATCTTGTCCGCAATACCGAGCTCCTGCATGAGATCGAACGTCGGAAAATCGGTCCGGCAGATGAAATGGTAGAAGCGCTCCAGGGAGAGGCCGCCGAAGTCGAAGTGGCCGGCCATGCCGCCAGGGTCAGGCGCTGCTTCGAGCAGGTCGACGTCGTGACCGTTTTTCGCCGCACGGTAAGCGGCAGCAAGGCCCATGGCTCCTGCTCCGATGACAACAACTTTCACTCGAACCCCTTGTTCTCGCCCATTGTGTCGTTTTGCTCAATCCCAAACCCGCACTGTCGAGTTTAGCCGATGCCCACCGTCTATTGTTTGACGGCCAATTTGTACGGCGTAGCGGGAATGGAGCTAATGACCGGAATGGTACGGATGGCCGGCGAGGATGGTCAAAGCGCGATAGACTTGCTCGGCGAGGATGACCCGGGCAAGTTGATGCGGCAGGGTGAAACGGCCGAATGAAATTAAGAGGTTGGCGCGGTGACGTGCTGCAGGAGACCATCCATCGGCAGGACCAATGGCCAACAGAAGTCGCTGGGTTCCTTCATCCCGGATGCGTCCCAGATACGCGGAGAATTCTTCCGACGTGTACTGCTGGCCCCGGCTATCGAGCAGGACGGCATTGGCGGAGGACCGTCCGGATTGACGATCCAGCCAATCGAGGACTGCCGCCTCTGAGTCGAACAGCTGAGACTCGCAGGGAATGTATCGGCCGGCGCGTTCGACATAGTCGGCGAGCAGACGGTCAGTGGCCTCGGATTTGGAACGGCTGCGGCGTGGAGCGACAGCAGCCAGAGTGATCTTCATCGCAGACGGGAAAGCTTCGAACTCGCTCTTCTCAATTCAATTTTAACTAATGATTTAGGAATCCGAAATTCATTTAACGAGCATCTCAGACTCGACAAGAATTTCAAGTGCAAACTTTCACTAATTCATATTTCTATCTGAAACAGCCGGCCTGCCATTCTTCCCTCCGAACTTTCCGCAGTCGGACCAGTTAGCCTTCGCTACTTACAACCTCTCGCAGATGTACTCCCGCCTTGTCCACCTACCAACCGCATTGGTCATTCACTTTGCAGGTACCAGCAGTAAAGCGAAGCGCCTGCCAGATCTCCCCCGATGACCGCACAGTCGATGGGTCTCGGAAAACCTTTCCGGTCTACGAGGATAAGGTCAACCTGAACTTCCGCGCAGATGCCTTCAATGTGCTGAACCATCCGGTCTTTGCCGCTCCCACAGGCTTGGCGACAACCGGCGTTGATGACATTACAAGTGGCTCCTTCGGGCAGATCACTGGAACTTCCACAACAATTCTGCCGCGCGTGATGCAATTCGCACTTCGGCTTGAGTTCTAGTTCTTCTCGTCAAAAAATGGAAGCCCCCAAAGCACGTTTTGGGGGCTTTTTTTGTTCCTCCAAATACGATGGCTCGCCCATGAGATAACTTATTTTCGCTCGAATCCGGAGTCGGCTACCCTCCCCCAATCGACTTGGATCTCACTTTTGTGACGAATGGCCAAGAGGCGATGGTGAAGCCGCGACAATGGGGGTGAGTGAACTAATCTCGCCAGGTTTCGTAGATTTACCCGCAGAATTATTCTGTTTTTCATAGGGTTTTGGTTGCCAACCGCCCTAAAAAACCTGAAATTTCTTGGAATCACGTCATTCGTCAATTTGGCCCCTTACGTGCAATCCATTTACCCAAGACCGGACAATCTTGAAGGGGAACCGTTACATGAGAAAGATATCTATGTGGCACCGAATCGTTCTGGGAGTCATCCTCGCAGTGTCATTCAGCTATGCGTACGCCGCAGACGTCAATGCCCATATCAAGGGAACTGTGACTGATCCAGCGGGAGCCGTTATCCCCAAAGCGAACGTTGTCGCCATTAATGAAGCGACTGGCGTTAACTACACCACAGTCTCTCAGGCAGACGGCGGATACCTATTCCCCCAGCTCCCCATCGGCACGTATACAGTCAAGATCTCCGCGCCTGGTTTCAAAGAGTTTCAAACAACAGGTATCATATTGAACATCGGACAGGAGTATGTCGTACCGGCTGTACTGACGATCGGCGCTACATCTGATCTCGTTGAAATTCGGGCCGATGCTGTTCAGGTTAATACAACTGATATGCAGCTCAGTAATATCGTGAACTCTTCTCAGATGGTGGAGCTTCCCCTTATCAATCGTAACTTTACTGGTCTCGCACTCGCTCTCCCCGGTGTTCAGGGCGCGAGCGACCGCTTTGGAACTCCCTCGGTCAGCGGCGGTCAGGGGCAGCAGACGGAATACCTCGTGAATGGCGCGGACGACAATGATATCGCGCTGAACACCCTCGTCGTCGCGCCAAATCTCGATGCGATTGATCAGTTCGCACTGATTGATGGGCCTTTGAATGCGGAGTATGATCGCAACTCGGGCGGCATCATTAGCGCTACCATCAAGCAGGGTTCAAACCACTTCCACGGCAATGTATTTGAGTTCTACCGCGATACCTTCCTGAATACGAACAACTTCTTTCAGAAGACTTTCAATTCAACCACCGGAGCAAGAACGGACACCGTAAGTCCCTTTCATCAGAACATCTTCGGTGGCACCTTCGGTGGTCCGATCTTCAAAGACAAGCTCTTCTTCTTTGGCGCCTATCAGGGAACTCGTCAGCGCGTGCCCCAGAGCACCTCAAACGTCACCGTCTACACCCCAGCTGAGCTCGCTGGTAATTTCTCGACGTTCAACGGAACAGCAACGACTCGCCCAGCGAGTGCGACAAGTACCACCCCCGCCGGCTCGTATGGCACCTTTTCGAACAAGTCAATTCCGAGCACCATCTCTATTCCGGGCTGCACAACTCCTTTGGAAACATGGGCTCAGTGCGCCTTCGATCTTCATGGAGTCTTCCCGGTCACCGCATTCAACTCTATTTCCAAGACCTTGATTCAGCAGTACGTGCCTGCCGCCAATAGCGGCACGAACTTTATCTATAACTCGACTGCCAACACCACCGGTGACCAGTACATTGGACGCATAGACTTTGCCCTGAATCCCAGGAACCAATTTACTGTGGTGGGCCTGTATAACAAATCGATTCTGAGTGAAGGTCTTCCTTTCAGTGGTGCAAGCCTTCCCGGCTTCGGGGACGGGAGCTTAACCCATTCTCAGGTTTGGACAGGCGACTTCGTTCACCAGTTCAGTGCTTCGGCGGTGAACGATCTTTCTGCTCACTATGTCCGTCTGGATTTCAACTCCGGCGCCCCCCAAAAAGTCGTCGCCCCTAGCAGCGTTGGCTTCGCCATCACCCCACAGGTTACGGCCGGTGCACAGACGATCCCGACAGTCATTCTTGGTAGTCCATACTTCACTCTGGGCGGTACGAACAACGGACCGCAGCCACGCGTCGACCAGACAATCCAGTTCGATGACATCTTCAGCAAGACCTACGGACACCATAATCTGAAGTTCGGGTACGACGGTCGCAAGTTCAGCGTCGTCAATCTGTTCCTCGCGGACAATAGCGGCTCTTACAGCTTTGCGACAACCAACCCCTTCAGCTCTGGTGACACATCTCTGGATTTTGTATTCGGCAACCCTTCGAGCTATGCCCAGGGTAGCGGCAACGTCATTCAGGCTGATGCGTTCCTGAACTATATCTTCGCGCAGGACTCCTGGAAGGTTTTCCCAACCTTCACCCTCAACTACGGTCTCGGCTACTCCATCGATACCCCTCTGCGCAACCACCAGTTCAGTGGTCTCGCGGTAGCTTGCGCTATCCCGGGGCAACAGTCGAAGATATTCGCCGGAGCTCCAAAGGGTATGAACTATCCGGGCGACCCTGGCTGCACCTATAGCGGCCAGGCCTACACACGCCATAACGAACTCGGCCCCCGAATTGGATTCGCGTGGGCTCCTGATCTTGGCGTTCTTTCTGGCGGCCAGGGCAAACTCGCCATCCGCGCGGGATTTGGCATGTACTATAACCGCAGCGAAGAAGAGACCTCGCTCCAGACTCTCGGTACTCCTCCCTTCGGCATTACCTCCTTTGGAGCCGGCGACTTTGCCGGCAGGCCGCAGTTTGCGAATCCCTATGCAGATATCAATAATGGCAAAAAGCAGTCCGCAAACGGCGCTGCGGGTGCCCCTCTCTCTCAGGCAGCGCAACCCAATCGCTTTCCTTATGTAGCTCCTGGTGCCGGCTCAGCAGTTGACTTTTCCCAATTTGGTCAAATCTTCAACATCAGCGGCTATGGTCCTTCGTTCCGCGCACCTTACTCTGAGAACTTTCAGCTCTCGCTCGAGCGAGAGATGCCGTCACAGATCGTGGCTCGGCTAAGCTATGTCGGTGCACTCGGTCGCCATAATCAAACTGCTTACGAAGGTCTCCCTGTGACCCCGGCAGGCCATGCCGCGTGTCTTGCAAGTCAGGCTTGCATCGATGATGATGACAATCAGGCGATTGACTTCCCCAGCCATACGATTACAACCGACCCAAACTTTGCCGAAATGGGATTAGTCGGATCGTTTGCCACCTCGAGCTACCACTCGCTCCAAGCGAGCGTCACGAAGGCATCTACCCATGGACTGTCCTTCCAAATGAGCTACACCTATGCGCACTCACAGGACTCTGGCTCAAGCTTTGAGAACTCCGGCTTCGGTTCGAGCGGGCAGCGTGGCTATAACCAGTACGACACTACGCACAACTGGGGTGACTCACTGTTCGATGCTCGTCATCGTTTCGTGCTCTCTCCCATTTACGTTGTTCCCAGCTTCAAGAGTGGCAACTGGTACTCTCCGCTTAACCTGGCTCTGTCCGGCTGGGAGGTTAGCGGTATTACGACACTCGCAACTGGACTGCCGTTTGATATTTCCTACGCTGGCGGCAGCTCGTCGTCCCTTTGGTGCTCGGCTGCGAATAGTTTCTATGCCTGCCCGGATGCGCCTAACACAATCGCTCCGATCAATAAGAACTTCAACATCCGCCAACGCATCGCAACCAGTGGCAATCGGACGCAGTATTTTGCGAAAACCAGCTGGGCGGCTGAGCCCATTGGTACTTTCGGTAACACTCACCGCAATCCATTTCATGGTCCTGGAATCAACAATACCAACCTGATCATCGCGAAGAATTTTAGTCTGTCTGCCGATGGCGTTCGCCGCCTCCAGATTCGTATGGAAAGCGATAACGCCTTCAACCACACACAGTTCTCCAACCCCAATAGCACCTGGGTGGATACCGTCCCAACCAGCCTGACGACCAGTTTCGGCCAGATCTCCGCAGCCGCAGCCGCTCGTCAGACACAGCTCGCCGCAAAGATCTACTTCTAACCTCACAGAGTTTTCTGTGAACAATAACAAAAAAGCGGACAGCCTCGGCTCTCCGCTTTTTTTGCAACCGGTAAGCTGATGCAACTAGAGGCGCTCTCAATCGGAGCGCCTCTTGCGTGATGGATATCATTTCCCCACCACGGGCGACCAGCTATTTCTTTGCTGCTCTCTGCGAGGCGGTCTTTCGCGTGCCTGATTTGGAGGGTATCTTCTTCGTAAGAGTCTTCTTCTTTTGGATTGGCGTCTTCGCTACGGTCTTCTTGGAAGCCAACTTGTCAGGTCTCTTTACCGCCACCTTCTTCGCTCGAGCCCCGGCAATCCGCGCGCTCACATCCGCATTCAGCTCAGCAACGCTGATCGTCGTCGCCGACTTCCGCAGGCGCTCAAGTCCATAAAACGCCCGCTTCTCGGTCGAAAACACATGGACAATAAAGTCCACGTAATCCATTAAAATCCATTCGCCCTGCCGCCGCCCCTCAACCGAATTCGGATAGACGCCAAACTCCCGCTTCAGGCGAAGCTCAACCTCATCGGTAATCGCGACATTCTGCCGCTCGTTCGTGCCATTGCAGATGAGGAAGTAATCGGTAAGTCCACTCTCAGCCGGGTCCAGCGCTAGGATGCGGATGTCTTCAGCTTTCTTGTCCTCGCACGCGGCAGCGGCGGCGAGCAGTAGCTGGTTGCTTTCAGTCGATGGCATGAGACTCCTTGAACCCAATGGTAGCGGGTTGCAGTCTCGGAAGCCAGTGGCTGCGCAGAGGAATGCATGTGCAAACGCCCGGAATAAATAGCGCCAGTCCGATCTCAGGACAGGCGAAGGCCTACTTTCTTCGCAACCAGAGCATGATACGTTCGTTGGCCAGCGTCACCTCGTCAAGTGTCGTGAAATACTCGGCAAAAGCATCGCGGAATGCCACTTCGGAGATATGCGCGTAGATTGCATCGCGGCCGCGCAGAAGTTCCCTAAACTTCGGATCGCTTGGCGGCACCCATTCGAGGATAAGCCACCGTGTCGTCAGGCTGCTGCAGAGACCGGCAATCCGTTCCATAGGAACTTGGTTGCTAAGAAGAAGATGATGCAGCACCGCAAGCATCATGACCGTATCGAAATGTCCGGCGCAGCGGCTCAGAAACGAAGCATTTTCGCGGTTCTCCCATCCGGCCGCCGGGGTAGGACGGGCAAGATCCACGCACAACGGGAGAATATTCTTATCGCTTCCCTTCAAACTGGTGCACAATCGATCGACAGCCTGCATATCCGTATCGATCGAGACCACCTCCGCACCCGCATCGGCAGCCAGGTTGGAGTACACGCCGGTGTTGCATCCTACATCCAACACATGCGCGGGCCGGCATGCAGCAAGTGCCTTGGCGACAAAAGCTCGCTTCCGTGTATGGTCCTCGTCGTTATAGTGAGTCGCTGTCTCGGCATAGTCTGACCACGTGGACGAACGGTATCTCGGGGTGGCTCTGTTCATCTGCGATCGCAGTCCGCGGAGGGTCTTCAGAAGAATCTGTTTCGCCAACTCAGGTTCCTTGACCACGCGCGAAGCCAGGCTCCCCGCCTGCATATTCTTGTTTCCGGCCAGCAGCGACGGCAGCGTCACGGCAGAGAGCGCAGGCTGCTGGAATCGGGCGGTCCACGAGAGCGCCGAGTATATCTCCTCCGGTTCATAGCCGTCGCGCCGCGTCACTGATCCCTGCAGAGGCCATCCCAGTCGCGAGTACGCAAGCATCGGGAGAAGAAATGTGCGAACAAATTGCCCATACGCAAGCCACATCGGCTGATGCGGATCCATCCGTTCTATCGAGAGCACATCCACAAAGATGGGCCTCGTTCCTTGGAAGAGAACATTCAGCGGTGTGGCATCCTTCAGCAGCCAGCCATGCCGAACCAGGTCGCTGCACAGCTCCAGGCTCAGCTCCGCCGCAGCAAGCCAAAGACTTGGCGACCACTCCCACGGAAACGATTGAAAGGAAATTCGCGGGTGCCGCAGAACCAATAATTCAGCCTCCGCAGCAGAGATTACTTCACTTGCAACAAGCCTTCCCTCCGCAACCATCCGGGAAGCCACCGGCAGAGCGAGGAATTCGAGAATTTCAGTGTCGAAGGGAGCCCTGACGCTGCGATACACGCCGTCTTTCCGCACCTCGACGCTGCCTGCGGGGTCGCGAAACGTAGGCAGCGGCGGCATTGTCAAAAGTTCGGGCATAGGCATTGCGATCTTGCTCGTCGGTCGGATCGGTTGCGCCGCAGGTTCGGCTATGGGGAAAGACACGTAAAAAATTATGCCGCGAACATAGAGACACTGGATAATCTCAAAAGTTTCATTATCAAATGTAAAAATTTTGCTATTGAAATAGAGAAGGCTGTGAGCCCGGCAATAAACAGTCTCGCGATAAGCGCCTTGCAGCCAAACACGCAAGCTAATGATAAAGATGATGAGCCCGGATATAAGCCGAGACAGCCGGCGAGAGTACATCCACGCACGCATCGCCAATCTCAAGCCGCTCCCGAAGATTGGTCGCCGCCATGTCCTCATGCACCGTCTGCAACAGATGAATTCGGCCCTTTTCGTGCGGCGTCAGGCCCAACGGAGAAAGATCCGCCAACGGAAATCCCGGACGACTAACGACGATCCACTCGGCGAGCTCCAGCAGTCGTTCAGGTTCATGCCACCGGCGCAGGTCCAGGAAACTGTCCGCGCCGCATAGGTTGAACAGCCTCGTATCCGGCAGTGTCTCGCTCAACCTGGCCAGCGCGTCGACGGTATAGTTCGGCCCGCCATCAGATCGTGGCCCATCTAGATCCGTCGCAGCGAATCGCTTATCTGCCCGGCACCCAAGCTCCACCATCGCAAGCCGGTCGGCGAACGGAGCCGGCTTTCCTCCCGTCTTCAGCGGTTGGCGCCCAACCGGAGCAAACAGCACTTCGTCCAGGTCGAATACGTCCGCTGCGGCAGTAGCGATTGCGAAGTGGCCATGATGCGGTGGATCGAAGCTGCCGCCGAAGAGCGCTACACGCATTAGGCATTCTCTCGCGAACCGCGCCTGCACAATCAGGGAAGATGAAAGACGAAGCCCATGCTGACTTGTTTGATCGGGTAGTTATGGCTCAGCGCACCGAAAGGATCGAGTCCCCCATACCCGAACTCGGCAACCCGCCAATCCATGATCGGAAGCAGCTTGACGTCCAGGCCCACCAATCCTTCATATTGGAAGTTGTTGTAGATAATAATTTGTCCGGTCGATGTCGTCTGCGACAGGCCGTAGTCGCTCCGCCCAAGGCCGGCCGAAAGCTGAATATATGGCTTCAGCGGCGCCAGCGGTGTGTGGATTGCCGCCCGTACTCCCCCAAGCACCGAATAAATGCGTGTCCCGCCTGCATTGGCAGTCACGTAAGCTCCGCGCTTCGTCGTCAGGATGCTGCCCCGCAGATCCGCTCCCAGCTTCACCGGTCCGAGCTTAAGAAAATCGTAGTACACCCCTCCCGTGCCCCCCAGCGGGTTGACCGGATCAACTCTCGGTGCGGGAACAGGCAACAGCGGCGACGACTGGAGATTGCTGAGACGATCCACCGTGAACATGCCGTAAACGCCGACTTGTGCGTGAGCGGAAGTGGTAGCGGCAACGGCAACGGCGGCAAGAAAGAAAAGTGCTTTGCGGAAAATCATGTGGGTTTAGTTTACTAGTTCAGGCGATTTTGGGTGCGACGGCAACCCGAATTGTAGGCGCACAAACTAACCTCGCAGCTTCGCCACCTCATCCAGAATTCTGTCCGCCATCATCTTCTTGCTCATCACGGGCAGGTCCACGGCGCCGTCCTTCGTCAAAAAACTCCCGCCGTTCTGCTCCCCGTCGAACCCAATCCCATCCACGCTGACATCGTTGACCACCACCGCATCCACGCCTTTGCGCGTGAGTTTCAGTCGTCCGTTGGCCAACGCATCTTCAGTTTCCGCCGCAAATCCCACGACAATCGTCCCCGTCATGCGCCGTTGCGCAACCTCCTGCAGAATATCTTCGGTAGCCTCCAGTTCCAGCAACACCGGTCTCGCCGCCTCGCGTTTGATCTTTTGCGCCGCCACGCTCCTCACACGGTAATCGCTCACTGCCGCCGCCATCACCACAACCGTGGCCTCGCGCAGCCGCTGCATCATCGCCGTCCGCATCTCTTCAGCCGTAACTACCGGTACCATCTCAACTCCAGCGGGAGCGGTCAAATTCGCCGGTGCGCTGATCAGAATCACCCGCGCACCCCGCTGTCTCGCCGCTTCGGCCACCGCATACCCCATCCGCCCGCTCGAGCGGTTCCCAATAAATCGCACCGGATCGATCGCCTCTCGCGTTCCCCCCGCCGTTACCAGCACCGTCTCGCCCGCGAAGTCTGAACCTGCCGCAGAACCGGGTGTCCCGCAGCCGGCCCTGAGCTCGCCGAAAGATCCCGCTTCTGCGCCGTGGACTCGTACTTCACCCAGCGTCTCCGCCACAGCCATCACAATCGCCGATGGTTCCGCCAGCCGCCCACCCCCAACCATCCCGCATGCCAGATAGCCGCTCCCCGGCTCAATCACCTTCACCCCGCGCGCCTTCAGCGTCTCCACATTCGCCCGCGTCGCCGGATGCTCCCACATAGTCACGTTCATCGCCGGAGCGACAATCACCGGGGCCTTGGTCGCAAGAAACATCGTCGAGAGAAAATCATCCGCCAGCCCATGAGCAAACTTCGCCAGCGTATCCGCGGTAGCCGGAGCCACAATCAGCAGCTTCGTCGTCTGCGCTGCGTGAATATGCTCGATAGAGGACTCCTCACCCTCCGACACCGCCCCGGCATCTTCTCCCCATAAACCCGTGATCACCTTATGCCCGGAGATCGCCGCAAACGTCAGCGGCCGCACAAACTCCTCTGCGGCCCGGGTCATCACCACATGCGGATCGAACCCCGCATCCTGCAGCAGGCGCACCAGTTCCACCGACTTGTACGCCGCAATCCCGCCGCAAACCCCAACCGTAACCTTCACCCGCTCAGTACTCATGGCAACCCGCCTCTCCTATGCTATATGTCTCCGCGAAAGGCCAAAAAATATTCTCTTGACTCATATTGCAAATTGCGATATAACTATTGCGATCTGCAATAGGACTATGAAGCTCAGCGACAAAATCCGTTACCTCCGCGAAGTCGAAGGCAACCTCCGTGGCCTCAACCGCGCCATGACCCAGCAGGAACTCGTCCGCGCCATTCAGGCGGAAGGAAACGGCAACGCCTCCATCAGCCAGTCCTATCTCTCCCAGATCGAGAGCGGAGCCCGCCCCCACCTCACCAACACCACCCGCCTTCTCCTCGCAAAATTCTTCCAGGTCCACCCCGGATACCTGGTCGACGACCCCGACGGCTACCACGCCGAGCTCATCTCCGACCTGCCCACGACTGAGGACAAGCTCGACCTCTGGCTCGTCGCCGGCGCCGAACGCTTCCGCCGCGATCCCGGCCTCTCTCAGGCTCTTCTCTCCGTCGCCAACCACGCCGACTCCCGTCGCTGCCTCATCCTCATGGAAGCGGTCCTCAAAACCCCATCGTTAGTCGACCGGCTGTTTCAAGTCTTGAAGCCGGAGGCCAACCCCCAACCCATTCAACCGGCTCGCAAAAAACTCGCGAAGCCACGCAGCAGATAAAACTATGGAAACCATCTATCTTGTCTGCTTCATCGTCGGTCTAGTCCTCAGCGTTCTCTCCTTCGCAGGCGGCTTCACCCATCTCCATCTCGGCCGCATGCACGTCGGCCATACCGCACAAGCCCACGCCCACGGCGGCACGCACGGCCTCTCCTCCATCAACGGCTTCACCATCACCGCCTTCCTCTGTTGGTTCGGCGGAGCGGGCTATCTTCTCGATCGCTACAGCATCTTCATCACACCCCTGATCCTGTTGTTGTCGGTTCTCAGCGGCCTCTTCGGAGCCACCCTCCTCTGGGCAATCCTCTTCAAACTTCTCCTTCCCCGCGAGCGCGTCCTTACTACCGAAGAGACCGAGATGCCCGGCGTCATCGCCAGGGTCAGCGACAGCATCCGCGACAACGGCGGCATCGGCGAAATCATCTTCTCGCAGACTGGAGCCCGCCGTTCCACCGCCGCGCGCAGCGAAGACGGCTCCCCCATTCAACGCGGCGCCGAAGTCGTCGTCATCCGTTATGAGCGCGGCATCGCGTACGTTCGCCGCTTCGACGAACTATCAGATCGCCGCTTCGATGAACTATCCGATCGCCGCTTCGACGAGATCAACGACAGCGCCACCTGAGAATAGAAATCTTCCCCCATCTGGCGGCCTCACTTGCCGAGGCACTCCCCCGCCACCCACTCACTGAGGCAAGCACGCAACACGCCTCCAGTCCCGCAGGGACAAAGGAACGATATGTCGAACACTGTTGCCATCATTGTTGGTCTGGCCATCCTCGCCACCCTGTTTCTAGTCATTCTCATGGGAAAGATGTTTCGCAAAGCCGGCCCTAACGAAGCCATCATCGTCTACGGCTTTCGCGGCCCACGCGTCATCAAAGGCGGCGGGGCAGTCATCTTCCCAGTCGTCGAAAACTCCCGCCAGCTTTCGCTCGAATTGATGAGCTTCGACGTCGCGCCGCAGCAGGACCTCTACACCAAGCAGGGCGTAGCCGTCACCGTCGAAGCCGTCGCGCAAATTAAAGTCCGCTCCGACAAAGAATCCATTCTTACCGCAGCCGAGCAGTTCCTCACCAAATCCCCCGACCAGCGCGAAGGCCTCATCCGTCTCGTCATGGAAGGCCACCTCCGCGGCATCATCGGTCAACTCACCGTCGAGCAGATCGTCAAAGAACCCGAGATGGTCGCCGAGCGCATGCGCTCCACCTGCATGGACGACATGAGCAAGATGGGACTCGAGGTCATCAGCTTCACCATCCGCGAGGTCCGCGACAAGAACGAGTACATCACCAACATGGGCCGTCCCGACGTCGCCCGCATCAAGCGCGACGCCGAGATCGCCGCCGCCGAAGCCGAACGCGACACCGCCATCCGCCGGGCAATCGCTCTAAGAGAAGCCGCCGTAGCCAAAGCCTCCGCCGATCAGGAGCGCGTGCTCGCCGAGACACTCTCGCTGGCCAAACAGGCCGAAGCCCAGCGCGACCTCGACATCCAGAAGGCCCAGTTCACCGAATCCGCGCGCCGCCAGGAGGCTCAGGCCGACAAATCCTACGAGCTCCAGACCAACGTCATGCAGCAGAAGGTCATCGCGGAGCAGGTCAAGATCCAGCAGATCGAAAAGCAGGAGCAGATTAAGGTGCAGGAGTCCGAGATCCTCCGCCACGAAAAAGAGCTCATCGCCACCATCCTCAAAGGCTCCGAGATCGAGCGCCAGCGTATCGAAAACATCGCCAACGCCGAGAAGGCCCGCATCACCATGGAAGCCGAAGGCCGCGCCGCAGCCACCAGACTGCAGGGCGAAGCCGAAGCCAACATCATCTTCCAGAAGGGCGAGGCCGAAGCCAAAGCCATGAACGTCAAAGCCGAGGCCTACCAGGAGTGGTCGCAGGCCGCCGTCGTCGACAAGCTAATCACCAACATGGCCGACGTCGTCCGCGCCATGGCCGAGCCGCTCGGCAAAGTCGACAAGATCACCATCGTCTCCACCGGCAACGACGGAGCAGTAGGGGCCAACAAGATCACCGGCGAGATGACAAAGATCGCCGCCCAGGTCCCCGCGCTCTTCGAAGCCCTCTCCGGAATGAATCTCCACGACCTCATGTCCAACGTGAAAGCAATGAAGCCCCGCGAAAACGGCGAAGCCCACTCCGCCTGACGTCGATCCACCAGGCCCATCGGGAGTTCAAGATCCGATGGGCCGTCAGCTCCTCAACTTACGTGCGAATTGAGAAAACGAGAAAGAAAACGAGAAAATACGATGCTCTCTTCCATCATCATCATCACAGCCGTTCTCCTCTTCGTCATCGCCTTCATCATTCTCCGCCTCATCGTCCGTCCGCTCTGGAATCCGTACCGCATCCGTCGCCCCTACTGCGGCCCCTACGGATACTACGGCTACGGCCCAGGCTACCGGCGGCGCCACTTCCCCGGAGGACTTCTCTCCATCCTGGCGCTCGTCGCACTCGAGCGCATCATCGGCCGTCGCTGGTAACTCTCTCTCAACCGTCTCATTCCTGGAAAGGAGATTCACCATGGCATTACTCGAACGCGTAGGCACCCTCTTACGAGCCAACATCAACGACCTCATCGAAAAAGCCGAGGACCCCGAAAAACTCGCCAAGCAGCTCATCCTCGATATGGAGAACCAGCTCCTGCAGGTCAAAACCCAGGTCGCCATCGCCATCGCAGACCAGCACCTCCTCCAGAAGAAACTCAAGGAGCACGAGGAAGCCATGAATCAGTTCAACCGCAAAGCCGAACTCGCCGTCCAGAAGCAGCAGGACGACCTCGCCCGCGCCGCTCTCGAGCGCAGCATCAGCCACCAGCAATTAGCGCAAAGCTTCTCCCAACAACTCGAAGACCAGACCACCGAAGCCGAGACCCTGCGCAACGCCTTCACCAAACTCCAGCACAAACTGGAAGAGACGCGCTCCGCCTGCGAGATGCTCATCACCCGCAATCGCCGCGCCCGGACCATCGGCAAAGCCAACTCCGTCCGCGCTCTCCACGCTACACACCAGACCGCAGCCACTCTCAATCGTCTGCGCACCAGCATTCAGCAGCGCGAAGCCACCAACGTTGCCCACACCTTGCTCGAAGCCGACACCGTGGACGATCGCCTCATCACTCTCGAACGCGAAGACCAGATCGATCGCCTCCTCGAAGATCTGAAGAGCCGCCAGCCTCGACTCACCTGATAGGGGAAGAATCTCGAGTCGTTCTACTTCTTTCCAGCCGGGGTTACGCGAATCACCAGAGTACCGCACCCGCGAAGACCCCGGCACGCCATCGGAGTCCGTCCATCCTTCGCAAAACAAGCTTCGATCGCCGTCAATCGCTTATCTTCGCAACTGACAAGAATGCTGCCCGCCGGAAACGACGGATTCGCCTTCGCGAAAAGTCCGAGAATCTCCGCCGGCTGCAACAACACCTCGTGATCCAGGCCGCCAAAAAGCTTCGGAATCGCCAACGAACGAAAAGCCCTGTGTTCCAGCGCGAAAAAATCGTTCGGCGCAAGCGTAGTG
>DATAVY010000204.1:0-15717 GCA_036267495.1 Edaphobacter sp.
CGTTGTGGTCTTCCACCGTCGTCATCCTCGCCTACGACGACTCTGACGGTTGGTATGATCACGTCTCAAACCTCGTCAACGGCTCCGTCACCACCGCCGACACGGTCAATGGCGCCGGTATCTGCATCAGCGCTGCCAGCGCTCAAAGCGCACTGCCTGGCGCCGATGGCAAACCTCATGCCCAGGGCCGCTGCGGCTATGGCCCTCGTCAACCCTTGCTTGTCATTTCACCCTGGGCGAGGAAGAACTTCATCGATCACACCGTGACCGACCAGTCCTCCATCCTGCGTTTCATCGAGGACACCTTCCTCTCAAACCAGCGCATTGGAAATGGCTCCTTCGACAGCATTGCCGGTCAGCTGAATCCGATGTTCGACTTCTCCAACTCTGCTGCTCCGCCAAACGCGGCCAAAGTTCTTCTGAATCCCGCGAACGGCGTAGTCACCACCGGCAACTGATCCTTCAATTCACAGAACCGTCACAGACCATCTGTAGCCTGAAAGCACGCATTTCCTTCGCGAGATGCGTGCTTATTTTTGTGCCGCATCCCATTACGCGCCGGAGTTGTTCTCTTGTCCTCGTCCAGACGAACGTTTCTCCAGCAGGCCTCCACTCTCGGCCTGCTCTACAGCTCATCGCGCGCCTTTCCCCAAATGAACATGTCCCACGCGCAAATGAGTCAGAAGCCGTCGGTTCATCGCAACGTGGCCAACAGCAGCTTCCCCATGCTGCACACGCTTGAGCTGACTCCCTTCGTTGACCCACTCCCTCTTCCTCAAATCGCACACCCCACACTGCACAACGGCAAGCGCACTCTTACCGTCACCATGCAGGAGATCCACGCCAAGGTCCACCGCGACGTGCCGATGACCCGCATGTGGAGTTACGGTCCCACCGCTCTCGCGCCGCTCATCGAAGCGCGCAGCCACGAGCCCCTCGAGATCACCTGGGTCAACAATCTTCCTGCCAAACACTTCCTGCCCATCGATCACTCTCTCCACGGCTGCGGTATAGATATCCCCGACGTCCGCACTATCGCCCACCTCCACGGAGCCAAGGTTCCCTCCAAAGACGACGGCTACCCCGAAGACTGGTTTGCCTGCGGGAAGAGCAGAACATGCCACTATCCGCTGGAACAGGAGGCCGCGACGCTCTGGTATCACGACCACGCCATGGGCATCAATCGACTCAACACCTACGCCGGACTCTTCGGCATGTTTCTTATCCGCGACAAGGTCGAAGGCTCGCTTCACCTGCCAACCGGAAAGTACGAGATCCCTCTGCTCTTCTATGACCGCGACTTCACCGCCGACGGGCAACTCTTCTACAACACCTCCGGTGACCCCGAGCATCCGTGGATCCCTGAGTTCAGCGCCGACGGCATTCTCGTCAATGGCAAAATCCGTCCGTTCCTCGAGGTCGAGCCGCGCCTCTACCGCTTCCGCCTCGTCAACGCCGCGAACAGCCGCTTCTTCAACCTCGCCCTATCGAACGGCCAGCCGTTCACGCAGGTCGGCAGCGACCAGGGCTTTCTCTCCGCCCCAGCCGACCTCAAGCTCATCAGCCTTGCCCCCGCCGAGCGCGCCGACATCCTCATCGATCTCTCCCAATCAGCCGGTCAAACCCTTCACTTCCGCACCGGCGCCTTGGACATCCTGGAACTCCGCGTAGCCAGACAAGCAACCTCTCCGCAAAGCTACTCCATTCCCAAAACCCTGCGCCCTGTCCATCGCATCGCCGAATCCGAAGCCACCACCACCCGAACCATCACTCTCCACGAGTACAAAGACAAGTACGGCATGTCCATGGTCATGCTCCTTAACCGCAAGCACTGGCACGAGCCCACCACGGAGTTCCCCAAACTCAACTCCACCGAAATCTGGGAGTTCATCAACCTCACTGAAGACACTCACCCCATGCATCTCCACCTGGTACGTTTCCAGATCCTCGACCGCCGCCCCTTCGACACCGAATACTACCTGCGCAATCAGAAACTTCGCTTTACCGCCGACGCTGCCCCGCCCGATGCTCAGGAACTTGGCTGGAAAGATACCGTACAGTGCCCCGACAGCACCGTAACCCGCATCATTGTCCGGTTCGAAGGCTATCCCGGCAAATACCTCTATCACTGCCACATCCTGGAACACGAAGCCAACGATATGATGCGGCCGTTTGAGGTCATCGCCTAATCGCACTTCTCCCGTCGCATAAACCGGCGTATCGTATCTGCAAGGAGATTGCGCCATGCTAAGGAGAGACTTCCTTCGCCGGTCTGCCCGCACTCTCAGTGCCGCTCTGCTTGCCAGAAATTCCGTGGCTCGTGCGGCGCTCGTCGATCCTGATCCCTTACCTCGAAAATTTCACGCGAGCGATGAAGTCGTCCTCGGCCACACCGGCATTCGCACCAGCCGGCTCGCCATGGGAACAGGCACCATCGGCTACGCTGGCGCCTCCAACCAGACGCGGCTCGGCAACTCGCCGTTCACCAGACTTCTTCTGAATGGCTATAACGAAAACGGCCTTCGCTTCTTCGATTCAGCCGACGCCTACGGCAGCCATCCCTACGTCGCCGAAGCCATCAAGCAGCTTCCCCGCGACAAAGTCACCGTGCTCACCAAGACCGACACCCGCGATGCTGCCGGCGTCCGCGCCGATCTCGACCGCTTCCGCAAAGAGCTCGGCGTCGATTACATCGACATCGTCCTCATTCACTGCGTCACCGAATCGGACTGGACCACACGCTACCGCGGCGTCATGGATGTTCTCTCCGAAGCAAAACAGAAGGGAACCATCCGCGCGCACGGCGTCTCCTGCCACAGCATCGGAGCGCTTCGCGCCGCAGCCGCCTCCCCATGGGTCGAAGTCGATCTCGTTCGCCTCAATCCCATCGGCTCGCACATGGACGCAGACCCCGATACTGTAATCAAAGTGATCAAGCAGATGCGCGACCAGGGAAAAGGCATCGTCGGGATGAAGATCCTCGGCCAGGGAGACCTGCGCGGTAAACCAGCCGAAGCGATCCGCTACGCGCTCTCGACCGGCGTTCTCGACGCCTTCACCATCGGCGCTGAATCGCAGAGAGAACAGAACGACCTCATCCAGCGCGTCGCCGCAGCCTGAGAGGTTCTTCACGCGAACGTGCGATCTTACTCTGCCTTCTTCTCCGCCGCTGCAGGTTTTGCCGCAGGAGGCATCCCCAGATATTTGTCGTACCAGTCAAACCACCGCTGATATCGATCCTTGATAAAACTAGGGCGCGTGAATCCGTGGAACTGCCCGGGATAGACCACCAGCTCCGCCGTCGTCCCCACGCTCTTCAACGCCTGGTACATCTGCTCCCCGCCAACCAGGGTCACGTTGAAGTCCTTATCGCCGCCCATGAACATCGTTGGCGTCTTGATCTTGTCCGCGTGGAGGAACGGATACGACAGCTTCAAATAAGGCTCGACGTTTTTCCACGGCGGCTGCAGCTCATTGTCATACTGCAGAATGTACTGATCCACTCCATACATTCCCAATAAATTCCCTGTCCCCGCTCCGCTCGAAGCCGCCTTGAATCGGGTTGTCGAAGCGATCGTGTAGTCGGTCAGAATCCCGCCGTAGCTCCATCCGCCGACGCCCATGCGATCGGCATCGATCTTCCCCGTAGCGACTGCGCCGTCCACAGCGCCGAGCAGATCCTTGACTTCCTTGTCGCCCCAGTCCGCATTGATCGCATAGCTGTAGTCGTGCCCGCGTCCCGTGCTTCCGCGATAGTTGACCTGCAGCACCGCGAATCCATGCGCCGCCAGCAGCTGCCGATCCGTCGCAAATCTGTGCTCGTCCTGCGCCGTCGGGCCGCCGTGAATCCACAGCAGCATCGGAGCCTTCGTTCCCGCCGTATAGCCCACCGGCATGGTCAACAGACTATGCACATCGTTTCCATCCGACGCCTTCGCCGACAGATCCTCCGCCGCCACCAGATTCAACTGCGCGATCAGCGCATCGTTGTGCGACGTCAGCTTCCGCAGAGACTTGCCATCCAGCGCGTAGATTTCGGGAGCAGTCACGTCCGTAGTCCAAACCAGCGCTACATGCCCTCCGTTCGACGACATCGCCCCCGCCGAACCCTTCTCCGCGGTTAGCCTTGTCACGGTTTTTCCTTTGAGCGGAACCTCAGCCACATAGGCAACCCGGTCCTCGCCAATCGTGGTCAGCAGCGACTTCCCATCCGCCGAAAACTCCGGCCCACCCGTGCCCATCTCCGCCGTCGCCGCGAGCACCTCCGGCGTGCCACCCGCGGCCGGAACCACTGCGAGCCGCTGCATGTCGTAGATCGAGTACCTCGGCGAAACTCCCTGCCGGTACGCAATCGTCGTGCTGTCCGGACTCCACGCAAGAGGGCCGCCATCCACACCGGTAAAGCTCGTCAGCTTTTTCGCCGTTGCGTTCGCCTTCGCCTCCACTACAAACACATCGGAGTTATTCGACCGGTCCGGATCAGGCGTCTCCTGGTTGCTCACAAACGCAATCCACTTCCCATCCGGGGACCACTCGGCCTGCCGCTCGTCGTACTTGTCCTCGGTCTTGTCGTCGCCAATGACTCGCGTCAGCTTCTTCGTCGCAACATCGAATAGAAAAAGATGCTCCCGCTTGTCCGTGAGGTAGCCCTGCACATCCTGCTTGAAGTGGTAGCGATCGATCACGATGGGCTTGGGCGGCGCAGGCTTTGCGCCCTCCTTCGGCTCGGGCTCATCCTTGGCTCGCAGCGTCAGCAAAAGTTGCTTCGCATCGGGAGACCACCGGTAATCCGCCAGGTCTTCCTTCACATCGGTCAACTGCTGCGCCTCGCCACCGCGCCTGTCCAGCAGCCAAACCTGCGATCCCTTCGCCTTACCCGGCCGCGACGAAGTAAACGCCAGCCATCTCCCATCCGGACTCCACCGCGGCGATCCAACGCCCTCCGGCCCATACGTCAGGTGGATATCCTGCGTCCCATCCCAGCTCACCATCCACAACTCGGAGATGTTCTTGTCCTCCGCCACGTCAACGTGCGAAGTTGTGTAAGCGATCCATTTCCCATCCGGCGAAACCTGCGGCCCACCCACATTCATCAGCTTCGCCAGATCGTCGAGCACCATTGCCCGTTTCTGACCGAATCCAAAGCTGGTTAAAACACACAGGGGCAGCAAACAAAGTCCGACGCGCAGCAAGCTCTCTTTTCGCATGACAGGCAGTCTAGCAGACCGATTCACCTTTCGAGCAACTGCACGGCCTCGGCCACGCTGATGTTGTCAGCCAGCCGTTTGAACTCGCTATGCACAACGTGTTCGTTTCTTCCGATTTCTTTAAAGAGCATCGCCTTGCCTTCGATCGCCGTATTCACCAGGGCGTCCTTCCACTCGCCGCCCGGCTCCATCTCGTGCTCTGTGCTGAAGCTGCTGCCCGCATGGATAGTGCCTATAATCCCATACCCCAGGCTCACGTCCGTGGGAATCTTTCCTTCAATCCGGTGCAGTTGCATCGTCTTCTCATCCACCAGAACCGCCCCCGACATCGCATGCAGCACCTTCTCCTCCATCGTCCTCGGCTGATAGCCCGGGTCCGGCCGATACGCGATCCTCAAGTCGCTTCCGTCCGGCTGCGGATCGTCGAACAGAAACGCCTTATGCAGCAGCGCCAGCATCTGCTCCGCATGCTCCTCGTCATTCTTCATCGACTGTTCGCGTTTTTGAAACAGGTCAGGATGCGCGGCGATGTCCGCCAGCTTCGCCTTCTCCGCAGCCATTCGCTCAGGATTCAGCGGCGTCCCATCCTCGGCCAGCAGCAGCCGAACCTTCCCCATATCCGTCTCAGCCACACGCTCTTTCCATAGGTGCCCGCCCGTCCGTTCCGACCGCTCCTCCGAGAGATACATATATTTGAGACGATGTTGCGCCGGATCATTCTCATGCTGCAGCATCGTATCCACAATCCGCCGCGCAGTATCGGAGCTCTGAGCCTGCACTGCACCCGCCATCAACAGACTCAGCAACACAATCGAACTTCCTCCTACGCGCATCGATGCCGACTCCTGCTGCTGCTTGATAGAAAAAATTGCGATCCGCCCACATTTGAAGTAAAACACGATGGCTCGTGGCCGGGCCAATCGCAACCGCCTATGGTTCAGACGAACCATGATGCATCAGGACTCAATGCGAAAAGAATAAAGGTCGAAATCTCCAGGGAATTCACCGCAAACCTCAAGTAGACTAGCGCTCAATCGTCACTTTCGGACGATAGAAATCATGCCGGATACGACCGACAACCCACCCCAGCCGGTTGCCACACCCAACCCGCTGATGACGGAGCCCGAACTCGTCGGCCTCGGCGGCGCAGAAGACCAGGCCATCACCCCGCATCCTCCCAAGGGCCGGCGCGCCGCCGCCACCTTCATCTTTTTTACCGTCACCCTCGACATGCTCGCCCTCGGCATGATCGCCCCCGTCCTCCCCCGCCTGATCGAAAGCTTTCTTAACGGCGATACCTCGAGCGCGGCAAGATTCCTCGGCCTCTTCGGCACCGTCTTCGCCGCCATGCAGTTCTTCTTCTCGCCCATCGCGGGCTCGCTCTCCGACCGGTTCGGCCGCCGCCCTCTCGTGCTTCTCTCGAACTTCGGCCTCGGCCTTGACTACCTGGTCATGGCCTGGGCTCCTACGCTCAACTGGCTCTTTCTCGGCCGCGTCATCTCCGGCCTCACCTCTTCCTCGATCCCCACCGCCATGGCTTACATGGCCGACGTCACTCCACGCGAGCGCCGCGCCGCCGCCTTCGGCATGCTGAACTCCGCCTTCGGGATCGGCTTCGTGCTCGGTCCCGCCGTCGGAGGCCTGCTCGGCAACATCAACCCGCGCCTGCCTTTCTGGGTCGCCGGCGGCCTCTCGCTCGTCAACGGCCTCTATGGCCTCTTCGTCCTGCCCGAATCCCTCTCCAAAGAGAACCGCAGCCCGTTCTCCTGGACGCGCGCCAACCCAGTCGGCTCTCTCGCGCTTCTCCGCCGTCACGCCGGCATGATTGCCATCGCCGCCGTTCTTCTCCTCGGTTACATCGCGCAGCAATCCTTGATGAACGTCTACGTCATCTACGCCGACTACCGTTATCACTGGACCGACCGCACCGTCGGCTTCTCGCTCGCCGTCATCGGTGTCTGCACTGCAATCTACGGCGCGCTGCTCGTCAAACCCGTCGTCGCCAAACTGGGCGAACGCGGAGCCATCACCCTCGGCCTCATCGGCGGAGCCATCGGTTACTCCATGTTCGGCCTGTCCAAAACCGGCCTGCTTTTCTGGTGCGGCATCCCCCTGCTCAACATGATGTCCTTCACCTGGCCCGGAGCCCAGAGCCTGCTCTCCCGCAAAACCAGCCCCTCCGAACAGGGCCAGCTTCAGGGCGCGATCAACAGCCTCCGCGGCATCGCCGGCCTCTTTGGCCCCAGCTTCTTCACCTACATCTTCAGCAAATCCATCGGCGCCGACGCCATCCTCCACCTCCCTGGCGCGCCTTTCTACACCGCCGCCGCGATGCTCCTCATCTCGCTCGCCGTCGCCCAGCGGGCCGCTCGAACGCCGGACTCCGCCCTCAAATCGTCAACAGCCTGACCATCGATCCCGCCGCAAGGTTGTTCCCCTCGCAGCTTCTAGCTCTTCTTCGCCGCAACCTTCCCCGTCTTCTTCAGCGACTGCACCATCTGTTTCCAGTCAAGCTCCGTCTGGTTCGCATACGCCTCCGCAAACGTCCCCACCGCCTCATCGAACCGCGTCGACGTCCCCAGATATCCCGCGATCATCGCGCAGTCTCCCGCACGCGCATGTCCACGCGCCAGCATCTCGCCGCAGACCGCCGAATACTCCAGCAACCCCGCCGTCTTCAAACTCTCCAGCTGAATGGACGCCTTATGATCGTTCAACTGCCGCACCAGATAATCTCGTCCCTCCATGGTGGTCCATCCCAGAAACGGGTCCGACTGCACCTGCATCGCCCGTTCTCCCTCCACCACCCGCCGCCCCTGATGCTTGTTCGTCCACCGGGCGCGCGCCGCAACATAAGGCGCATACCCCGACGGCACCTCCTCCTTGATCTGCAAAAACAACGGGTCCTTTGCTCCATTGCCCTGCATCAGGACGACATAATCCCGCAGCCCGACCGATCCCGTCCCCACCACCTTGAACGCCACATCCACCGGCCGGTACTGCGCCAGAAAATGCCGCCGCTCCGGCTGCAGACTCTCCGCATACTTCAGCAGCGAGTTCACCACCTGCTCAGCAATCTCATCCTTCACTCGTGTCAGCATCGGCGGCATCGATTTGAAGACCCTCTCGTCCCGCTCCGCCGATTTGCGGCCTCGCCTCTCCGCTGACTTGCCGGCGTGCCGGCTCGCTGGCCTGCTCATCTCTGTCAGGGTCTGCATCGTATGCAGCGGCGTTGCCCGCTCCGCCATATGCAGAATCCCCTCCACCGAAGTCATATCCCGCAAACGGTGCACCTGGAAGCGCGCCACTTCCAGTACCGGCATTCGCGCAAAGGTCGCCATCATCGTGCGGTAGCTCTCCAGAAACACCGCTGCGGCCTCACGGCAATCCGTGTTCCTCACTGCGGCCCCGCGCCCCGCCAGCACCAGGCTCGTCGCCATGCGTTTCACGTCCCACTCAAACGGCGCGACGATCGTCTCGTCGAAATCGCTGAGGTCGAAGACCAGCCGTCCATCCGGCGCGGCAAACGCCCCCAGGTTTCTCACATGCGCGTCGCCACACAGCTGATTGCATATCCCCGTATTGGCAATCAGCGACAGGTCGTACGCCATCACCGGAACCGCTCCGCGAAAGTAGCCAAACGGTGAAGCCGCCATCAACTGGTCCTTCAGCGCCACCAGCGCCGGCACCCGTCCTCGCGTCGACGCCTCCAGCAGCTTCAGCGGACTCTCCCGCCGGTACTTCGCCTTCCATATCCTGTGCTCCATGCGCCGCACCTGTTTACGGCGCTGCTGTCCCAGAGCAAATCGCTCTTTCGCAGCAGGAAGCTGTGTCGTAACCATCCAATCCTCCGGCAAGGACTCAATAAAAGCTCAAGCCTATGCCTCTGTTCCCGCCAGAATACATACCCATTCTCGTCCGAAGCAGGGATCTTCGTCACCCCGTAAAAAGCTATTTCACCCGGATTATGGGGGCAAATCTCCACCTTTTGGGCGAAGACGGCGATTCCTTCTCAACGGTACAGTGGTGGCTCCTTCTTCAATGTCTTTTTCCATCACGCAAGTGATTTTTTTCGAGACCAGTACCGCGAGGATTCTCATGAAACGTGGAATTCAGTTCTTTCTGTTAGTCGCATTCGTCGCAACAACCATCTTCAGCAACCGCGCATTCGCTCAAGGATGCGTCGCCGCCCACTCCAACCAGCGCACAATGGACCAGCTCGTCAAATTCGACGAAGGAGGCGCGCACCGCAGCGGCTTTTCGCTCCATAACCTCACCGTCGACATTGGCTATCGCGTCTTCAATTCCAACAAGTATTTTATCGGCGACGACGAGATCGCCCGCGCCAGTGCAGTGGAAAATCACCAGAACATCTTTGATGTCGGCCTGGAGTATCGCCTCTCGCCGCGCTGGAGTCTCATCGCCGATGTCCCCGTTTACAACGGCACGCGCAATCAGCTCTATGCTCCGTCAGGCATCTATCAGGTCAGCGGCGTCGGCGACGTAACCATAGGAGCGCAGTCCTGGCTCTTCCGTCCGCCCACCGAGAACGGCGGCAACGTCGCCGTCAGTCTCGCGCTCAAGATGCCGACCGGCATTTACAACGCCACCGGCTCGGCTCTCTATAAAGGACAGATCGTCAAAGCCACAGCCGACCCATCCATGCAGCCCGGCGATGGCGGCTGGGGATTCGTTGTCGGCTCTCAGGCCTACAAATCGCTCTGGCGCCACTCCGACCTGTACGCCCAGGGCCAATATCTCTTCAATCCTGAAAATACCAACGGCATCGCCAGCTTCCGGTCGCAGCCCGGGCAAAGCATCATCTCGGTCACGGACCAATATCTCTTCCGCACCGGAGTCTCGCAAGGGGTACCCAGGGTGCGCGGCCTCGCGTTCAGTCTTGGCGTTCGCGCGGAAGGTGTTCCTGTGCGCGACCTTATCGGCGACAGCGATGGGTTCCGCCGCCCCGGCGGCATCATCTCCCTCGATCCCGGATTCATGTACGACTTTCACCGGACAATCATCTCCGTCAACGGCCCCTGGGCGCTCTATCGCAACCGGCCGCCCAGCGTGCCCGAACTGGAAAACAATACCAAGAACGGTGACGCCTTCTTCGCCGACTACACGGTCATCGCCTCCATCTCGCGCCACTTTTAGAATCTCCGCAAAACCCCGTCCCCTTCATCGGCAGAGTGAGGCGCGCATCCACCGCGAACCTCACTCTGCCGATGGAGGTTTCGCCCTGCTCTCCGCCAGCCCTCGCCGCTGGCCGCCGGTCAATCGCCTTTGCGTTGATGTATTCTTGCCCGAACAAGCCAGTCCATCCGTCAGCCGTCGCGAGGTCGTATGTCTCACGCTCGAAGCACCGAGTTCTCCAGGGTCACACCCTTTCTCGTGCTCGCGGTCACCGTCCTCATTCTCTTCTTCGCGCGCGATCTTCTTGTGCCCTTCGCCTTCGCCCTCACTCTCGCTTTCTTATTGGCGCCCGCGGTCGGCCGCCTCGAAGCCCGCCGCGTCCCGCGCATTCTCGCCGTCGCGATTACCGGAATTCTTGCCTTCCTCATCATCTGCGGGGTTGGATACGTCGTCGCTCGCCAACTCCTCAACGTCGCGCGCAATCTTCCCGCCTACCGGCTCAGCATCCAGCAAAAAATAGGCTCCGTTCACTCGCCCGCCGAGCAGTCCATCCAGAACGCCATGGCCGCGGTCGAAGACATCAGCGGAGATCTCGTTACCAGCGCCGGCAACGCAGCTTCCGCTCAGCAGCAGCCCCCCACCCAGCCACAGCCTGTCCACATCGTCGATCCCGACCGTACCCAGCTCCAGTCCACCGCCGAACTCCTCATGCGCTTCCTGCGCCCCATCGGCACCTTCGGCGTCGTCATCGTCTTTACCATTTACCTGCTCATGAAGCGCGAGGACCTGCGCCACCGCATCCTCCTTCTCGCCGGCATGGGCCGCATCAACGTCATGACCCAGGCTCTGCAGGAAGCCGCAACCCGCATCAGCCAATATCTGCTCTTCCAGGCCGCCGTCAATGCAGCCTATGGCACCCTCTTCGGCTTTGGCCTCTTTCTCATCGGCGTGCCCAACGCCTTTCTCTGGGGCGTACTCGCCGCCATTCTGCGCATCGTTCCCTATGTCGGGACCGCCACCGGCGTCATCCTTCCCCTCGTCGTCTCAGTCGCCCTCTTTTCCTCCTGGGCGCAGCCGCTCCTCATCGTCGGTCTCTTCCTCACTCTCGAGCTCACCGCCACCAACTTCGTTGAGCCCTGGCTCTTCAGCTCCCGCACCGGCATCTCCTCGCTGGCGCTCCTCGCCATGGCCATCTTCTGGGCGCTGCTCTGGGGATGGCCCGGCCTCATCCTCTCCACGCCGCTCACCGTCTGCATCGTCGTCATGGGCCGCTACGTCCCGCAGATGTCCTTCCTCCACACCCTCCTCGGCACCGATGCCGAGCTCTCCGCCGAGGCTCTCTTCTACGAGCGCCTCCTCGCCATGGACCAGCAGGAAGCCCACGCCGTCGCCAACCGCTTTCTCGAGGGCAAGTCCCTCGTCGAACTCTACGACTCCGTTCTCATTCCCGCCCTCGCTCTCGTCGAGCAGGATCGCCACCAGGGCAATCTGGACGATGTCCGCTGCAACTTCTTCTTCCTCTCAATCGGCGAGCTCATCGCCGAACTCACCGACTATCGCGAGAAAGAAACCGAAACGCCGGCTCTCTCCATGTCCTCATTCGCCTCGCTTTCACTCGGGCGGGAAGACTTCGCCGTCGTCTGCATCTCCGCCAGCGACCAGGCCGACGAGCTAACCACCCACATGCTGGTTCAGCTCATGGAGCGCGCCTCCCACCAGACCCTCCAACTCCCCGGCTCCTCCGTCTCCAGCGAGATTCTCGACACCCTCGCCCACGAGACCAACACCGTCATCTTCATCTCCGCCCTGCCGCCCTTCGCCTTCTCGCAGGCGCGCGCCATCTGCCAGCGCGTTCGCTCGCATCTGCCCAACAACCGCATCATTATTGGCCTGTGGAACACTCCCGAAGACCTCGAGCAGGCTCCGGAGCTGACTATCGAACGCTTCGGCAACGGCAAGCCTAACGTCATCGTCAACACTCTCGCCCAGGCCCTCCAGCAGGTCACTCTATGGACCCAGTCGCCCAGCTATCCGCCCCTGCGCCGCTAACCGGAGCGCCGTCCGCTGCACAGTGGAACGACCTCGCATCTCGCCCTGGCCTTTGCTTTTCTTGTTGTCATTCCCGAAGGGAATCTGCGGTTGCATTTGCCGCTCTCTCACTCAACCTAGCCATTAAATAAAAAAGGGACCAGGCAAATCTTCGCCCAGCCCCTTTCGCCAATCAAAACGACGAGACCTAATTCACTGAAGTCCGCTGCCGCTCGACACCATCCAGAGCAGCCCAAAGCGCCTTCGCCGCACGCTCTCCCGCATCCAGCGCGGCCTCTTCACTCTCCGGCGAAGCAGCCAGCTCCTTATCGATCAACTCCCGCCACACACCCGCATGCGCCACATCCGCCGTCTGATGCAGCGTGAAGTACCGCACCGCCGCGCCCTCCGTCCCATAATGCGCAGCCAGACCCTCAGCCTTAGTCGCAGCAATTGCGGGCACCTTCGACTCATACGCATACAACGCCGCCATCGCCGAAGAAGCCTTCTCCTCCTGCATCAGCTCGCGGAACGTGGTCATTAGCGCCGTCATCTCCGGCTGCACCGCACGCCCGGCAACCTCGTCGCGCGAAGCCCCCATCCCCGCCGCAAAATCCATCCAGAGATCACTATGCGGACGAGCCGTGGCCGAATCCACACCCTCTTCCTCGGCCAGATTGCGCAAAACCTCGCGCCGCATCTCCCCATCCGGTAGCCGCGAGTGCAGCGCACTCAAATACGTCGGGAACGCCGACACATGGTGCCAATACTCCGCCGCATACTCCCGCAGATCCTCACGCGTCAGCTCACCCTTCGACCACGCCTGATAAAACGGATGCTTCAACAAGTCATACGGAGCAACGCGCTCCTCGAAACGACCCCAGAAACCAGCATTTCCCGAACTATTCAAAGACATAGCCAAACTCCATCCAGAAAAATTTCCCGCGATCCGCAACCATTCACGGCGATGCATCGAGTGTACCCTTCTTCCCGCCAAAAGTTACCCACACTCTCCTCGCCCTCCCATCGCCCATATAAGCGAAAATGGAAGACGCAAAAAAAAATCTCAAATTCATGTCGATCATGCCTAACCCCGTTCGACGTCAAGGTAGAGAGCATGGGATCAAGCACAAAAACCTCAGCTCCAATCGAACCTAAAAGGAGAAACATCAATGCGTTGCATGGTATTCGTCAAAGGAAACAAGGAATCCGAGGCAGGCGCCCTCCCCAGCACCGAGATCCTCGCCGCCATGGGCAAGTTCAACGAAGAGCTCGTCAAGGCAGGCGTTATGCTGGCCGGTGAAGGCCTCAAACCCAGCTCCGCCGGCAAGCGTGTCAGCTTCGCCGCCGTCGGCAAGCCCACCATCACCGACGGGCCCTTCGCCGAGACCAAAGAGCTCGTCGCCGGCTTCTGGATCTGGCAGGTCCGCAACATCGAAGAGGCCGTCGAATGGCTCAAGCGCAGCCCCTTTGGCCCTGGAGCCGAACTCGACATCCGCCCCATCTTCGAAGCCGCCGACTTCGCCGCCAATCTCACCCCGGAAATCAAAGAGCGCGAGGAGCGTCTCCGCAACCAGATCGCCGCCAAAAAATAATCCCAAATAATCCCGCACCCGTGTCGATTCCGTCCGCCCGCATTCGACGCATCCATAGAGATGGTTTCCGTCCCGGGCAAAACGCACCGAAATACGAAAGAGGACAAGAAAATGCGATTCATGGTCATCGTCAAAGCAACCGCAGATTCAGAAAAAGAAGGCGCACTCCCCGATCCACAACTCTTGCTCGAGATGGGTAAGTACAACGAGGAGCTCATCAAGGCCGGCGTCCTGCTCGCCCTCGATGGCCTCCATCCCAGCTCCAAAGGCGCACGCGTCAAGTTCTCCGGCAAATCTCGCACCGTCGTCGACGGCCCCTTCACCGAGGCCAAGGAGCTCATCGCCGGCTTCTCGATCTTGCAGGTCAAGTCCCTCGAAGAGGCCATCGAGTGGGTCAAGCGTGCACCCAACTGCAACCCGGGCGGCGACTCCGAAGTCGAGATCCGCCAGGTCTTTGAGATGGAAGACCTCGCCCCCGTCCTGTCCGAAGAGCAGATTCAGCACAAAGTAGCGAAACGCGCTGAGCTGCCGAATCAGACCGCCAACAAATAGCCGCTCTTGCACTCCCGGTTTGAAGCTGGTGTGATCGGTAGCAGTGTCCGCTACCGATCCACATCACGCCACACACCGCGCCATCGAAGCCGTCTGGCGCATCGAGTCCGCCCGCGTCATCGCCGGCCTCGCTCGCTTCACGCGCGACATCGCCCGCGCCGAAGACCTCGCCCAGGACGCGCTCGTCGCCGCACTCGAACAGTGGCCCCAGTCCGGCATCCCCGACAACCCCGGCGCGTGGCTCATGGCCACCGCAAAACACCGCGCCATCGACCACCTGCGCCGCAACACCCGCCTCGAAACCAAACTCGCCGAACTCGCCCCCGAGATCGCAGAAAAGGAGCAGGCCGTGCCCGACTACGTCACCGCAATCGACGACAACGTCGGCGACGACCTCCTCCGCCTCGTCTTCATCGCCTGCCACCCCGTCCTCTCTCTCGAAGCCCAGCTCGCCCTCACCCTCCGCATGCTCGGCGGCCTCACCACCGACGAGATCGCCCGCGCCGTCCTCCTCCCCGAACCCACCATCGCCCAGCGCATCGTCCGCGCCAAACGCACCCTCACCGAATCCCGCGTCCCCTTCGAAGTCCCCCGCGGCCCCGACCTCGACGCCCGCCTCGCCTCCGTCCTCAAAGTCATCTACCTCATCTTCAACGAAGGCTACTCCGCCACCGCCGGCGACGACTGGCTCCGCCCCACCCTCTGCGAAGAAGCCCTCCGCCTCGGCCGCATCCTCGCCAACCTCGTCCCCAGCGAACCCGAAGCCCACGGCCTCGTCGCCCTGATGGAAATCCAGGCCTCCCGCGCCAAAGCCCGCGTTAACGCCGAAGGCGAGCCCATCCTCCTCCTCGACCAGAACCGAGCCCTTTGGGACCAGCTCCTCATCCACCGCGGCCTCGCCGCCCTCGAACACGCCGAGCAACTAACCAGCAATCAGGATCAAAACATTCCAGGCCCCTACACCCTGCAAGCCGCCATCGCCGCCTGCCACGCCCGAGCCGCTACTCCCGAAGCCACCGACTGGCGCCGCATCGCCGCCCTCTACGCCACTCTCGCCCAAACCACCCCCTCACCCATCATCGAACTCAACCGCGCGGTAGCCGTCTCCTTTGCTGAAGGCCCACAAGCCGGCCTCGACATCATCGACACACTAACTAACGAGCCATCCCTGAAGAACTACCACCTGCTACCGAGTGTGC
>DATAVY010000205.1:0-37370 GCA_036267495.1 Edaphobacter sp.
CCCTTCAGCAGATCCCGCATCCCCTCCATTGCCATTGCTATCCCCGTGCCATTCCTATTGCTGTTGCTGTTGCAGTTGTCTTTGTGGTGCCGTTGCCTTTGCCCTTATGGTTGTCATCCCGCAGCGCAGCGAGGGGATCTGCTTTTGCGGTTGCCATCGACGTGCTGCTTTTCCCGCATTTTGACGACAACCACATCCGCTAAACCATTGCAGACACGAGGTTTATACGCAGGTAATGGGGGTACCCTCCCGAAAGTCAGGAGAAACTCAGAAGAACCTGATGGAACTCATCCTACATCGCGATAACAAGACCACGGAATCCGCGGCGAAGATCAACGTCGGTCAGACGGCAAGACGTCACAAACAATTCAGCATGGAAGAGAAGCACACGGCGAACCCTGCCTTAGAACGCGCCATCCTGATTCACCACGGACGCAAACGTCCTCAGCAGAATCAGGAAATCTTTCGCCAGCGACCAGCGCTCCACATACTTGCGGTCCAGCTCAACCCGCGCGTCGTAGGTCAGTTCGCTGCGCCCGGAGACCTGCCAGAGTCCAGTCAAACCCGGTTTTACTCTGCAGTAGCAGTCGAAGCATTCGCCATACTTCTCCACCTCGGCCGCCACTATCGGCCGCGGTCCAACCAGGCTCATCTGCCCCATCAACACATTCCAAAGCTGAGGCAGCTCATCCAGACTGTACCTCCGCAAAAAAGCGCCGAGCCGCGTGATTCGCGGGTCTCTTCGCAGCTTGTGAGTCTCGTTCCACTCAGCTTGTGCCTCGGGGTGCCGCTTCAAGTAATCTTCCAGCACCTCGGCCGAGTTGACGCACATCGTGCGGAACTTCCACATCGAGAAAAACGCGCCGCCCTTACGAATCCGACGGTGCGAATAGAAGACCGGTCCCGGAGAACTCATCCACACCACGGCCGATACCGCACCCAACACCAGCACCATCACCGGGATCGAAAGGAGCACTAATCCGACATCGCAGCAACGCTTGATCACCCTATAGCGGAAAAACTCCGATGGTGCGCTATTTGTCCGTTGCGACCTCTCCGGCGAGTGATCGACAGACCCCGCATAAGAATAAGAACCTTCGATAGCCGCCGTCCGCGACTCAGGAGATTGATATTCAGCCAACGTTCGAATCCTGTATCTGTACGGCTCGTACTCGTGCATTTCTCTGCATTCCGTCGTCCGTACCGGTTACTCACGCATACATTTGTGTCGCGGTGACGATCTCTAACTCGTCTCTCATACCCAATTGGGCTGTGGAAACGCCGCGCCTCGGATTACCATCTGCCTGCCTGTATTCGACTGGACTTCAGTCTCTTTTCTTATTCAGTCTATCCTGATCGTGTGCCGGGAGATGTAGCGCATTGAATCAACTCCGCCATTCTACTCGTCCCAACTTCCTCAATTGGGAAGTCGAAGAAATATTCGCTGTTTATTCGTACTACATTGGATCCAGAGCCAATGCGCCGTCTACCCAAATCTCACAACGCTAGACTAATAGAATGCAAGTTCTAGATACCCCTCTCCGCGATGTTAAGCTCATTCAACCCCGGCGTCTCGGAGATAGTCGCGGCTGGTTTGCAGAAGTATTCAATCAATCAACCTTTTCCTGTGCCGGCCTCCCCACTCATTTCGTTCAGGACAACCAATCCTTCTCCGTCAAAGGCGTTCTCCGCGGCCTGCACTACCAATTCACCCGGCCCCAGGGAAAACTTATCCGTGTTCTCTCCGGCCACATCTGGGACGTCGCTGTCGATCTCCGGCGCAACTCGCCCGACTTCGGAAGATGGGCCGGATTCCACCTGAAAACACAATCTCCCGGTGAACAGTTCGAGATTCTCTGGATTCCCCCGGGGTTTGCCCACGGCTTCCTCGTTCTCTCAGATAATGCCGAAGTCCTCTACAAGACAACCGACTTCTATCACCCTGCCGGAGAGCGTTCCATCCTGTGGAATGACCCAACCCTCGACATCGACTGGCCGCTCGATGATCTCAATGGCGTCCAGCCCTCCATAAGCTCCAAAGACACGCAAGGCGTACTATTCACCGCAGCCGACCTGCCCCCCGTCGAGGAGCGGCCAGACTACACCTGAACGATGGCATGACAGCATAGCGATGCAGACATTCAAGGGATCCGAATGACAAATTTCGATGTCATCTCACTCGCAGGTCTGACCGCCGGTGCGCTAGACATAACCGCAAGCTCAACTCTTATGTCCTCCCAGGGCGTACCCCTGGAAAAACTCTTGCAAACTATAGCCAGCGGCGCACTCGGCCACTCTGCATTTCGACAAGGCAGAAAGGCCGCCGTCCTGGGCTTCTTCTTCCACTTCGTGATCGCCTTCTCCGCTGCACTCGTGTACTACGCCGTCAGCCGCAAGTTGACCGCGCTCATTGAGTATCCCTTGTTCAGCGGCGTCGTCTACGGCAGCGCAGTCCATCTGGTGATGAGCCGCATCGTTCTCCCGCTCTCCGGCGCGCCGAAACGCGATTTCTCCGCCAAAGCCTTTCTCACTCAACTCATCATCCACATCTTCTGTGTTGGCCTGCCAATCTCGCTCATCGTAAGCCGATTCTCGCAATAAAATCGTCTTATCCCTGCTCTACCAGCCACCGCTCCACCTCCGACAGCGACGCCACTTTCACATATTCGCCGCCGCAGGCTGCAGCCTCAGTCCCGCCGATCAAAAACATCTGCCGCAAACCCGCCGCATTTGCCGCCCCGACATCCGAACAACGATCCCCAACCATCACGCTCTCGCTCAAATCCAGCCCGAACTCCCGCGCCCCGCGCCGCAGCATCCCAGTACCCGGCTTCCGATCCTCATGCTCCTGCCTGTACTTGCCTACTCCATGTTCAGGATGAAAAGGACAGTAATAGACCGCATCCAGCTCAACGCGTTCAACACGCAACTCTCCGCGCATGAACTCCATCAACGCATCAAAATCCGCCTCCGAGTAGTATCCCCGCGCAATTCCCGCCTGATTCGTCACCACAATCAGCCGGTACCCAAGCTCTGCCGCTGTGCGGCACAGCGAAAATATCCCATCGACAAACCGCACCTCGTCCGCCCGATGCAGATAGCCGACCTCCTCATTCACCACTCCATCTCTGTCCAAAAATAAAGCTCGTCCGCTCATAACTCCGCTAAAACCTCTCGCAAAGACCTTCGCCAGTCCATCATCGTCCAGCCAAACCGCTCCTTAAGCCGATCGCAGTTCATCCGCGAGTTCGCCGGCCGCTTCGCCGCAGTCGGATGCTCAGCTGTCGCAATCGCTTCAATCTCGGCAAACCGCATCCCGGGTTCCTTCTCCTGCTGCAACCGAACTGCCTCCACGGCAAATCCATGCCAGGTCGTCTCTCCGGATCCAGCCGCGTGATATGTCTGGCCAGTATTAGCCGGATAAATCGCAAGATCGCCACCTTGTGCATCCGCCTCGCACCGACCGATCACCTCCGCCGTCATCCTGGCCAGATCGCGATTCCACGTCGGCGCTCCATGCTGATCCGCTACCACGCGCAATCTCTCGCGCTCCCGCGCAGCTTTCAGAATCGTCAACAGAAAATTCTTTCCTCGCGTCCCATACACCCAACTCGTCCGAAAGATCATGTGCTTCGCGCCACTCTCATCCAGCGCAATCTCCCCCGCCAGTTTGCTCGCTCCATAGACACTCACCGGACCCGTGGCATCCGTCTCCCGGTAGGGTGCCTTTGCCAACCCATCAAAGACATAGTCCGTTGAAAAATGAATTACCCCCGCGCCAATCGTTCGCGCCTCCTGCCCGATTGCGCGCAGCGCCTCGGCATTGATCGCATACGCCAGCTCCGGCTCACTCTCCGCCTTGTCCACCGCCGTATACGCCGCGGGATTCACAATCCATCGCGGCCGCACCGCACGAATCATCTCCCGTACCGAAGCCGCACTCGCCAGGTCCATCTCCGCGCGCGAGGGAGCAATCACCTCACCCAGCGGCTTCAGCACCCTCAACAGCTCTCCGCCGACCTGACCTGAAGCACCCGTCAACAAGATTCGCCCGGCCGCCGGGAGAGTACTCCGCTCCATCAGTACACCGTCTCTTCCGCCACCCGCAGCAGATACTGCCCATACGTGCTCTTCGCAATCTTCGCCGCCAGTGCCCTCAACTGCGCCGCATCGATGTACCCCAGTCTGTACACGATCTCTTCAGGGCAGGCCACCTTCAACCCCTGTCTCTTCTCGATCGTATGGATAAACATCGACGCCTCCAGCAGCGAGTCGTGCGTTCCGGTATCGAGCCACGCGGTTCCCCGCCCCAGCAGCTCCGTCCGCAGTTGCCCCCGCTCCAGATACCACCGGTTCACATCGGTAATCTCTAGCTCGCCCCGCGGCGAAGGTTTCAACCCCTCAGCCACGCCCACCACCTGAGCATCGTAGAAGTAAATCCCGGTCACCGCATAACGCGACTTAGGCTTCACCGGCTTTTCTTCAATCGAAATCGCACGTCGTTCCGCATCGAACTCCACCACGCCATACCGCTCCGGGTCGAGCACTGGATAAGCAAACACCGTCGCCCCCGGCCCTCCCGCAACAGCCTCCCGCAGCGTCTTTGCAAAATCATGCCCATAAAAAATGTTGTCGCCCAGAACCAGACAACAACCCTCGCCGGCCAGAAAATCCTTGCCAATGAGAAACGCCTGCGCCAATCCATCGGGCGATGGCTGCACCGCATAGTCCAGCTCAATACCCCACTGCCGCCCATCTCCGAGCAACTGACGGAATCGCGGTGTATCCTCCGGCGTCGAGATCACCAGGATCTCGCGAACGCCCGCCAGCAGCAGCGCCGACAGGGGATAATAGATCATCGGCTTGTCATACACCGGCAGCAGCTGCTTCGAAACCGTCTGCGTCACCGGATGCAATCGCGTTCCCGAACCGCCCGCAAGAATGATTCCCTTCACCGCGCACTCTCCACCGTGGAAACATTGCTGCGCTTTCCTACCGCCGCAGCCGAATCGCCCGCCTCGCGCCCGCCATAGTTCTCTTTCATCCACTGCTGATACGCGCCGCTCGTCACACCCTCCACCCACGCCGCGTTCGCAAGATACCACTCCACCGTCTTCCGCAAACCCGTCTCAAAACTCTCCTGCGCATGCCAGCCAAGCTCACCTTCGAGCTTCCGCGCGTCGATTGCATATCTCCGGTCGTGCCCCGGCCGGTCGGTCACATACTTCACCAGTTGGCGATGCGGCTTGAACTTCGACTCCGGCACTAGCTCATCGAGCAGAGCACACAGCATCGTCACCACTTCAAGATTGCTGCGCTGATTTCCTCCGCCAACGTTGTAAGTCTCGCCTATGCGTCCGCGCTCCAGCACCGTCCGGATCGCACGGCAATGATCCTCCACATACAGCCAGTCCCTCACCTGCTGGCCATCTCCATACACCGGCAGCGCCTTGCCCGCGAGCGCGTTCGCAATCATCAGCGGAATCAGCTTCTCCGGAAATTGATACGGCCCGTAGTTGTTCGAGCAGTTCGTCACCATCGCCGGCAGCCCATAGGTATGCACCCACGCCCGCACCAGATGATCCGACGAAGCCTTCGACGCCGCATAGGGCGAGTTCGGCGCATACGGCGTCTCTTCATGAAACGCCGGAGCCTCCGGCGCCAACGTGCCATAAACTTCATCGGTCGAAACATGCAGAAAGCGAAACCTCTCCCGCTCCTCTGCCGGCAGCGACTCGAAATATTCACGCGCCGCGCGCAGCAGAGTAAACGTCCCATCGATATTGGTCCGCAGAAATGCCTCCGGGCCTGCAATCGACCGATCCACGTGGCTCTCCGCGGCAAAGTGAATGACAGCTTGAGGCCTATGCTCCCGCAGCAATCCCGTTACCAGTTCCCTGTCACAGATATCGCCATGAACAAACCGGTACGCCGGATTCCCGGCAACAGAAGCCAGATTCGCTGGATTGCCCGCATAGGTCAGCTTATCCAGATTGACCACAGGCCTACCGCCCGCCGCCAGCCAGTGCCGCACAAAATTGGAACCGATGAATCCCGCGCCCCCTGTTACCAGGATTGCAGCGGCACTGTCCGGCCTCTCACTCGCTCTCATCTCTCTGACCGCGTCTCCACTCCCAAAACTTAAATTCCAGAGAAGCCGAACCGGGAGAGCTCATTCCAGAAATTGAAGGTTCTCCGGAATTTTCTCTGGACTCTACAACAGTGTACCGACAAGCATCCTCGAGGACATCCCCGAACCAGGCAACTGCAACCTCTATCAACCCTCTCCAATGGAAGTCGCAGAGAGAAAGGCGGGTCTCATGGCCACGGACAATCGGCAGGAAAACAGCTGGCAGGAAGATGACCGGCAGGAAAATCAATCCTCGTCCGGACATCGCCAGGAAGACTCCACCCATGCGGTTCAACCCTCAGGTCCAAAGGGTGACAATCCCGCCACCGCCGGCCCGGGCCCGACCAGGGTTCAGTCCGGCACTCCTGAAAATCGCCAGGGCCACATCAATCCCTCCGCCCCCGAAGATGTCAACACCACCCCGGGCACCGGCAGCGAAAAATAAACCCGATTCCTCCCCGCCAGGACACCCACATCCACTCACGCGCCTATCCGCTACACTTGAAAGCAAGCGCTGCGAACGATCCGGGCCTGTAGCTCAACGGTTAGAGCAGGGGACTCATAATCCCTTGGCTGGGGGTTCAAATCCCTCCGGGCCCACCACTCGCCGCTTCGCAGCATGCGCTAAAAACCTCCGGCTGAACCGGAACCGCGTGGATTATTTGCGAGGATCGGAAAGAGTGCCCTGGCCCAGCCCGGTTCGCCCGGCATGGACGGTGATCGCCCGGTTGATCTCGAGAGCGAGAGCAAGCGCCGCGCGACCGTCCTCCCCCGAAACTACCGGCGTCTCTCGCGTCCGCACGGAATTGAGGAAGGACACGATCTCCAGCCGCAGCGGTTCGCCCTGCTCTACCTGCACCTTCTTGAGCGTGAGGCCGGCGGACGGATGCTGGCCTGCCTGCTGAGCCAGTTGAGCCAACGCAGCCAGTTGAACCGGGTCCATTCCAGCCGCGGCGGTAACGTCGATCATCAACAGGTCCTGCCGGGCAAAGTCGATCGAAAGGTACTGGTGCGGCTGAAAGAAGCGGAGTTTACGCACGCGCTCCGTGCTGACGCGGCTTGCGGTGAAGTTGGCGACACAGCCGTTCTCGAACTCCACCCGCACATTGGCGATATCGACCTTGTTCGAGAGCACGGGAAGCCCTACTGCCCGTACCTCGCGCAGCGGCGACGCCACCAGGCTGAGCACGATGTCGAGGTCGTGAATCATCAGATCGAGAACCACATCGACATCGAGCGAGCGCGGAGTAAAGACGCTGAGACGATGCGACTCGAAGAACATGGGCTGATGCAGATGCTGTCGGGCGGCGTTAACGGCAGGGTTGAAGCGCTCCAGATGGCCGGTCTGCACGATGCGGCCGTACTCACGGGAGAGCGCGAGGATGCGGTCGGCGTCGGGGAGGTTCGCGGCCAGCGGCTTTTCGATGAGAAGATCGACACCCGCGGACAGCAGCGGCTCGGCAGCGGAGGCGTGATGGATCGTCGGCACACAGACTGACGCGGCGTCCAGCCGGCCCACCGCGGCCAGACACGCTTTGATCGTCTCGAAGCCGGGGATGCCGAACTTTTGAGCCGCTTCCGCCGCGGCAGCAGGGTCGCTATCGACTACAGCGGCAAGCTGGACCACTTCGCCCGCCTCTTCCAACTCGCGATAGACGCGAAGATGGTTGCGCCCGAAGGCTCCCGCTCCAACGACAGCGACGCGCAGTGGCTGCGAGGGTGACACTATCTCTTGTCTGCCGGAGCCTCGACCACCTGGCGGCAGCGGGCATAGAGTTCGAGCAAGTGCGAGACCTGCTCATCCGGTTTGGCGCCGCCAGTGACACCGAAGCCGGTGGACCCGGTGCCCTTGCTCCCTACATTGGCCTGAGTCGCGACAAATTTGAGCAGATCGAGCGCGATGTCTTCCGTGCGTCGCGCTGCGTTGTTGGATTCCATGAAGTAGCCTCTTTCGTTTCTCTTTGGCCATCTTAATGGCCCGATGAGCCGCGCGCAAATGCCCGCGAGGCCGAACACGCTCAGTCTTCGCGCGGTCGTCGTGGCGTTATCTGGATGGTATTGATTAAAAAACCAGACGCTGGGGTGCGCGCACGCCGCAGAGAATCTCATACGAGATGGTGTGGGCGAGATGGGCGTGGTCGTCAGCGGTGACGCCGTCGCCAAGCAGTGTAACTTCGTCGCCAACCGCGGCGTGAGGAATGTCGGTAACGTCAACCGTAGTAAGGTTCATGGAGATGCGACCAACGATAGGCGCTCGCCGGCCGTGGAGGACGACCCACCCGCCGGGTTTCGCGTTTGCCCCTGAGAGCTCGCGCCGCAGTCCATCGGAATAGCCAACCGGCAGAAGCGCGATCCGCATGGAGCGTTGCGCCACAAAGATGCCGTTGTATCCGACTGCGTCTCCCGCTTGCAAGTCGCGCAGGCCGATCACGCGTGTCTTCCACGTCATCAGCGGTTCGAGTCTGTTGCGAACCTTTGCCTGCACCGCGTCGCTGGCCGGGGACGACTGCTCGATCGGCAGGCAGTATCCGTACAAGGCGATTCCGGCGCGCACCATCGGCCGCGCGCCTGCATCCGCCGCCAGCGTTCGCAGCCAGATGAAGTTATCCTCCGCTGCCTGGTTATCCCTGCACTGGTTGTCGAGCATCGACGAGTTGCCAACGTGCATCAAGGCCGGCTCGAGGCCGGCGCCGGTTACTGCGGCGATCGCCTCTTCGTACCGTTTCCGCTGTGACTTCGTCTGCTCTGAGCCCGCGACCTCGCACTCCGCGAAGTGAGTCATCACTCCTTCGAGCTGAAGCAGCGGCTGGCGCTTCAGCCAATGCAGCAGGCTGTGCAGGCGTTCGCCGGGAGCGATGCCCTGGCGCGCCATGCCGGTGTCGATCTCCAGATGGAAGGCCAACGGCATCCTGTCGCCGCCGCGCCGCCGAACCGCTGCCGCGAGATCCTCCATCTGCTGCTGATCCCAGACCACAGGCGTCAGATCGTACCGGACAATGATGTCGGCATCGCCATCGGAAAAACCGCACATGACCAGAATTCGCGGCTGTCTGTCACACGCGATTCCGGCCGCCGCAAGCGCCTCGCGAACGGCCTGGCCTTCACCGGCATCCGCGATGCCAAGCCACTCTGCCCCGGCTCGCGCAAGCACCGGGGCGCACAGCTCCGCGCCGTGGCCATAAGCATTCGCCTTCACCACCGCGAGCACTGGTGTGTCGCCCCCGGCTTCTTCGACCAGCGTCCTGTAGTTGGCCTGCAGCCGCTTCTCTGAGATCTCCACCCAGCTCTTCACACTCCTATCCTATCGTTGGAATCCTTCGTCGAAGGACCGTCCAATTCCCCATTGACCAGAGAATGTGATACAAAACCACGTCGGAAGAAACCACTCCCGCCGCGAGCCGGTTGGGATTCGCGACATTTTCCAGGGGACAGGTCCCTCGCCATGAAAATGAATACTCGTTCAGTCCCGTCGCTTTCGAGTCAGCTTCTCCTCGCCGCGCTCAGCCTTTCGCTCGCCGCCTGTTCAAGCGGCAGCTCCAATCCGCTGGCTCCGATCCAGGCCGCGCAGGCAAAAAACGCGGGGAACTTTTCAAACACGGTCTTCCTCGGCGACTCGCTGACGGCGGGCTACCAGAGCGGTTCGCTGCTGGATACCCAGCAGGTACACGGCTGGGCTCCTGTCGTGGCAAAACAGGCCGGGTTCAACATCGTTCAGCCGCTGATTGCGTTTCCCGGCGCGCCGAACGTGCTGCAGTTGGTCTCGGTAGGTCCGCCGCCGGTGATTACGACGGCGCCGGGAACGACAACCGGGCGCGACAACTTCGCGACGCAGGTGACAGACCTCGCGGTGCCGGGAGCGCTGTTGAATGACGTGATGAATACCGTCCCGCTGGTGAATCCGGCGCCGGGACAGCAGCAGTTGAACCAGCTCGTGCTCGGGTTTCCAGGGCTTGGCTTCGGACAGGCGCTGAGCCAGCTCGGGTTCGCCATTAATGCGCAGCCGACGACGATCTTTCTCTGGATCGGCAACAACGACGCGCTGATCGCGGACATCACCGGCATGCCCAGTAGCATGACTCCGGTCGCGACCTTCACCACGCAGTACCAGGCGCTAATCACGCAACTGACCACGATGACGCCGGCGCATCTGGTGATCGCGAATATTCCCGACGTGACCCAGGTGCCCTACCTTACGCCTGCAGCGCTGGTGCTCGCCGAGGCATCGCAGCAGACAGGCCTGCCGACGGCCGTACTGAGCGGCCTTCTCGGCATCGTGCCGGGAGATTACGTGAACCCCACCGGAACCGCACAGATTCCGCTCATCCTGGCTGGACAGCAGAAGGGGCCAATCACCGACGCGGGCGTACTTTCTGCTGCGGAGGTCATCACCGTGCAGGCGCAGGTGACCGCGTTCAACCAGGTGATCGCTCAACAGGCGCAGGCGGCCAACGCCACGCTGGTCGACATCAACGCGCTCTTCAAACAGGTCTCGACCTCAGGCCTGACGATCAATGGATTCACCGGCACAGCAACTTTTCTCGGCGGCTTCTTCGCACTCGACGGCATCCACCCGACGAATACAGGCTATGCCGTCGTGGCGAATAAGTTCATCGACACGATGAACACCGCGTTCAGCAGCAAGATTCCCGACGTTGCGCTTGGCGCTATCGCCGCAGCCGATCCCTTCTGGCCGCCGAACCTGGCCCCGCACACCCTAAGCGCGCAACCCCGGACGATGCCCGCCAACGCAGGCAAGCCTATCGACGATCTGTTGTTGGGCAAGAGGCCAAACCAGAATCAGTAGCCGCCAGAATCGCCGTGCTGCAGGTTTTCGAACCGCGTGAAGTCGGCGAGATAGGCGAGCTGAATACTGCCCGTGGGGCCATTCCTCTGCTTGGCGATGATGATCTCGGCCTTGCCCTTCAGGTCTTCGTTCTCCCGGTCGTAGTACTCCTCGCGGTGAATGAAGCAGACGACGTCGGCGTCCTGCTCGATCGAACCCGACTCCCGCAGATCGCTGAGCATCGGCTTTTTATCACCGCCGCGCTGCTCGCTGGCACGCGAAAGCTGCGACAGTGCGACCACGGGCACCTTCATCTCCTTGGCCAGCGCTTTGAGTCCGCGCGAGATGGCAGAGACCTCCTGCGTGCGGTTTTCGAAGCCCTTCGCGTTCGAGTTCGACCCGGTCATAAGCTGAAGATAGTCGATGACGATGAGGTCGAGCTTTCCCTGCTGCTGCTTCAACCGGCGCGCCTTGGCCCGCATCTCAGCCAGCGTGATGCCCGGCGTATCGTCGATAAAGATCTTCGACTCCATCAGCTTTTCAAGGCCGTTGATCAGCTTGTCGCGGTCATCGCGCCCGATGAAACCCTGCTGAATGTTGCGCGCGCTGACCAGAGCCTGCGAAGCCAGCATCCTCCGCAGCAGGCTCGATTTGCTCATCTCGAGCGAGAACACCGCAACGACCTTGCCGCCGTGAACCGCGGCGTTTTCGGCGATGTTGATCGCCCACGCGGTCTTGCCCATCGAAGGCCGCGCCGCAATGATGATGAGCTCGGAGTCCTGCAGGCCGCTCGTCATCCGATCGAACTCGACATAATGGGTAGCGAGACCGGTAACCTCGCGCCCCTGCTCATAGAGCGCATCGATCGTGCCAAAGGAATCTTTGACAATAGCCTCGATATCCGAAAACCCTTGTGTAATGGCGTGTTCGGAGATCTCCACAAGCCTCGAACTTACCTTCGTCAGCACATCCAAGGCCTCTTGGCTTTGATCTGCCGCATCAATCATGCCTATGTCGCAAACCGACATTAACTGCCGCATTAAACTTTTGTCGCGCACAATGCGCACATAGCTCTCAATGCTCAGCTTTCTCGGTAAACCCTCGCTCAGGGACGCGAGATATGCCACGCCCCCTATAGAGTCCAATTGCTTCTTGCGACGCAACTCTTCGGACACTGTGACAATATCGACGCCGTACTGCGCCTCGACCAGCCGCAGAATTGCCGAATAAATGCTACGATGCGAGTCAAGCGAAAAATCCTCCGCCTTCAGTAACATTGTGGCGTCAACGATTGCAACCGGATCGACCAGCATCCCACCGAGAATCGTTTTCTCCGCGTGAACGGAGGAAGGTCTTTCCTGATCTCCAACTAGATATGGATAGGTTGCCATTGTGAACACCGAGGCTAACTTAGGGGACGCTGAGGATACAACGCGGCGTGTGTTAATCCCTTGGAAAACCAGCCTACAATCCTGATTCTACGCTCGTTTTTTGTGACGGCTCGCGGAACGTTATACGCTTGATCAACACCAGTCTGGAGGCAATCCATGGGCGCCGAAAAAATTCTAAGCATTCCGCCAGTAGCGCAGCGCGATAAGGCATCCTTCGAAGTCCTACGCGTCTGGATCGCCGAGCAGGGCCAGCACGTCAGCATCCGCAGCGGCGCCTGGGAGGACCCCTTCGCCTGGGGCATCGTCCTCGCCGACCTCGCCCGGCACATCGCCCATGCCCACGAACTGCAGAACGAAAGCGCCAACACGGATGCCTTTCTCGAACGCCTGCTTGAAGGCTTCCAGGCGGAGATCGAAAACCCTACCGACGAGCCGGAGGGCGAAGTCACCCAGTAGCGGAAGGCCTCGCCCGCCGCTTATTTGTGCTTGTACTCCTGAAACAGCTCCGGAAACTGCGCCTTCAGCGCCTCGACCTTAGGCACATCGCAGATCTGGATATATGGATTGTTCGGGTTCTTCTCCGCATAATCCTGGTGATAATCTTCCCCGTCATAGAACGCCTTCAGCGGCGTCACCTCGGTCACAATCTTCTTCGCAAACACATGCGCCGCGTCGAGCTGCGCGATATACGCTGCGGCAATCTTCTGCTGTTCCGGGCTGGTGTAGAAGATCACCGATCGATATGACGTGCCCACGTCCGTCCCCTGGCGATTGAGCTGCGTCGGATCGTGGACGACGGAAAAAAAGATGCGCAGCAGCGTGCCATAACTGATCCGCGACGGATCGAAGACCACCTTGACCGACTCGGCATGGCCCGTCGTCTCCGAAGAAACCTGATCGTACGTCGCCGTCGAGGCGGAGCCGCCTGAGTAGCCGGCCGTCGTCGCGGTCACGCCCTTGAGCCGCTGAAACGTGGTCTGCACTCCCCAGAAGCAGCCGCCCGCGAAGACTGCCGTCTCATGCTTCGCCCCGGTATTCGGTTCATCCATCGCAGGAGCCGGAATCGGCTCCTTCCGCGTAGCCTCCGCGCCCATCACTGTTCCCATAAACATCCTCTTTCCTCCCGTAATCAGCAGGCCCGCAACCACCAGGACACCCAAGCCAATCAATCCCGCCTTTACCGCAGCCGTCATCTTGTTTCTCCGTTCCCTACCCTCATTCGACGCCGCAACATCGCCGGCTGTTACATCATTAAAGCTCAAACCCGGCGCCCGCGTCTGCCCACACACGCGCTTTTCTCATCCAAACTGAAAACAGGAGGACAACGGCTTGCCTGGCAACATCCGCATCGGCATCTCGGGCTGGACCTACAAACCCTGGCGCGGCGACTTTTATCCCAGCGGCCTGGCGCAGAAGAAAGAACTCGCCTACGCCGCGTCGCTCTTTTCTTCGATCGAGATCAACGGAACGTTTTACTCCCTGCAGCGGCCATCGAGCTTCGCCGCCTGGGCGGAACAGACTCCCGCCGATTTCGTCTTCGCCATCAAAGGCAGCCGCTTCCTCACCCACATGCTGAAGCTACGCAACGCCGAACAGGCGCTGGCAAACTTCTTCGCCTCCGGTCTGCTAGCGCTCGGGCAAAAGCTCGGTCCCATCCTCTGGCAGTTTCCTCCCAACTTTCAATTCAAGCCTGAGCTGCTGGAAGAATTTTTCTCGCTTCTGCCGCGCGATACGTCTGCCGCCGCAACACTCGCAAAGCGGCACGACCACCGGCTGAAAGGCCGCGCCTTCACCGAACCGGACAAACGCAGGCCAATCCGCCATGCCATGGAGATCCGTCACCCCACCTTCGTCACACCGGAGTTCGTCAAACTTCTGCGCCGCTACAACGTCGCCCTCGTCTGCGCCGACACCGTCGAATGGCCGCGCCTGATGGACGTGACCTCAGACTTCATCTACTGCCGCCTGCATGGCTCCGAGGTGCTCTACACCAGCCAGTACAGCGATGAGGAACTTGATCGATGGGCCGCGCGCATCGTCGCATGGGCCTGCGGCAACGAGGTCTCCGACGGCGATCTCGCCTGCCCCGATCCAGCCCCGCGGCGATCCAGCCGTGATGTCTTCGTCTACTTCGACAACGACGCGAAGGTCTACGCACCGAAGGATGCCCAGGCGCTCGCTCAAAAAGTCCAGAAGCTGCTGGGCTGTCAGGCGACGCGGGCGCGCCCTTGAATTTCGATATAGACGTGAATCAGGCTGACCGCCGCGGGCGTAACTCCGGCAATGCGGCTGGCCTGCCCCAACGTCGCCGGACGCACGCGACTCAGCGTCTGCTTCATTTCGGTAGACAGGCCGCTCACCGCGGTGTAGTCGAACCACTCCGGAATCGCGCGCTTCTCCGCCTTGCGCATCTTCTCGATCGAGCGCCGCTGCTGATCGAGATAGCCGGAGTATTTAATCTCCGTCTCCACCGTCTTCATCTCATTGCGGACCCACGCGGGCAGCCGGGCCACGAAACCGGGTGCCCCATCTCGCGATTTGGAGATGTGGGCACCGCGCGAAGCACGACCGTCTTCTTTCCGATCCGCTGAAATGTCGTCCATGGCCGCAACCCAATCCGCAAACACGTCCCCACTCGCGGCGAGCCGGTCCCGCAACAGCGGCGCAAGTTCTTCGACCGGGACCTCCGGCCGCTTCAGAAGCTGCGCGAACGTCTGCCCATTCGCTCCCGCGGCATCGCCATCAAGACGCGCGAGCAAGTCCGCAGGCAACTCCCCCGCGCGCACTCGCGCCGTTCCCAGCAGCGCGTCAAACGCCGCGGCCCGCACCTGTTTCGCCTCGTACTCCGCCCATGCGCCATCATCGATCAACCCCAGCCGCCTTCCATGCGGAGTCAGCCTGCGGTCTGCGTTGTCAATCCGCAGATGCAGCCGAAACTCGGCGCGCGAGGTAAACATCCGATACGGCTCGTTCGTTCCCTTGCTGATGAGGTCGTCAATCAGAATGCCCGTATAGGCCTCCGTGCGATCGAGAGTAAACGCCTCCTCGCCACGCACCGCAAGCGCTGCATTGATCCCCGCCATCAATCCCTGGCACGCAGCCTCCTCATAGCCGCTGGTGCCATTGATCTGGCCCGCAAGATAAAGCCCGGCGAACGACTTCAACCGCAGCGTGCGATCAAGCTCCGTCGGATCGATGGCGTCGTATTCGATCGCGTAACCGGGACGAAGCATCTCCGCCTTCTCAAGGCCCGGGATCGAGTGCACCATCGCGGCCTGCACCTCCATCGGCAGGCTGGTGCTCATGCCGTTGATGTAGACCTCGTGCGTGTTCAAACCTTCCGGTTCAAGAAAAAACTGGTGCCGCGTCTTCTCCGGAAAGCGCACGATCTTGTCTTCGATCGACGGACAGTAGCGCGGACCGATCGCTTCGATCTGCCCCGAGTACATCGGCGAACGATGCACATTCTCGCGAATCAGCCGCAGCGTCTCGGGCGTCGTGTGCGCGATGTGGCACATGATCTGCCGCAGCGGAATCTCTTTCGTGCGAAAGCTGAACGGCGTTGGGTCTTGGTCGCCCGGCTGCTCCTCGAACCTGCTCCAGTCGATGGTGCGGCCGTCGAGTCGCGGCGGTGTCCCCGTCTTCAAACGGCACTCCCGCAAGCCAAGCTTTTTCAGATTCTCTCCCAGCAGAACGCTCGCAGGTTCGCCGCTGCGTCCAGCCGTGTACTGCTGCTCTCCGCAATGGATGAGGCCATTGAGAAACGTGCCCGTCGTCACAATCGTCGCCGCAGCATGGATGGTCCTTCCATCCCGCAGCTTCAACCCGCGAACAATTCGTTCCGTACCGGAAGGTTCGATGATGAGGTCAACCACCTCGGCCTGCTTGATAAAAAGATTCTCCTGCGCCTCCAGCACCTCGCGCATCTTCACGCGGTACAGCGCCTTGTCGCACTGCGCACGCGGCGACCACACCGCCGGCCCACGCGATGTATTCAGCAGGCGGAACTGAATCCCGGTCGCGTCCGCAACCTCGCCCATCACGCCGCCCAGAGCATCCACCTCGCGCACCAGATGCCCCTTCGCAATGCCGCCGATCGCCGGATTGCAGCTCATCTGCGCAATCAGGTCGAGGTTCAGCGTAAAGATCGCCGTGCGCAGCCCCATACGCGCAGACGCCATCGCCGCCTCGCACCCGGCGTGCCCCGCACCTACAACAACCACATCGAACTGTTCCGTGAAACTCACGTCCCTATTTTAGGCTGTCCGTTGCATTTTCCTGAGAAATCGCGCCTTTACATCTCACATCGGCACGAACAACAATGAGCCATGCGCCTCCATCCTCTGCTCGCCGCCTCAGCCATCCTGTTCGCGTCGCTCCATGTGTCCGCCCAGCAGCTTCCCTCTGCCATCACCACCGATCCCGCCCCCGACAAAGCCTATCCCGCCACGATGGAGAGCTTTCAGATTCCCAGCCACGGAGCCATGCTCAACGCTCTCGCTTACATCGCCGAAGGAGCAGGCCCGCATCCCGTCGTTCTTCTGCTTCATGGCTTCCCCGGCAACGAAAAAAATCTCGACCTCGCGCAGGCCATTCGCCGCGATGGCTGGGACGTCGTCTACTTCGACTACCGCGGCTCCTGGGGCTCGCCCGGAGATTTTTCCTTCACCCACTCCATCGAAGACACCCAATCCGCCATCGCCTACCTGCGCGACGCGACGCATGCGAAGAACCTCCGCTCCGATCCCGCGTACCTCGTCCTGATCGGCCACAGCATGGGCGGCTTTATGGCGCGTTACGTCGGCGCGCAGGATTCCGCAATCAAGGCCATCGGCCTGATCTCCGCGGCAGACATGGGCGTCGACAAAGTGCAGTCACTCAAACCCGGCGAGGAGAAGCAGGCCGTCGCCAATCTCGCCGCGCACCTCGCCGCTGAAGGCATGGCCCCGCTTGCCGGCTGCACTCCAGAAAGTCTTGCCAAAGAAGTCATCGCAAACGCAACAGCCTGGAACATTCCCAATCTCGCCCCGAAGCTCGCCAATCGTCCCATGCTCGTCATCACCTCGGACGACGGCCTCGCGCCATCGAACGACGCCTTCGTCGAGGCGCTGCACAAATCCGGCGCAACCGATATCGCCACCGTCCACCTCACCACCGATCACTCCTACTCCGATCAGCGCATCGCTCTCGAAAAGGCCGTGCTCGAAAACCTCGACTATCTTCAGCAGAAACGGGCAACCGGAAAACCTTAGAACTCAACCCTGACGCCAAGCTGCACCTGCCGTTCCGGCGACTGCCCCGTCGATGCAGCCGTAAACGTCCCGAACGGCCGCACGTTCAATCCCTCCGCCGCCACAGTCGCCGCGTTCTGAAAGATCAGCGGCGTTACCCCATTGGCCTGCGTCCCTACAAGAAACGCCCGCTGCATGATCGCCGAATAGTTCACCCGGTTGGTCAGATTGAAAACCTCAACGCTCCCTCGCATCCTCACGTTTTCTCTCACTCGCAGCGCCCGGCTGACGCGCAGGTCGAACCGGCCCGTATCCGGCAGCCGCAGCGTATCCCTGCCTACAGTCGGCAGATAAACCGCGCCCCCCGCGCCGTTGATGCTTTCGTGCCCGCCGCTCAGCCGCGTTCCTCCGAATATATCCAGACTATAGGGTCTGCCGCTCGACTCGACAAAGAGCGGCGCAACCGTCCACCCGTTTGCGGCTTTGCGAAGCCATCGCCTCTCACTGACAACCGACGGCTCCCACACTGCGCTGGCCAGTATCTTATGCGGATAGTTCAACGCCGACAGCCCCTTATCGTAAAGCACGTTGAACGGATCGAACTGCGCGTTCGTCCGCGGAGTAGCCCCGCCCTGTCCATAATCGATCGCCTTAGCCCACGTCCAGCTCGCGCGAAACTCGATTCCTCCGCGAAGCCGCCGCCGCGCCTCCAGCACCAGGGCGTTGTACGTCGCATCCGAGTTCGAAACGATATCGGTCACCGGTCCGAAGTTCGTATTCACACGCTGCGTGTAAAAGGGGACAACGAAAGTCTTCCCATCGCGGACACCTACTGCGCCCGTTCCACCTTGAAGCTGAAACATCTTTGTCGCGGTCGCCGGAGCTATATTGATATCGACCGAGTTCGGCAGTTGGCGATCGATATTCATCAGATAAGTCGCGCTCGCAACCACATTGGCGCCAACCTGACGCTCCAGGGTTACGCTCCCCTGTTGCACCATCGGAAGCCGAAACCGTCGATCGAAGACCATCGCTGAAGTCGTCGTTGCGACAGCTGACGGAGGCGTCGCTAAATACGCACACGCATAGCCGAATCCCTGGTTCGCCACCTGCGGACAATTTGTAACCGTCGTAGGAGTAATTGACACATGCCGCGCGGATGAAGCCATCGCAGTGTCCACCAGTGCGCTTCGTATCGTAGCACCCGGAAGCCGCCCATAAAAAAGTCCATAGCCCACATGGACAATCCCCCGGCCCGACCCAAACGGTTCCCACACCACGCCCACGCGCGGTCCAAAATTATTCCGGTCCTCTGGAAAGACACTCGTCGCTCCCGTTTGACCGAACGCGGCATCCAGCACGGTATTCGGCGTCTGCGGCAGAGGCAGAAATTCGTACTCGTACCGCAGCCCAACATTCACGGTCAGCCCCGGCCGTACCCGCCATGCATCCTGAAAAAAACCTGCCCACTCCTGGGTAGCGAAGGTGACGGCCTGCTGCCCGAAGCTCTGCGTGAACGACCGAAAACAAAAATCATGCACCGGCGAAACGATGGACGGACATCCGCCATTCGGATTCGAATTCACGTTGAAGGTGAAGTCCGTGATCCAATCCACCAGTCCGCCCGCATGACCGGATGTCGCTGTACTGTCGTAATGAAATGCGCCCTCGGTATTCGTCAACGAATTGATCCTGTCATGCACCAGGCTGAGATCGACGCCCGCCTGGATCTGATGCCGGCCGCGCGTCAGCGAAACAATATCGACGAACTGAATTTTGTTCTCGTCAGGAAATGCCTTTCGCCCAAGCGAAGGCGAACTCCCGAAGGAAAGTCCGTTCGGCCCAATCGCGACCTCCGGAGCAAATCCACCGGGACCCACAGCAGGCTCTTGCGGCAGAGGAGCCCCGGCCTGCTCATATTGAAAGTCCTTGCCGTACTGGGCGCGCAGCTCATTGCTCAATCTCGGCGTGGCAAGCCACATCCATCGTCCCAGCACCGAATCGATCTTGGCATAACTGCTGCCGAGGCTGGCCCTCCCAGCGTCAACCACCGGAGCGGATCGCACCCCCGCAGGAGAGCTCGAACGTGCCCGGTCGTACTGCACGCTCAACCGATGATGCTGCTCCGCCTGCCAGTCTAACTTCCCGAAATTGATCGTCTGGTCCTGACGCCGTTCAATCTTTCCCGTCAGGCTGTCCAGGTAATTCAATGCCGCATCGGTCTTCGCTGAAGTTACTCCGCGATTGCCCAGCAAAGCCCTCTGCGTCGGCGTCAATAAGTAAAAATCGGGATCAGCGGGAGTCGATAGCGCCGGAAAGTCGCGCACCTGCTGATCGTAAGCATAAAAGTAGAAGAGCTTGTCGCGGACCGCCGCTCCGCCAACGCTGCCTCCAAACTGTTGCCGCAGATCATGGGGTTTTACCGCTGCCGCAGTGACCACGCCATCGACATAGCTGGTCGCAATGGAAAAAGGGTTCGTCGCCGCCAGCGCGCTCGTCCGCACCAGGTAGAATCCCGTTCCATGCAAATCGTTCGTGCCGCTCTTCGACACGGTGGTAATAATCCCCCCCGCCGCATGGCCATACAGCGCCGAGTAGTTCTGCCCGCTTACCCGAAATTCGCGCACCGCCTCCTGAGAAAACGTATAGGCCATTCCCGCGTGCCGCCCATAACCACCGCCGCCCGAGGCGCTTCCTACATTCACGCGATTGGAAATCCCAGCCTCCGCCGCATCTTCAATCTCCGCCCCACTCTCAATACCCGTCCCGCGCGGCACAGATCCAAAACTCTGATCGTCATCGCCTCCGTCCACCCGGCTGCTGTTTTGTGTCGAAGCAACGCCACGAAAACTCAGCAAACCGTCCCCTTCCGGATCGACATTCACCGTAGGCATCAGCAGTGCGAACGTCTGCCATCGCCTGCCATTCACTGGCAGCCGCTCAATCTCGTCCGGCGTAACTACACTCGCGACCGCAGCGGACGACAGATCATCGATATCCACGGAATCCGGAAGATCCGGCCCAGCGTTTACAGTCACCGACGTACCCACACTCGCCACCCGCATGTGCGCCTCAACAGAAGTCACGCCTCCCACCTCGACAACTAAGGACGGCAAGGTGAATTGGGCAAACAGCGCATAGTCAACCGTCACCTTGTATTTGCCCGGAGCGAGGTGGGCCACCAGAAACTCGCCTCGGCTCGCCGTCGTCGCATGGCTCACTGTTCCGTCATCGAGGCTTTGCACCTGAACTGCCGCACCCACCAGCGCCCTGCCGCTCGCATCGACAACGAAACCGCCAAGAGCGCCATCAACCGAAGTCTGCCCTCGTGCGCACGTCGCCAGGATCGCAGCGGCAAAGCACCACAACAAGCAGGCCCGGACCATCTCTCTTACGGCCGCGTCAGACTTCGCGCGTCCAACCCAGAACAACATGCACTCTCCGCGGAGTTTTGTACCGCTCTGCACCAAGCCACGGGAAACTCTAGCCCCAGGGCCGCCTCCGTTCCGGATTCTCCCGGCACGGTTTTGCGGCTACACCGTTCATCCGTACACCAACGATCATAGGAGATCAGCCGCCGATAAGGAAACTTCCGATGTTAATCACCTGACGATCGAAAGTTCGCTTGCGCAACCGCATCACGATGACCCGCATTTCATGACACAGCGCAGAAAAAAAGGGCGGCAGCCGAAGCCGCCGCCGCCGATCAATATTGCCAACCGCTAGAACTGTATCCGCGCCGCGAGCTGAATCTGCCGCGGAGAGAACGAGAAGCCGCTCGAGTTCGAGTTCGTTATCGTTCCAAACAACGGCTGAGAGCTGTTGGCGCTGTTCGTGTTGAAGCTCAGCGTGTTCGTCTTGGTTGCCGCGTTGGTCCCGATAAAGTACCCCGTCGTATTGACCGCGGTAACGTTCTGCTTGTTCAGGATATTGAAGCTCTCGCCAAGCAGCTCCAGCTTCACCCGCTCCGCCACGGTAAACCGCTTGGAGATCCGCAGATCGAGCACGTCGGTCTTCGGTTGCATAAGACCATTGCGCTCAAAGTCCGGCATCCGGAATGTTCCATTCGATCCGTTGACACCGCCGCCGATCGCGCTGATGGCAGCGCCGGTAGAGGTGAATCCGCTCGAAAGCGTACCGCTGGTGCCGATCGAGTACGGCAGCCCGCTCTGCACCGCGAAGCTCGGCGACATCTGATAGTCATTCGCCAGATAGCTCAACCAGCCATGAGCTGTCCACGGCGACGACAGCACCCCCGCAAATACCAGCCGGTTCGGCACGTTCTGCGTCGAGTTGCCATACTCCGCCCGAAGATCCTGCGGATCGAGCAGATTGTTCGCCGTCGTAGCCGTCTGCGCATTCTCGCCATAATCCAGAGCATGCGACCAGGTGTAGTTCGCGTTGAACTGCACGTGATTCGTGAAACGATGACTGATCTGTCCCACCAGGCCCTGGTAGTTCGACGTCACGCCGCTGAAGATATTCGTCTCCGAACCAAACGCGCAATCCGGACGCTGGCTTGGGCATGGCGACGTCGTAGTTGTTGGAAGCTTTGCATAAAACTTCGATGTGAACGTCGATCCATTGGCCAGCGGTCCCTTGCCCGACGTGTCGATCACGTTATACGTCACCGTCGTCGGCGGAGCCAGGTTTAGATCGGTAAAGTTGGCCAGCCTGCGGCCAAATGACCCAAGCCAGCTCACGCTCATCACAGTGTTCCAGCCGAGATCCTGCTCTACCGTCAAGTCAGCCTGGTGAATCTCAGGAGCCTTGTAGTTCTTGTCGAAGAAAACCGAGTTCGGCGGCCCAGCCGTACCGGCGCTTGTAACCACCCGCGGAAACACCGGCGCGCCTGGCGTGGTGACTGTGTCGCTCACAGTGAACTGGCCATTGAGAGACCCCGTGTTGATCAGCGCGTTGTAGATCGTCCCGTTCAGAATGCGGGCGAAAAACTCGCCGTAGCCTCCGCGCACAATGGTCTTGCCTGTGCCGAACACATCGTAGGCAAAGCCCACCCGCGGTCCGATGTTGGTCTTGTTATTCGGCAGCCTCGTCGTTCCGACCAGGTTCGGGTCGTTCGTGATCTCCAGGTTCGGGAACGGCGCAGGTAGCTGTTCATACTCATAGCGCAAGCCAAACGTCAGACTCAGGCGCTTGTTGAACTTCCAGTTATCTTCCGCAAAAAACGCATAGTCCCCTGTCTGGAACTCCAGGCCGGCAATGCCAAAGCCCTGGACATAGCTGCTGTAGTTTCTCGCCTTCCCGAATACAGCCGGATTCGCGCTCTGAGATTCATAGAAATCGGTCAGGTAGTTGGTCAACGTGCTGTAGCTGTATACGCCGAATCCTGAGAACAGATTATTGATCAGGTCGTTGGTATGGATATAGTCCACGCCGAACTTGATATTGTGAGCGCCATGCGTCCAGTTCGCCGTATCCGAAACCTGCCAGCGGCGTTCGTCCGGCAGCGCCGCGCGTTCCAGGAAGTTCGGCGTGCCGAAGCTGAACCCATTGGTAATCGTCACGCTCGGAGGCGCTCCCAGCGTATTCGTGTACCCTCCCGACGTCGGCCCCATCAGAAACTGCGTTTCGTAAGCCGTCGGCGTCTGCCCAAACTCAAACTCGAAGTCCCGCCCGTACTGGTAGCGAATCTCGTTGCTGATCTTGCTGGTGATCACCGTGTCCAGCTTCGCAATTCCGAACGTATCGCGCACGAAGTCGTTGCCGAACGTGGCAATGCCGTCCGTCACCGTCGCCGCAGTTTGAATCCCCGCCGGCGAAGCCCAGCGCAGACGATTCAGTTCAAACGACGCATGATTCCTTGAATTAATCTGCCAGTCCAGCTTCGGGAAGAAAATTGTCTGTTTCCCGGTGCGCGGCACAGTGCCCAGCATTGAGTTCAATCCCGTCAGCCCGCTCGTGTAATTCGTCGCCGCCGCCCCGTAGGTGGCCAGCGCAAGATTAGTTTGCAGCGTGCATACCGAGGCATCGATCGCGCTCGGCGCGGCAGCGCCCGTTCCTCCGCACACCTTCCCAGCCGGCAGAGTGGCATCCGGAGTCGTAAAGAAGCTGCCCGGATTGCTCGCTACGCCCACCCCGGGGAAGTTGCGGTCGAAACGATCGCCCGCAAAAAAGAAGAACAGCTTATCCCGCAGGATTGGACCGCCAATCGCGCCGCCATACTGCTTCCGCACATCCGTCGGTTTGAAGTTCTGTGCAACGAATGCGCCCGAAGCGTTCTGCACCTGGTGTGTCGTGAAGGCGTTCGCCGCTCCCCACTCCGCATCGCGATCCGTGAAATACAGTTCGCCATGAAACTGGTTGCCGCCGCTCTTGGTCACCGAGTTCACCACGCCGCCCGCCGACCGGCCATACTCAACCGAATAGTTCGAAACGTTGACCTGGAACTCCTGGATCGATGCCTTCGCCGTCGAATAGCCCGCCCGCGTCCGCCCGCGCTCCTCCGAGAAATAAGCCTGGTTGTCGTCCGCACCATCGATCGTCACATTGTTCAGCAGCGTGCTCTGGCCGCGAACGCTCAGCAGTCCGAATCCGCTCGCATCGTAGACCACCCCAGGCGTCAACGCCGCGTAAGCAGACCATCGGTAGTTGTTCACCGGCAGGTCCTGCAGCGTTCTCTGGCCGATCACATTGGAGAAGTCAGGAGTCGTCGTATTGATCGACGGAGCCTCACTGGTCACCTCCACCGTCTGCGTCGAACTCCCCACCGGCAGCTTCGGCGAAATATCCGTCAGCAATCCCACCTGAACAGAGACTTGAGACGACTTGAAACTTTGAAATCCCGCCGCCGTGATCGATACCGTGTACGTCGAAGGCTGGAGATGGATGGCGCGGTAAAATCCCGAATCGTCCGTCACCACCGTCTGCTCTGCATTGGTGGCATTATTGTGGATCACCACCTTCGCATTCGGGACTGCCAGTCCTGTCGGATCCTGCACCGTCCCGCCAATTGCGCCGTCTACCGCCGACTGCGCATAACCACAGCACGCAACTCCGGCGCAGAACATCGCAATCAATCCGAATCGTACGACTGCCTTCAACATTGTCCGTTTCATTTAGCTCTCCTTTAAATTTTCTTACCGCCGCACACAGGTCTCTTTTTTGCCTGTTATTCGGTGATTGCAACTAGCTTCGCATAGATCGATTAACAGTTTGTTACCGGAAGTCCGTTAGTATACGCAAAAAAATGAAACCACTACAACTATCCCATCTGGATAAGTTGCTTCCGCTCAAACCATGAGCAGAATCAGCAACCTGGCCTCAGTGTGCAAACTTGTACACTGGAACTTGTATGTTTATTGATGAAGCGCGAATCCGCATCAAGGCTGGCGACGGCGGCAACGGCTGCATGGCCTTTCGCCGCGAAAAATTCGTCCCCAAAGGTGGTCCCTCAGGCGGAGACGGCGGCCACGGCGGAGACGTCCTCATGTCCTCCTCCCTCAGCCACAACACCCTCGTTCACTTCCGCTTCAACCCCGAGCACAAAGCCCACCGCGGCGGACACGGCCTCGGTTCCAACTGTTCCGGACAGGCCGGCGAACCCATCACTCTTCAGGTCCCCATCGGCACTCTGCTCTACGACGACCAGACTGGCGAGCTTATTCACGACTTCGCCCATCCCGACGAGACCATCGTCATCGCCAAAGGTGGACGCGGCGGACGCGGCAACCAGCACTTCGCCACCAGCACTCATCAGGCCCCGCGCGAACATGAGCTCGGCCGCCCCGGCGAAGAGCGCGCCTACCGTCTCGAGCTTCGTCTCCTCGCCGATGCCGGTCTCGTCGGCTATCCCAACGTCGGTAAATCCACCCTCATCTCGCGCCTCTCCGCCGCCAAACCCAAAATTGCCAACTACGCCTTCACCACGCTCGAGCCGAATCTCGGCGTCGTTCAGGTCGGCGAGTACCCCCACAACGAGTCCTACACCATCGCCGATCTCCCCGGTCTGATCGAAGGCGCGCACCTTGGCGCCGGCCTCGGTATCCAATTTCTCAAACACATCGAGCGCACCAGCGTCATCGTCCACCTCGTCGACGTCTCCGACGCCAGCGCCGCCGAAGGCACAGGCCGCCCCGATCCCGTCGAAGACTACAAAGTCATCACCGAAGAGTTGAAGAACTTCGATCCCGCGCTCGCCGCCAAGCCCACCATCCTCGTCGCCGCAAAGATCGATGTAGCCAATCCCGAAAAGCTGAAAAAACTCGCCGCCATGGCGAAGCGCCGCAAGCTTCCCTTCTACAAGATCTCCGCCGTCACAGGAGAGGGCGTCGAAGACCTCAAGTACGCCATCGCCAAAATGGTCGCCGAACATCGCCCCATCGCCATCGAGACGGCGCCCGCGCTTGCCAAGCCCAAACCCCGCTACGCACCACCCGCTCCCAACGCAAGAGGCCGCGCCCGCTAACCCGCTTTTGCCTTTGCTTTTTGCCTTTGCTTTTTGCCTTCGCCTTCGCCTTCGCCTTCGCCTTTTAGTTGTCATCCTTCGCCGTAGGCGGAGGATCTGCTTTTATCCTTGTCGTTGCTTTGCCCTTGTTCTTTCCTTTCCTGATGTCATTCCCGCTGAACCTGAGCCAGGCAACCGGGCGGCTCGGTTGCCCACATCCCGCTTCTGAGATGTGGCAATACTGCCGACCCAGCGAGCCACAAACCCGTTTCGCCCAGGGCACGCCTTTCCCAAGCTGCGGAAAAAACCATTGCTTTGAAAGGGCGCGACTGGTAGCCCAGGACTTTAGCCTTAGGTCACAGCGCCGCAAGCAACCTGTTTTCCTTGCGACTTTAGTCGCCGACGGAATTCTTCCCGCCAAAATTGACTTTTTCCGCACCCCTCCAGCCGTGCCGTAAAAGCCGAGCCGAAGGCCCAACCGCTCTCCCCTGAGCATCATCGAAGGGCCGGAGCATAGCCCAAAGGCGAAGTAACTGATTTTACTGCCTTTATTCTCGCTCTTATTTTTTTTCGCGATTTCAGCCCAAAAATCGCATGTCAAGTCCCAAAACCACCTAACTCACACAAACAGAACAAGATCGAGTTTGCATTTTAGTTAGCTTCAATCCGCTATACTGGATATATAGATCGAAAACGAAGTAGCCCCAGGGAAACCTCCGGGGCTAACTCTTTTTAATGCAATATTTTGAACGCAACTCATTTGTTTTGAATATTTTACGGACAATAGCCCCCCGTAAATCATAGAAAACAGAGAATTTACACGCGGGCAATGGGGGGGTACCCCCCACTCGAAAACGGTAATCGCGCACCACGAAGAGAGGCCCCGGCGAGCGCCATTAGACGCATACATATAGGATACCGTCAGAACTCTGACACCATTTCATGCAAGACGAGACAGCAAACACCTGTCTCATGATGAGAAGGAACCTATGCCCGCGTCTCTGCTCCGCCAGACTCTGTTCGCCGCCATCTTCGCCAACCTGCTGCCTCTCGCATTCGCCCAAACTCCCGCCACCCTGCCCAGCGAGTCGCCCGCCGTCTTCCAGCCGACGGACTACGGCTTCAACTACGGACGTCGCGAAGTCATGATCCCGATGCGCGATGGCGTGAAGCTCCACACCGTCATTCTTGTGCCAAAGGGGGCAAAAAATGCGCCGATCCTCCTCACCCGAACGCCCTACAACGCGAGCGCGCTGACAACCAACAGCCAGAGCTCGCATCTAGGCTCAAGCCTCTTCGGCTACGACAACGCAACCGACGTCATCGTCGACGGCGGCTACATCCGCGTCATCCAGGACGTTCGCGGCAAGTACGGCTCCGAAGGCGACTACGTGATGAACCGTCCGCTGCGCGGTCCGCTCAACCCAACCCAGGTTGACCACGCGACAGACACCTACGACACCATCGACTGGCTGGTGAAGAACACGCCTGAGAGCAATGGGAAAGTCGGCATCATAGGCATCTCATACGACGGATTCACTACCCTGATGGCCCTCGTCCATCCCCATCCGGCCCTCAAGGTCGCCATCCCGATGAACCCGATGGTCGACGGCTGGAAAGGCGATGACTGGTTCCACAACGGCGCCTTCCGCCAGCAGAACATGTCCTACATCTACGAGCAGGATGGGTCGCGCGACAACTCGGTGAAGTGGTGGACCAGCAACTTCGACGACTATGACATGTTCATGAACGCCGGCTCGGCCGGAGAGCTCGGCAAAGAGCGCGGGCTTGAGCAGACCGGCTTCTGGCGCAAGCTTATCGCCCATCCCAGCTACGACTCCTGGTGGCAGGATCAGGCAGTCGACAAGCTCCTCGCCGCCGAACCGATCACTGTTCCCACGCTCCTCGTCCACAGCCTCTGGGACGCCGAGGATATCTACGGCGCGATGGCAGTCTACAAAGCGCTCAAGCCCAAGGACACAAACAACAAGGTCTTTCTGGCAATGGGACCCTGGCACCACGGCGGCAGCATCGAAGACGGCAGTACCCTGGGCGCCATTAAATTCAACAGCGACACTTCGCTCTACTTCCGTGAAAACGTGCTCGCGCCGTTCCTCGCGAAGTATCTGAAGGACGACGCCTCGGCCCCGGCAATCGCACCTGTCACCGCGTACGAAACAGGCACCGACACCTGGCGCAAGCTGCAATCCTGGCCGATCGTCTGCGAAAGCGGCTGTCCCTCGACGTCTGCGCCGCTCTACCTCCGCGCCGAAGGCAAGCTCAGCTTCTCCGCACCGCTGCAGAATGACGCGGCCTTTGACTCCTACATCTCCGACCCTGCGAAGCCAGTGCCCTTTCGCGCCCGGCCGATACAACCGATCGGCTACGACAATGGCCTCACCTGGCCGAACTGGCTCGCCGACGACCAGCGCGAAGCCTCCGGCCGCACCGACGTCGCCGTCTTCACCTCAGACGTTCTCACCGCACCGGTCAAGATCAGCGGCCAACCCGTCGCCAACCTCATCGCCTCCACCAGCGGAACCGACTCCGACTGGGTCGTCAAGGTCATCGACGTCTACCCCGACGAAGTCGCCGGCCAACCCAAAATGGGTGGTTACCAGCTCATGGTCTCCGCCGACATCTTTCGCGGCCGTTATCGCGAGAGCCTTGAAAACCCAAAGCCAATCGCAGCGGGTCAACCGCTTCTCTACAAATTCAATCTGCCGCCGGCAGACCATGTGTTTCTTCCAGGCCATCGCATCATGGTGCAGGTGCAGTCGAGCTGGTTTCCGCTCTACGACCGCAATCCGCAGACGTTCGTACCGAATATCTTCTGGGCCAAGCCACAGGATTATCGCAAGGCGGAGCAGCGGATCTACCACAGCCCCGGGCAGTCCAGCTTCATTGAACTTCCCGTGGTTGCAAGGCCTTGAGGACAATCGTCTTCGAAAGCTTGCTACCCTAACTCGAGACGAGTAGTCTTAACGCTGACCCAGGAACCTGCTGGGACAGGTGGTATCCAGCCAATAGTCGGTTTTTGTGAGACGACGCGCGGCGGAACTGCACTGGAGAATGCGATGAGCCTGACTACGTTTTCTGCAGAACGCGTTGGCGCGCGAGTTGTCGGACGTGACGCCGAGCTTCCCTCGAAAGTTACCATCCCCTCTTTATTAGAAAAGAAGATATTGCGGCAGCCGATCACCGCGGTAACTGCTTACGACTATGCCAGCGCTCGACTTGTCGATGAAGTTGGACTGGACGTTGTGCTCGTCGGCGATTCACTCGCAATGGTTATGCAAGGCTACGAGAACACCCTGGCCGTGACCATGGACGAGATGCTGGTGTACACACGCGGAGTCCGACGAGCTCTGCGACGCGCCTTGCTGGTGGCGGACATGCCCTACGGAAGCTACCAGATCGACGAACTTGCGGGGGTAGAGAACGCCGTCAGGTTCGTGAAAGAAGCTGGCGCCGAAGCGGTGAAGCTGGAAGGTGGACGGGAACGCAGCAAATTGGTGCGGCGGCTGGTCGACGCAGAGATCCCTGTGATGGGACATCTCGGCCTGACTCCGCAGAGTTTGCATCGCATGGGTGGTTATAAGGTGCAGGGAAGAACGATGGAGGCTATCGACGAGTTACGTATCGATGCGCTTGCGCTGCAGCATGCAGGCTGCTTCGCCGTTGTGCTGGAGGGTATGCCGCGTGAGCTTGCCCGGATCGTAAGCGGGGAGCTCCAGATACCTACGATCGGGATCGGCGCAGGGCCCGACTGCGATGGGCAGATTTTAGTGCTGCACGACATGATGACAATGACCTTCTCGGCTCCGGCCAAGTTTGTGAGGCGTTATGCTGACGTGGCGGGAGTTACGAGAGAGGCCTTAGGAGAGTACAAACGCGATGTGGAGAACAGGACCTTTCCTTCGGATGCCGAGAGTTACCACCTTCCGCGTGAATTGCGGAACATGATGGCGCCCGAGGCTGAGTTGGTGGGGTAGCACAAGAGAAGACTGGCTTAGAGTGTAGCGGGATTTTCTGCCGATTTCGCATGGGCGATCGTGTGCACGCGCGTTCCAATGTGCAGTTGAAAAGGAAAGACTTTGCGAATCATTAAGAACATTGAGGAGATGCGGAAGACCTGCCGCGAATTGCGAGGTGAGGACAGGGCGCTGGGTTTTGTGCCTACCATGGGAGCTCTGCATGAGGGCCATCTATCGTTGGTGCGACGCGCCCGCGCAGAGTGTGATGTCGTAGCCGTTTCAATCTTTGTCAATCCGCTGCAATTTGCTCCGGGAGAAGATTTCGCCCAATATCCTCGGACCTTTGCGAAGGATTGCAAACTTCTGGAAGCAGAGGGTGTGAAGGTTTTATTCGCTCCAGAGTCGGAAGAGATGTATCCAGATCGAGGAGCAGCTACCGTCGCGGTGGCTGGTATCGGGGATCGCCTGGATGGAGCGTCGCGACCTGGACACTTTACCGGTGTGGCAACCATTGTGGCGAAGTTATTTCATGTGGTGGAACCGGACCTGGCTTACTTCGGACAGAAAGATGCCGCCCAGCTTGCGATGCTCCGGCGAATGGTGCGCGACCTGAACTTCGATGTCAAGCTCGTCGGCTGTGAAATTGTGCGGGACGCCGATGGCCTGGCTCTTAGTAGCAGGAATAAATATTTGAGCGCAGAAGAGAGAACCGATGCGTTGGTTTTGCATCGAGCACTGCTGCGGATGGAACAGATGATCGCCGAGGGTGAGCGGGGAAGTGCAGTACTGATAGAAGGTGGAATCGAAATTCTGCAGACTGCGGCTGGAGTAGGGGTGGACTACCTGGCCGCAGTCGATGCGGAGAGTTTGTTACCGGTGGCATTCGTCGAAACAGGAACACTAATAGCGGTCGCTGCCTATGTGGGGAAAACTCGGCTGATCGATAACTTTCTTGTGAAGTAAAGCTGCTCGGCAAATTTGTCCTGCAGAATCCATCAGCGGCGGTGGAAGCACCGACCCCGCGTTCCGTAGAAAAGATGACACGGAAGTGCCATACGTGGCCTTGGAATGGGGAGTGCGGCAGCCTGCCCCTTTAGTAACATGGGTTGGATAACGATTCCTTCTTCAAGCCTGACGAAAAGGGGACTGCGAGCCGACAGGGTAAGAAGAGAGCCAGTCGTGAGAAGGAAGCAAATTCTAAATGCCAGGCACTTCAATCCATGAACTCGCGATCGCGCAGATAGAGCGGCTTTCACGAAAAGGCTTTCAAAGCCTTGCGCTGCCGGAACTTCTGGAAAATGGCTTTGAGCAGTCTACGTTTGTCCAGCGTTCCGAGCGCCTTTGGATCGAAGGCTTGATCGCAATTGGCCTCTTCAATATCTACATCATCGCGGATTATTTCATCCGCGGCGGCGTCTCCTGGCTTCCGCTGCAAGTGCGCTTGTGTATTGTCACGCCTCTGGCTCTATTGATCAACATCAGCATGCGATGGAGTCCGAATAGGGTCTATCGCGAAACCAGCATTGCGCTGGCGAGCTGCCTGATAGGAATTACGCACCTCTACCTCGAAAGCAATACGAACGCGGCTTCGTCCGCATACGCGCAGGTTGGGTTAATCCTGACCGTAATCTTCGTCAATGTTGTCATGCGGCTGCAGTTTACGTATGCGTTGACGGCATCTGTCATTCTGTTTGCCGGCGACCTGATCTTCATTCACCAGGACCGTTTTCTTGATGCGCCGGAGAAACTGCTTGGTCTCACGCTCGCGATCTGTGCCATCTCGATGACGGTAGTCGCCAATTACAGCGTAGGGCGGGAGGAGCGGCTGGCCTATCTGATGAGGTTGCGCAGCGAAATACAAACCCGGGAGCTATCGTTTCTCAATGTAGAGCTGCAGAAAATGTCCTATATCGACAGCCTCACTGGTCTCGCCAATCGACATTCCTATGAGCTGCAATTCGCAAAGCTGTGGAGCGAAGCTGTCGATTCGGCGGGTTGCCTTTCAGCCATTGTGATTGACATCGATAACTTCAAAATCACCAACGACACTCGTGGACACCTCTATGGCGATCGCGTACTGGCCCGCGTGGCCTCGCTGCTGCTGCAGAGCCTCCGCTGCAAGGACGACTTTGCCGCACGATTTGGCGGCGAGGAGTTTGTGGTTCTGCTTCCTGGAGCAGCGCGCGAGGGAGCGATGATCGTCGCCGAACGAATCCGCAAGCTGGTTGAAGTGGCGGGATCCCCGGCTCTCCCTGAACCCGGCAGCCACCCTCGATTGTCAACTGTTAGCTGCGGAGTAGCAACATCATGGCCCAGCGATTCCAACTGCCGGGAAGATCTGCTGGATTCTGCCGACAAGGCCCTTTATTTGGCTAAGGCCGGCGGCCGCAACCAGGTATGCTGGGGCGAGCTTACCAACACGGCACGAAAGCGGCCCTCCGCCGAACGCCGAATTCCACGAAGCCCGGCAAAGGGTGAATCCGGCTCGTGGGCCAGGGTGGACTGAAAACTCCAGACATTCCATGATTTGAGTGGACGATCATCGATTGCACGTGATGAGGTCGTCGGCTCGTCAGCTGATATGGCCGGTTTGCTTCACTATCGCCAGAAATTGAACTTGAAAAGCCGGGTACATTGACCGGATGTGGTAAATTGCGGCTACTATCGGAGGTCACCTTTCTTGGCACTCAAAATTAGCGGTCTCTCCAAGACTTATCCCAATGGCGTAAAAGCGCTCAAGAATTTGACGTTGACCATCGGCAATAATATGTTTGGTCTGCTTGGCCCGAATGGGGCAGGTAAGAGCACCTTGATGCGCACTGTCGCCACTCTTCAGGATCCCGACTCCGGTACGATCCAGCTTGACGACCTCAACGTTCTCACTCAGAAAGATGCCGTGCGGAAGGTTCTGGGGTATCTCCCGCAGGAGTTTGGCGTCTACCCCAAGATGTCTGCGCTTGACATGCTCCAACACCTCGCCATCCTGAAGGGAATTACAAACAAGACGGAACGGACGCAGATGGTCGAAGCGCTTCTGCAACAGACGAACCTCTGGAATGCGCGCAAGAAGGCGCTCAGCACCTACTCGGGAGGCATGAAACAACGTTTCGGAATTGCGCAGGCCCTGCTCGCCAACCCGAAGCTCATCATCGTGGATGAGCCCACCGCCGGCCTCGATCCTGCCGAGCGGAATCGTTTTCTCAATCTTCTTAGCTCCATTGGCTCGAACGTGACTGTCATCCTCTCCACTCATATCGTGGACGATGTGCGCGAGCTCTGCCCACGCATGGCCATCATCTCGAGTGGTGAGCTCCTGCTCGAAGGCGCACCGGCAGAAGCTCTCGAATCTCTTCGCGGCAAGATCTGGTCCAAGGTCGTTGCCACGGACGATGAGCTTCGTGCGCTCGAAGGCAGCTTCAATGTCATCTCCACTCATCTGATCGGCGGCCTGCACGAAGTCCGCGTTTACGCTGACTCCAATCCCGGCGATGGCTTCACGCTCGTCGACTCAGGTCTCGAAGATGTTTATTTCCTCAACCTATCCCGAGACGCGAAGAACTGACTTCGTCCGCAACGACACGGAGACGCAGGGAGATCAATGGCACAATTCTGGGAGTTCTTTACATTCGAATTGAAGTTCCGCTTGAAGAGCATCTCCACGTATGTCTACTTCGCGCTCTGGTTCTTCCTCAGCTTTCTCGCGATCGCTGCGGAAGACTTCCTCAGCACTGGCAACGACAAGATCCTTCTCAACGGTCCCTTCTCCACGAGCATTCTCTACATCATCATCACCTTCTTTGGTGTGATCGTCATCGCTGCGATCTTTGGAAGCTCCATCCTGCGCGATTTCCAGCGCGACACGTACCAGATTGTCTTCACTAAGCCTATCTCCAAATTCGCTTACCTCGGCGGCCGCTGGGCTGGCTCCTTTGTCACCGCTGTCTTCTGCTTCTCCGGACTGGTCTTCGGCGAAGCTATTGGAACCTTCGCCCCATGGGCCGATCACACACGAATCGTTCATGGCCACTTTGGCTGGTATCTCCATGCCTTCTTTGCCATCACGGCAGTGCAGATCTTTTTTCTCGGTTCGCTGTTCTTCACCATCGCCGCTCTCACCCGCAAACTATTCATCGTCTATCTGCAGGGTGTCGTTTTCTTTGTCGTCTACCTCGTCGTCAACGTCATCTTCCAGGCCACCGGCTCTCTCGAACATTTCTGGTCGGCTATCTTCGATCCCGTGGGCCTCCGCCTCTTCGACAGCATCACCCGCTATTGGACCGTCGCTGAGAAGAACAGCCTCCAGCTCCCGTGGTCGGTTCACGTCGCTGGCGGTGTCCTGCTGTACAACCGCCTTCTCTGGAGCGGCGTCGGCCTAATCTCTCTCGCCGTTGTTTACAAGCTCTTCCCGCTTTCCGTTGAAGCCCTCACAGCTGTCTCGCAGGGTCGCCGTGCCGCCCGCGCCCGCGAAAACGACGCGGCTGAGGTGCGTGCGACTCGTTCTCTTGTCGCGAAACGACTGCCCGTTGTTCACCAGGTCTTCGGCGCTGGAACCTCCTTTTCCCAGTTCGTCTCTCTCACCCGCATCCGCATCTCGAACATCACCCATGAGTTGCCCTTCTGGGCCCTCTTTGCTGTCATGCTCATGTATGCCCTCCTGCAAGGGCATTTCGCAGGCCACAGCAACGATGGCCAACTCTACCCCGTCACCTACCTCATGGTTGCGGCGGTTGAAGGGAACGCGACTCTCCTCCTCTTCATCATCGCCACTCTCTACGCCGGCGAACTCGTCTGGCGAGAGCGCGACACTCACTTCGATGGTATTCACGATGCACTTCCTGTACGCGAGACGACAGACTGGCTCTCGAAACTTGCCGCACTCGCCGTCATCGAACTCGTCCTTCTCACCGTCGTGCTTTTCTGCGGCATCCTTAGTCAAACTATCGCCGGTTACTACCACTACGAGCTTCTTCAGTATTTCAAGGAACTGTACCTCGTCATCTTCCCTCAGATACTCATCTTTACGCTCGCGGCCTTATTCTTCCAGACTGTCTTATCCAACAAGTTCATCGCTCATGGCATCGTAATCGGCCTCTTCATCCTCAACATCGTTCTCTTCAACTTTGGTTGGGAGAATACCCTCTATCTTTTCGGCAACACTCCGCCTTACACCTACTCGGACATGAACGGCTACGGCCACTTCGTTCCGGCGCTGTTCTGGTCGGTTATGTACTGGCTCGCGATCGCCGCGCTCATGGGCGTTCTCTCCATCGCCGTCACTCTGCGCGGATCGGAAGATTCCTGGGCCGCGCGTTTCCGTCTCGCTCGCCATCGTGCTCCGCGCCTTTTGCCGGCTGGTGTCCTCTTCCTTCTCATCGCTATGGGCAGCGGGGGCTGGTACTTCTACAACGCCCACATCCTCAACCAATTTCTCAATGCCAAAGCGCGACGCGACATCCAGGCCCAGTACGAGCGTGACTTCAAGAAGTACGAAAAACTTCCCCAACCCAAAGTCATTGCCGTCGATGCCAACATCGACATCTTCCCCGAGCGCCGCGCCTTCTCCGGTACCGGCCATTTTGTTCTTCAGAACAAAACCGCTGTCCCTATCCCCCAGATTCACATCTCGAACCAGCAACAGTCCGTCACCAACGTCGAATTCGACCGTTCCTTCCACATCGTCAGCCAAAGCTCGCGTGCCATGTACACCATCTACGCGCTCGATCAACCGCTTCAACCTGGCGACAAGCTCAACATGACTTTCAACGTCGGCTATGCCGCTCACGGCTTCCGCGACGGCAATGAGCGTCCCGAGTTCGCCTACTCGGGCACGTTTTTCGACGTCGGCTTCTTCCCGTATATCGGTTACGACGTCAACGTTGAGCTTGACGATCCGCGCCGCAGGCGTGACGAACACCTTCCGCCACTCGAAGAACTAGCTCACCGAGGCGATCCGTACTGGAGCCGAGTCAATCTTTTCAGCCCCGAGTCCGACTGGATCACCTACAAGACCACGGTCAGTACCTCCGCCGGTCAGATTGCCCTCGCCCCTGGCTACCCTACTCGTACTTGGCAACAGAACGGCCGCAACTACTTCTCCTACGACATGGGCGAAGTCCACATGCAGGATTTCTACGCCTACGTCTCGGGTAAGTACGATGTGAAACGCGAGGTTTATAACGGCGTGAATGGCCCCATCAATCTCGAGGTCTACTCCGCCCCTGCGCACCCTTACGACGTCCAGGACATGATCGATTCCTCCAGGGCCGGCCTCGCCTATTACGAAAAGAACTTCAGTCCGTTCCAGTTCAAACAGTTCCGCATTCTGGAGTATCCCCGCTACCGCAACTTCGCGCAGTCTTTCCCCAACACTGTCCCCTACGCCGAGACCGGTTTTCTTGGCCGCGTCGTCGACCCCAAGAAGGATATCGACCGGACGTATTTTGTGACGGCCCACGAACTTGCCCACCAGTGGTGGGGTCACCAGCTCATCGGCGGTATGGTCGAAGGGTCCAACATGATGTCTGAGTCTCTCGCCGAGTACTCTGCCCTGCGCGTCGCCCAGAAGAAGTACGGCGACGACCAGATGCACAAGTTTCTTAAGCACGAGCTCGACGGCTACCTTCGCGGCCGCGCCAGCGAGAGCCGCCACGAGCCCCCTCTCGCCCTCGTGCAGCGCGAGGCCTATGTTTGGTATCAGAAGGGATCGCTCGTACTGTATGCTCTCTCGGACTACATCGGCGAAGACAAGCTCAACCTTGCGCTTCATAATTTCCTGATGCAGTATCGCTACGCCAACGCGAATGATTCCCAGAGCGGTCCTTACCCCGATACTCGGCAGTTCGTCGATGCGCTGCGAGCCCAAACGCCGCCTGAACTGCAGTACTACATCACGGATGCTTTTGAATCGATTGTTCTATACGACAACAAAGCACTGACCGCTACGGTCACGCAGAGACCGGATAAAAAGTACAAGGTCACACTCACGGTGCAAGCTCGGAAACTCAAATCGGATGGCAGCGGAAACGAGACTCCGATGATTCTGAACGATTACATCGACATCGGTGTCTTCATTGGCAAGAAGGACGAAGAGAAACCGCTTTACCTCAAGAAGGAAAGAATCACTCAGGCGAATCAGACCTTCGAGATTGTTGTCGACCAGATGCCGACCCGCGCAGGCATTGATCCTTATAACAAACTGATCGATCGAATTCCTGACGACAACACGATCGACGTTGCCAAGCAATAAAGGACGCTTACAGCAATGTTTGAGAAGAATTCTGTCATTTTCCGATGCAGAATCTGCTGAAGATGAGATTAAGGATGTCATCGCTCGTCGTAGTGCCGGTGAGGGCGTCGAGGGCGTGGAGAGCTTCGGAAAGATCGAGGAGAATCATCTCGTGGGGAATGGAGGCAGCTGCGGCTTGCCGGGCGCGGTTGAGTGCTGACAGTGCCGT